>JBATNZ010000091.1:0-15857 GCA_049290615.1 Candidatus Contendibacter sp.
ACGACGGTCACCCCGGTCCCAAAGCCATCTGGGAAGGCATGCAGAAGGTCAGAGCGTTTGCCCTCGCGTTGGAGGCCGGCCGTGCCGTGTATGCCGGTGACGGATAAGTTGTGGGTAATCGGGTGCCATTGAACTGGCGGAAATTTTCCAGCACAAGGCGTTCCAGAATCATTTGATCACCCGCTTGATGTGGTCATAGATCCGCTGGTGAATATCGCTGCGCCGCCTTAAATGCATGACATCGCGCTCTTCCTTCAGAATTTCGCGGATGAGAGTCTGATATTCGGATTTCGCGCTTTTGAAGATTTCCTGGGGGCGGTAAAAGGGTTTGCGCTTGCTGTTGAATGGTCAATCATAAACAGCATCCCATGATTGCAGTAAATATTTTCGATTAGGCATCGTCGCCGCTATCCGACGGCCTGAATTACGTTTTAGCGTGGCGTTGCAGGAACGCCTCAATCTCCGGCCAAGCTTCCTTGATAAGCTGTAGTTTCCTCAACCCCAGACTGAAAGGGCGAACCGGCCCTTCAAAGGTCAAGGTCGGATGACCTTTATACTCGCTCTCGGTCACCACCAGTTTTGCGCTGGCGCTCGGCTTCACCACGCTACGCAGGCGGGCATTTTCTTCTTCCAGCTCGCGCAGACGCTTCAGTATTTCCTGTTCTTCTGACTTCGATGGCATGGCGTATAACCTAATCTCTTGTCGGCTTTTAAAATCTGAGTGCTGAGGGGCACTTCAATGTCTTTCTTCCTCGCCAGTAACGCTCCACAACCGCGCCAGCCAGGCTGTTTCATCGGCACAGTCGAACAGTTCCTCGCCCAGATCTTCAAACACAGCCAACTGCTCAATCCGTTCCAGGGCGGGGGCGCTTTGCGCGGCGACGGTCTCGCCAAACCGGCGGCGGATTTGCCGCAGCAACAACCGCCGTTCTGAATAGAGGCCTTCCTGCCGGCCTTCCTGCCGGCCTTCCTGCAAACCTTCCTGCAAACCTTCCTGCTTCCATTGTTGCGTCCAGTCCACTACGCGCTCGGTCAACATGATACGAGCCTCCTCCAGGTTGTTCAGTTCGGGAAAGGCAACGCTCGGGAGCCGGGCCTTCAGAAACCCTTCCCGCAGCCAGATGAGAAATGAATGCCGCAGTTCCTCCTGTTCCGGCGCCGCCAGCCAGTCGACCAAGGCGGCCAGCACCTCGCGCACCGCCTCTGGCCCCCGACTGTTCTCCAGCCGGAACAGCGCTGCCACCAGATTGCGCATGCTCGCCAACTCCGCATCGGCATACGCACTTTCATCAATCAGCAGGTAGCGCGTCTGCGGCCGGTAAGCGGCCAGACCCGCAGGCCCCGGCTCAATCAGGGCTTCCAGGTCCGTCGGCGCCATCCAGCGTCGCCGGCCATTGTACAGGACGACGGGCAGCACCGAGGGCAACCGCCGGGGTCGCCCGAGTTGTCGGCTGCGAATCAGGTCCTGATACAACAAATCGATGTAAGTGAACAGGCGCATCGCCATGAACCGATGCACTCCGGACTGGAATTCCAGCAGGATGTAGATATAGAGCCAGTCCCGTCCCCAGCGCACCCGCCAGATCACGTCGCTGCGCCGGTTGCGCAGCCGGTCGTCAATGAATTCGGTCGGATACTTTTCCAGGGTGGTGAAATCGAGTTCGGCGATCCAGTCGGCCGGAACGAAGCCGAGGAGCAGATCCCGGATCATTTCTGGATGGGAAAACAATCGCTTGTAGCCGTGGTCGTGATCGGTCACCGGCTTTTTCCTCCCAGTGGGTCAGCCCGATCCATTCGCGCCATCCGCCAACAGATGATAGTTCAGCCGCAACTCGTGCAGCGAATGCAACGCCTCCGGTCCGTTCTCCGCCATCCGGCAAAACTCGACGATGCGCTGCAACTCCCGCTGGAAAAAAGCCCGCTCCATATTAAAGGACTCATCATCCAGGCTGCCGCCCAGGTTGGGCGGGCGCACGATGAAATCATAGATGATGGCGCGCGTTTTACCCGGCGCGTTCCGCAGCAACCGCCCCCGGCGCTGCACGAACTGACGGGGATTAGTGGAACTGGCCAGCAGGAAGCCCATGCGCAGCTCCGGCAGATCGATGCCCTCGTCCAGACAACGGATCGCCACCACCCCATCCAGGAAACCGCTGCCCAAATCCCGCAAAATCTCCTCCCGCTCTTGCGGCGTCTCCCGATAGGTGAAATTCCGCACCCGCAAGCCGTGCTTCTCGCCCAGCAGGCGGGCCACCGCTTGAATCTGGCGCACTTCATCCGCCGTGATCGCATCGGTGGTTCGCCCATCGCCACAATAGAAAATCGCCTGGCGCGGCGGTTCGGGCAGCGCGCCGATCAGCCGGTCGAGCGCCTCCAACTTGTCGACCGCCCCCGCCAGCAGGCGTGCCCGCTGGATCAGCAGCCGCATGGCCGCCTGCTCCACTTCCTGCTCGGTGTCTCCCCCCGGAAAGAACCGGGCGAGCTTCGCGGTAATCGCCGCGTAGGTGTCGGTCTCCTCATCGGTTAGCGCCACCAGCACCGGGTGATAGCGGTAGGGACAGAGACGGCCATCGGCGATGGCGCGGGACAGCGGATACTCGTACACGACGCCGCCGAAATAATCGAGCACCTCCTTCGTTCCGACCGGATCGTAATGACGCTCCGGAGTCGCGGACAAGCCGAGCCGCAAGGCAATCCCGTCCGGTAGCGCCCCCCGGCCGCGTTCCGCGCCCAGATTGTGAACCTCGTCCGCGACCAGCAGATGATGCACCGCCCCCGCCGCCAACCGTGGCCGCAACCGCGCCTGAAAGCCTTCACTCATAAAGGTCGCGTTGGTGGCCACCACTGCGTGAACCCGCGCCAGCCCGACCGCCAGCCGTTGATACCCCTCCTCAAATTCTGCCTGCCAGCGGTCCCGCCCTTCGAAACAGGCCACGGCGTTCAGGCCAAATGCCGCCAACTCCCGAATCCATTGCCGGCAAAGATTGATAAACGGACACACCATGATCAAAGCCAGCGGCTGATTCTTCTCCGCCACCTTGCTAGCCAGGGTTAGCGCGGTCGGCGTCTTGCCCGAACCGGTCGCCATGGCCAGAATGCCCCGGCCGCCCGCCTTGCTCCAAGCGCGGATCGCCTCGACCTGATAAGGGCGCAACTCAAACCCGCGTGGCGGGCGGAACGCGGACGGTACTCCGGATTCCGCCACCCGAGCAAGCTCCAGCCCCGCAGGTGGCCTCCCACCATCGCGGAAGCGTTCCAGCAACTCCTTCCCGGCGGCGCTGAACTCGATCACCCGCAAACCCGGCGTCGCATCCCGCCATAGCGCCTCGAAATTCTCGATTTCCTCCTGAACCCGGCCTTCGGCATCCCGCCACGAACAAAACACCTTGAGGCTCTCGAAGTTCTCCAGCAAACCGCCGGCGGTTTCGTTGGACGAACCCGAGAACGCCACATGATTGCCCGCAGCGTCGGTGAAAACGCCTGCCTTTTCGTGGAACAGACCCCGCGCGAACCGGCCTTCCGCATCCAGCCGCAGGGCGAGCCTAATTTCCAGCAGGCCCGCGGCCGCCAGCCAGGCCAGGGCGTTGAGCCGATTCCGGATCAGGGCATCCTCGATGTCGGCCAAACTCCGGGCCACGACGGCGCGCAAGATCTCCGCCGGACGCTCCACCGCCGCCCGCAGCGCCTCCACATCCGCCGGTTCCAGATACGGCGAAACCACCAAGCGCATCGTCCCGCCCCGCGCCGCCAGACTCGCCACCCCGCGCGCCGCCAGCGCCAGCCCGGCACTGGAAAAATACCCCGCCGCCCGCCGATACAGCACGGAACTCTCCAAACACGGCACAAAGAAATCCCGCGCCAGGTCGTCCCGACCAGTACGGTAGGATATGCGCAAGGGGAGAGCGGGAAGATGCGTCAATGGGTTACTGATTCAAGCGGATTAGGTGGTAACATGTGTTAAATCATAATACAAACAGCTAATGATGCTAGCTTCATGGGATCAACGCCAGGCAAGACGGTCGGGCAGCGCGGCTATTTCCATGTAGAGGCCGGAGCGGCCCTGGATGCGGGATTGGCCACCCGCCTGCCTGAAGCCGAGCGGCTCGCTGGGGTTCGGCGGTTGGAGCATTACAACCTCATTCGCATCGAAGCCAACGGATCACATCTCGCGCTGCTCCATTATCCCGACTTCCTTGATGAACCCTTCCCCGCCCTGAGCGAAAGCTGGCTGGTGGATTTGGCGAACGGAACCGTGAGCCACCGCAGCTATGCTGACTCGCTCAATCCGCCGATCCTGCATCGCAAAGAGCTGTTGCTACCCGCCGATCATCCGCGCCGGGCCGAATACGCCGCGCTGACGGCGGCGGCGGAATCCATCGGCCTGTTCGACCAGCCGACCCGTATCGGCTACCAGCGTCAATGGCTGGCGCTGGTCCGGGAGCAAGGCTACCGCATCGTGGGTCATACTCTGGTCCCGCTGGGCAATGACGAAACCGAACCCGGCGAGTTTGATGAGAGCGTGACTCCTCCGCACGCCGGCTGGCAGGCGGCGCGGCAGTTAACCGCGCTGGCGCGCCAAGGCCTCTCGGCTCCGGTGCAAACGCTGGCCCGTTACGGCTTTCTCGACGGACGCTTCTCGCTGTTCGACTACGGTTGCGGGCGCGGCGGCGACCTGCGCGGTCTTACCGAGAGAGGCCTGTCCGTCGCCGGCTGGGATCCGTACCACGCGCCGGACCAGCCGATCCGGTCGGCGGACATCGTCAACCTCGGCTTCGTGGTCAATGTCATCGAGGATTTCGACGAACGGCTGGAGGCGCTGACCCGCGCCTGGTCGCTGGCCGAACGGCTGCTGGTGGTCTCGGTGATGCTCGCCAACCAGAACGAGCTGCGGGGCCAGCACTTCCAGGATGGGGTGCTCACCCAGCGCGGCACCTTTCAGAAGTACTACACCCAGACCGAGATCAAGGCATTTATCGAATCGGCACTGGATCAGGAACCGATCCCGGTGGCGCCAGGGGTGCTTTACGTCTTCCGCGACAAGGATGCCGAACAGCGATTCCTGGTGGAGCGTTACCGCAGCCGCCGTAACCTGCCGCGCGGCCTATCCGCCCCGGCGCGGGAGTGTCCGGAGCGGCCACGGCGCGACCGGGCCGCCGAGCGCTACGCCGAATACCGGGAACCGCTGGAGCGGCTCTGGAACCAGTGCCTCGCCCTGGGCCGGTGGCCGGACGCCGATGAAGTTGAAAACCCGGCTCCCCTCATCGCCGGTTTCGGCTCCATCGGCAGGGCGCTCCGCTTCATCGAGGCGCGCAAGAATCCCGCCGATCTGGCGCGGGCGCGAACCGCCCGCATCGCCGATCTGGCGGTCTACCTCGCCCTGACCCAGTTCGAGCGGCGCAAGCCCCATGCGCGCCTGGAACGCGGTCTGCAACGCGACATTAAGGCCTTCTTTGGCGACTGCGCCACCGCCCAATCCGCCGCGCGGAACCTGCTGTTTCAGATCGCGGACGTGGATGCCATCGCGCGGGCCTGCCGGCAGGCGGCGGAATGTGGTCTCGGCTGGCTGGAAGAAGGCCGGTCGCTGCAACTGCACGCCAGCCTGGTCGAGCGGCTGCCGCCGCTGCTGCGGGTCTACGTCGGCGGCGCGGCCGTACTCTACGGCGATTGTCGCCACGCCGATCTGGTCAAGATTCACATCGCCTCGGGCAAGCTCAGCCTGCTGCGTTACGATGATTTCGCCGGCCAGCCCCTGCCCCGCCTGATCGAACGGGTGAAGATCAAGCTGCGCGAGCGGAACATCGACTACTTCGCCTACGGCGACCGCTACGAACCGCCGTTCCTGTACCACAAATCGCGCTATGTCAACGAAGAATTTCCCCGTTACCCGGAACAGCTCGCCTTTGAAGCGGCGCTGGAGGGACTGGGACTGTTCGACCTGTCCGGCCACGGGCCGCCGCCGGCGGAATTGCTCAACACGTTAACCCGCCATCGCTGGACCCTCGACGGCTTCGCGCTCCAACGCGCGCGGACGATTCCAACCCTGGACGATCCCTGCGGCGCGTATCTGACCTTCCGCCACTTGATCGAGTGCGGCGAGACCCAGGCCCGGACCGGCCTCGCCAACCGCCCCGAGCAATCGGAAAGCTACACCGCCCTGCTGGATCTGGTGCTCAACATCCTCGACCCGGTGATCGACTACTTCGGCATGATCCGGTTGACCTACGGCTTCTGCTCGCCGCCACTGGCCCGGCGGATTCCCGGCCGCATCGACCCGAAACGCGATCAACATGCGGCGCATGAAGCGGACCGTCTGGGCCATCGCGTCTGCGAGCGGCTGGGCGCCGCCGTGGATTTCATCATCGACGACGAGAACATGCTGGAAGTGGCGCGGTGGATCGTGACCAACACCCCGTTTGACCGGCTCTATTTCTACGGTGCCGATCTACCGATTCATGTCAGCTTCGGGCCGAACCAGGATCGGCGGATTGTGTACATGGCGGCGGCGCCATCCGGCCGGCGGGTGCCGCGCGTGATCGCGCGCGCGAGGTTCCTGGCGCCGCGGTAATGCCGAAATTCCGAGGCGTTGGACATCCAAACACCCCATGTTGCCCGTTTTGATACTCCAGCGGCCACGCACCACGTTGGCAAACTGGCCCGCGTCTGTATAAGGCTACATAGTGCGATAGCCCTGGAGACACGGGAAACAAGGCTTGCGTCGCCGCGCTGGCTGTTTTATAACTTTACGCCCGGCGACAAATGACAAGAGGCATGAGGACCGGTATGTGGAAGCTCGGTAAACGGGTTGTTTTCCTCGGTATGTTGACGTGGCTAATCAGCGCCTGCGCCCTGAACGATCTTCAGGAATCGGCGCCGCTGTCGCTGGCGAGCCAAACCGCGTCGCCGCGCGAACCTTGGTTGCTGGTGGATACCAAGGCCGACACGCTGAGCATTATGCGGGGTGGTCAGCCGGTCAAGGTGTTCCGCCCAATCGCCCTGGGCAGCAGCGGGGCCGGCGTCAAGTCCCGGCGCGGCGACAACCGGACGCCGACTGGAGTGTTCCGGGTCGGCTGGATCAACGACCAGAGCCGGTTCAAGACCTTCATCGGCCTTGATTATCCCAATCTCGACTACGCCGAGCGGGCGTTGCGGGAGCATCGGATCGACCAAACGACTTACGAGCGCGTCCGCGCCGCCTGGACCCACGGCTATACGCCGCCGCAGGATACGCCGCTGGGTGGGCAGATCGGCATTCATGGGGTGGGCATGGGCGATCCACAGATCCACAGCGCGGGTATCAACTGGACCAGCGGCTGCGTGGCGCTGGACAACCGGCAGATTGAGGCGCTCAGACCTTGGGTAAAAAAAGGCATGCGGGTCGAAATTCGCTAGTCCCGGCGCTTTTGGAATTGTCCGCGAACTCAAGTTTCGTTATATAATGACTTTGTTGTGTTGTTGCAACTTGGTTGTGCTTTAACGACAGCGTCGTTAGCTGTCACCTTTTTTGTTTGAAATGAGATTTTAAGGAGTTGAATATGTCCCTTAAGACTGTCGCCAAGATTTCTGCGTTGGCCCTGATCGCCGGTTTGACTGTTGGCTGCGCCAGCACCAGCGATTTGCAAAAAGTGCAGAACGATGCCAACGAAGCCAAAACCATGGCCCGCAATGCCATGGATACCGCCAACGAAGCCAAGTCCATGAGCATGGCGACCGAG
Source organism: Candidatus Contendibacter sp. (assembly GCA_049290615.1). Classification (GTDB taxonomy): domain Bacteria; phylum Pseudomonadota; class Gammaproteobacteria; order Competibacterales; family Competibacteraceae; genus Contendibacter. The sequence continues at coordinate 7,713 of JBATNZ010000091.1, forward strand.
GAAAAGATCAACCGCATGTTTAAGAAGTCGATGTATAAATAAGCCAGCATTTCTGGCGGTTGCAAATAAAACCCCGCTTAGCGGGGTTTTTTTGTTGCCATCACAGCCGGCGCGGCGGGGGAAGACCGGGCGGCTCGCGGGTTTCGTCGCTGGCGGATGGCCGGCTTGCGGGCGGGGTGGAACGGGGATAGCTTGGAGCCGGTCGGTAAGCGGGTGGCGCCGAAGCCGGCGGATAAGGATAGGGAGGCAGGTCATCATCGGCCGCCGGATTGCGATAGGGGATAGCTGATCCAGGTGGCGCGGCGGGTGCGGGTCGATAAACCGGCGCGGGCGGGGCGTTGTACGCAGTGTAGGGTGGTGGGTAAGGGAGCGGCGTCCGGTTGGCGACGGGCGCTTCGGACGCGGGTTCCGCCGGCGCCGGGCTGGCCGGTTGCGCGACCGGGTATGCGCCCGGCGCGGAAATGGCCACGGGGATGCCGCTGACCTGTTCCACCGTCAATTCCAGCGTGGCCTGATCCACGCCGGGCATGTCCGGGCCGGTCTTGGCGATCACCGCCTGGCGGGCCTGTTCCAGGGTGACCTTGATTGGCAGGTTGTCTTCCTCCAGCGGCGCGTGCGACTGGACCAGCAACTGACCGTTCAGTCGCCCGACTTTCACCGGCTGGTCGATCAGCCGCACCGGCGTGCCGACCGGCACCATGCCGAACAGACGTTCGATATCTTCCGGGTACATCCGCACGCAACCGTGCGTCACCCGCATGCCGATGCCGTAGGGTTTGTTGGTGCCGTGAATGAGATAACCAGGTACGCCCAGCCGCATGGCGAAACGGCCCAGCGGATTATCCGGGCCGCCGGGCACCACGTCCGGCAGGATGTCGCCCTCAGCGGCGTGTTCAGCCTTGATCGTGGCTGGTGGCCGCCATGGGGGATCGATGTCCTTGGCGACGACCTTGGTCAGCCCCATGGGCGTTTTCCAGTCCATGCGGCCGATGCTGACCGGGTAGGTGATGACCACCGGTTCCTGGCCGGCGCTGATCTTGGGATAGTAATACAGCCGCATTTCGGCGATGTTGAGGACGATGCCTTCTCGCGGGGTATCAGGCAGGATGTGGCGGGTCGGCAGCACGATCGGATCGCCCTCGCCGGGCGCCCAGCGATCCACGCCCGGGTTGGCGTGAACGATCTCGTCGTAGCCCAGGCCGTGACGGCGGGCGATATCCACCAGCGTATCGTCCTTGGTGGCGTACATCACCTTGACCTGCCCGATCACATCCGTGTCCGGAGGCGGCAAGGGGTAAACCGTCGCCTGCGCGGCGCTGGCGGTCAGCCATCCCAAAAGCAGCCAGTGGATGGATTTCAAGGGTTGGCTCGGCATGGGAGGGTCTCGTCTCCAATAGTGGGTCGCGAAAGATCGAAATTCTGCCCGTAATTCCCTGGTAACGCCAGAACGGAACCGAATCGGAACCGCCGGCGGGCGATTTGAGGGGGAACGCGGACGGTGTTGCCTGTTATTGGATGCAACATGGCCGACCGCGTTCCACGCCAGCGTGAAACAGGATGTTAACCCGTAGGAACATAACACTTTTTACTTGGGTGGGAGTATGCTTAACCATATTGCTTAAATGGTTTGCCCGATGAAAAAACCATCAACGCCCTGGCGTTGGCGGATCGGCGGATGAACGACGGAGGTGGCCCATGGCGGAATCTGACGCACTCTTCCAGGCGGTTCGCGAGATCGTCCGGCGCCACGGCGATATGCCGACCCGGCTGCTGCAAATCCTGCGCGAGGCGCAGGACAGCCTGACTTGGCTGTCGCCCGAAGCCCTGGAGCGGGTGGCGGTCGAACTCGGCATCCCGCCGGACAAGGTCCGCAACGTCGCTGAGTTCTATTCCTTCCTCTACACCGCGCCGCGCGGTTGCTACGATATCCTGTTCAGCGACAACATCACCGACCGGATGCTCGGCAATCGCGAATTGCTGCACTACCTCTGCGAGCGGCTGGGCGTGGCGATTGGCGAAACCCGCGCCGACCGGCTGGTCACGGTCGGCACCACCTCCTGCACCGGCATGTGCGATCAGGGGCCGGCCGCGCTGGTCAATGGCTATGCGCTCACCCGCCTGGATCAATCGCGCCTGGATCGGGTCGCGGATTTGGTGAATGGCCAAACGCCGCTGGCGGAATGGCCGCGCGAGTTCTTCGAAGTAGTCAGCAACATCCGCCGGGCCGACATTCTGCTGGGGCGACACTTCGCCGATGGTTCGGCTTTGCGGGCGGTGCTGAAGCGTGGCCCGGAGGCGATTCTGGAAGAAATGGTCAAATCCGGTCTGCGGGGTCAGGGGGGCGCCGGCTTCCGGTCCGCCGCCAAGTGGATTTCCTGCCGCAACGCCCCCGGCGAGGTGAAATACGTGGTCTGCAACGCCGACGAGGGCGAGCCGGGCACCTTCAAGGACCGGGTGCTGATGCAGGACTTCGCCGATCTGGTATTCGAGGGCATGACCCTGTGCGGCCGGGTGATCGGTGCGCGCCAGGGCTTCGTCTACCTGCGCGGCGAGTATCGCTATCTGCTGGACCCGTTGCGGGAAACCCTGAGCCGCCGCCGTGAAGTGGGACTGTTGGGCGAGGCCATTCTCGGCGATCCAAGCTTCTGTTTCGACATCGACATTCACCTCGGAGCCGGCGCTTACGTTTGCGGCGAGGAGTCGGCGCTGATTGAATCGCTGGAGGGTAAGCACGGCGTGCCGCGCATCCGCCCGCCGTTCCCCACCACCCACGGCTATCTGAATAAACCGACCGTGGTCAACAACGTCGAGACCTTCGCCGCCACCGCCAAGATTGCGGTGGAGGGCGGCGACTGGTTCGCCAGCCGCGGCACCGCCGAATCCAAAGGCACCAAGCTGCTCAGTCTCAGCGGCGACTGCGAGTGGCCGGGCATCTACGAATACCCGTTCGGTGTCACCGTGCGGCGGGTGCTGGAGGACTGCGGGGCGCGGGACGCCCAAGGTATCCAGATGGCCGGCCCCGCCGGGCACATGATTTCCGCCAAACAATTCGACCGGCGCATCTGCTTCGAGGACCTGGCCACCGGCGGCTCGTTCATGGTGTTCAGCCACCGGCGCGATATTCTCGATGGCGTCCGTAATTTTGCCCACTTCTTTGTCCATGAAAGCTGCGGCTTCTGCACGCCCTGCCGGGTCGGCACCTCGCTGATGCGCGATCTGGTAGCGAAGGTTCACACCGGTCATGGCACCCGCATCGATCTGGAGGAGATGCGCAAGCTGGGGCGGATCATGCAGGTGGCCTGTCATTGTGGGCTGGGCCAGACCGCGCCCAATCCGGTGCTGGACAGCCTCGAACAGTTTCCGGAAGCTTGGGAGCAACGGCTGCGGTCCACCACCTTTGAGCCGGCTTTCGATCTGGACGCGGCGTTGGAGCAGGCCCGGCGGCTGACTGGCCGCGACGATCCGGATGCACACCTGCGCGAGCAGGAACTGATGCTGGGAGCGATGCCATGAACGGGGAGCAGAGTTTCACGCTGGATGGGTGGCAGGTTCCGTTCCAGGACGGCCAGACCATCATGGCCGCCGCGCTGGCCGCCGGCGTTTACATTCCGCATCTGTGTTTCAATCGGGAGTTCGCCCCGCACGGCAGTTGCCGGGTTTGCCTGGTCGAGGCTAACGGCCGGATGCAGGCGGCCTGCACCACCCCGGCGGCGGCGGGCCAGACCGTGCGGAGCGAGACCGAGGAATTGCGCGAGATCCGCCGCGGCATCCTGCAAATGCTGTTCGTGGAGGGCAACCACGTTTGCCCGGCCTGCGAGAAGAGCGGGGCCTGCCAGTTGCAGGCGGTGGCCTATTACGTCGGGATGCTGGCGCCGCACTACAAGCACTTTTATCCGCGCCGTCCGGTGGACGCTTCCCATCCCGAGGCGGTGATCGACTTCAACCGCTGCATCCGCTGCGAACTGTGCGTGCGGGCCAGTCGCGACATGGACGGCAAGAACATATTCGCGGTGCAGGGGCGGGGCATCGAAGCGCGCCTGGTGGTGAACACCCCGTCCGGCAAGCTGGGCGCCACCGATTTCAGCATCGCCGACAAGGCGGCCCAAGTCTGTCCGACCGGGGCGATTTTGATCAAGCATCGGGGTTACGAGACCCCTATTGGTCAGCGGCTCTACGACCGCAAGCCGATCAGCGTGGTGGGCGATGTGGCGCAACTGCCGGAGAGCCGGGGAGGGCGCCGCCATGATTGAATCCAAGCTGAAAATCGCCACCTGTTCGCTGGCCGGCTGCTTCGGCTGCCACATGTCGCTGCTCGATCTCGACGAGCGGCTGTTCGAGCTGGCCGAGCGGGTGGAACTGGACCGTAGCCCGCTGACCGACATCAAGGAACTGGGCGAATGCGACCTCGGCCTGATCGAGGGCGGGGTCTGCAACGCCGAGAACGTCCATGTGCTGCTGGAATTCCGGGCGCGCTGCAAGATTCTGATAGCCATCGGCGCCTGCGCCCTGAACGGCGGCGTCCCGGCGATGCGTAATCAGTTCGACCTTAAGGACTGCCTGGAGGAGTCCTACCTGCACGGGATCGGCCTGATCGATCCACAAATCCCCAACGACCCGGAAATTCCACTGCTGCTCGACCAGGTGCATCCGGTGCATGAGGTGGTGAAGATCGACTACTTTTTGCCCGGCTGCCCGCCGTCGGCGGATGCCATCTGGACCTTCGTCAACCAGTTGCTGTCGGGGCAACCGCTCGCGCTGCCCTACACCCAGATTCATTACGATTGAGCGAGGCGCGTCATGAGTGCATTGGAAACGGCGTCCCATCCGGAACGGCTATGCCGCATCGCCATCGATCCGCTCAGCCGGGTCGAGGGCCACGGTAAGGTCACGCTGTTGATGGACCGGGATCATCACGTCCGCCAGGCGCGATTGCACATCGTCGAGTTTCGCGGCTTCGAGAAGTTCATCCAGGGCCGACCGTACTGGGAAGTGCCGGTGGTGGTGCAGCGGCTGTGCGGCATCTGTCCGGTCAGCCACCATCTGGCGGCGGCCAAGGCGGTCGATCAACTGGTCGGCGCGCGGGAAATTCCGCCGACCGCCGAGAAGATTCGCCGGCTGATGCACTACGGCCAGACCTTGCAATCACACGCCGTGCATTTCTTCCATCTGGCTTCGCCGGATTTCCTGTTCGATTTCGACGATGCCACCGCGCACCGCAACATCGGCGGAGTAATGGCCGATTACCCCGACGTCGCCCGCCAGGGAGTGCGGTTGCGCAAGTTTGGCCAGGAGATTATCCGGGTCACCACCGGTAAGCGGATTCACGGTACTGGGACGGTTCCCGGCGGGGTCAACAAGGCGCTGACCTTGCAGGAGCGCAACTACCTGCTGGCCGACCTTGACCTGATGACCCAATGGGGTGGCAATATCCTCAAATTGATGAAGAAAGCCTATGAGGCGAACCCTGGCTATTTCACCTATTTCGCGACGATCCGCTCCAACTATCTCAGCCTGACGCGCGCCGATGGGGCGCTGGACCTGTATCACGGCGGGCTGCGAGCCAAAAACGAGCAGGGTGAGATCCTGTTTGACCATCTGGATTATCGGCGCTACGCCCAAGTACTTAGTGAACAGGTGAAGTCGTGGAGCTACATGAAGTTCCCGTTCATCAACTCGCTGGGGCCGGACAAGGGCTGGTACCGGGTGGGACCGCTGGCCCGGATCGACAATTGCGATTTTATTCCCACGCCGCTGGCCGAGGAGGAGCGGCGGGAATTCATGGCGCTGGGCGGCGGCGAGCCGATTCACGCGACGCTGGCCTATCACTGGGCGCGGATGATCGAGTTGCTGCACGTCACCGAGGCGATCAAGGATCTGTTGCTGGACCCGGACATCTTCGGCGATGAGTTGGTGGCGCGCGGCGAGATGACGCGGGAGGGTATCGGCGTCGTCGAAGCGCCGCGCGGTACGCTGTTTCACCATTACCGTATCAACGAGGACGGGCTGGTCGAGAAGGCCAATCTGATCGTGTCCACCACCAACAATAATCAGGCGATGAACGAGTCCATCCGTCAGGTGGCGGAGCGCTACCTGGACGGCAAGGAGCTGACCGAGCCGTTGCTGAACCAGATCGAAGTGGCGGTGCGCGCCTACGATCCCTGCCTGTCCTGTGCTACCCACGCTTTGGGCCAGATGCCGTTGATCGTGGAGCTGGTGGAGGAAGAGAGCGGGGCGGTGGTGGATTTTTTGGTGCGGGATGCGGATGGAACCATGCGGAACCAAGCGTTCCCTCTCCCTTTGGGAGAGGGGTAGGGTGAGGGTCCCTGGTTCTGGTTTGCTCATTCTCGCCTGCGGCAATCCCAGTCGCGGCGACGACGCGCTGGGGCCGCTGTTTCTGGAACGGCTGGCGGCATTGCGGGAGCAGCGCGGCGACTGGGACGATGTCGAGCTGCTCACCGACTTTCAGTTGCAGATCGAACACGCGGTCGATCTGGAAAATCGGGCGCTGGCGCTGTTCGTGGATGCCAGCGTGTCCGGTCCATCACCGTACCAGTTCACCCGCCTCCAACCGGCGCGCGATACCAGCTACACCAGCCATGCTTTGTCGCCCGCCGCCGTGCTGCACGTCTACCAGCAGATCAACCACGCTCCGCCGCCACCGGCGTTTCAACTGGCCATTCGCGGCGAACGCTTCGATCTGGGCGAGCCAATGAGCGTGGCGGCGCAAGCCAATCTTGCGGCGGCGCTGGAATTCGCCGGCCGGTTGCTGGCGCTGCGGGATGTCGAAACCTGGGAGCGGATGCTTTTTCATGGTTCATCAAGTGGTTGAGCCGTGCCCTTGGATATTCCCGGGTTGGCGCGAACGCGCGGCGCAGCGCTCCACAAACTGGCCGATCCGTTCGAACGCTTCCTGGGCTTCGGGCAGGATCGGCTCGAAGATGTGCCAGACATGCAACATGTCCGGCCAGGTCTCCAGTTCCGCGCTGGACCCCGCGGCGCGGGCCTTGTTGACGTAGCGGCGGGCGTCGCCCAGCATCATTTCCGCCTCGCTGGCCTGCACCAGTATCGGCGGCAATCTGGACAGGTCGCCAAAAACCGGTGAGATCAGTGGGTTCGGCGGAACCATCCGGCTCCAAAGCCAGGCCATCAGCAGATAGAGAGTTCTGGGGATACGCAGAAACCAGCTCAGACTGGGACCCATCATCAGATCCGTTTCGAGATTGCTCTTCAAGGTAGGGCTGGACAGCGTCATGTCCACGCTCGGCGACAACGCCATGGCGCCGTTCGCGGCGCGCAAACCCGCGTCGCGCGCCCAGGCGATGAGCACGAGAGCCAGGTTACCTCCCGCCGAATCGCCAGCCACGAACAGCTCGCGGACGGGGGCCGGGCCGTCGGGACCGTGGTCCAGAATCCAGCGATAGGCTGTCTGGCAGTCATCGATCATGTCCCGGCGCGAATGCTCCGGCATCAGCCGGTAATCCAGCGCCAGCACCGCGGCGCCCGTAATCCGCGCCAGGCGCGTGGTGATCATGCGATGGCCGCGCGGGCAACCGCTGATGAAAGCGCCGCCATGCAGGTACAGCAGCCGGCGATTCGGATCGGATTGCGGCGCCAGCACCCACTCGCCCGGCGCGCCGCCGGCATTCGTTTCCTCAATACGGTATTCCGAATCGCCCACCAGTGACGGTTCCATAAACCCCCGCGCCATCACCCGCCGGATCGCCGCTAGCCGCTGTTTTCTGGGGACGGACCGAATCTCGACCGCGGCCCGTTCCAGCAGGCGCACCGCTTCCTGGTGATTGGCGCTGGCGTTATCCCGCAAGCCGGGGCGGTTTTCCACTGGATGGTCGTAGGCCAGGAGACTCGGACCTTTTAAAAAGCGATGGGTCAGCAACCATGCCACAAGAACGATGAACAGCAACGTCGCCAAAGTCCAATCCAACACGGATCTCCACTCCTCTTGCGTTGTATCTTCAACCACGCCATCCCTTCAGCGGGTAGCGCTCCGGGATTGCCTAATGCCAAGGCCGCGCCGTGTGCCCGTGATTCAGCGGGCCGCTGCCTTGGCCGAGTCCGGGCGCGGTGCGGATCGCCTCCCGCACGTAGGCCAGCGCCCGCCGTACCGCCGCGTTCAGCGGCATGGCC
>JBATNZ010000092.1:0-36601 GCA_049290615.1 Candidatus Contendibacter sp.
ACCATCACCGCGACAGGTCGGTTCTGAATAAACCGCTCCAAGACTTCGCCAAACATAGGAATACCTCAAGATATTTCAAAAATTGTGTTATTATACAAGAAATTATCAATGACCTTAAGAGGGCTGATGGGCGTAACCAGTCGAGCGCGCCTCTGGGTCAGGCGACGAGGCGAAGCTGGGTGGGTTGGGGTTGGACCGGGCAGTTGGCATATTTTGACTCCTCAAATTTTGATCGGCGTGACGATCATCTGGATTTCCCGCAGGTGCAGGCGGCGCTGCATGGCGATGGCGGTGTGGTTGTGCAGCCACGAGATCAGCCAGCTTTCGTTGTCGAAAATCAGCTTGCTGCCCAGGCACACGCTGTTGGGATAGTCCGCCACGACCTTGACTACCAGCGCTTCCAGTTCATCCTCCACGTCGGTGCCAAAAGCGGCGTAGGACCTGGCCGCCCAGCCCTCGTTGTGACAGTAGTTGACGTAGTAGCGCAGCGAATTCTCGATCTGGTACTGCAGGGAACGCAGCGCGCCCTTGCCGCCGTAACTCTCCGCGTCCACCTCGCCGACGCTCAGGAAGATGAAGTTCTTGAAATGGCCCCTGAAGACTTCGTTGAGCCACTTGAGCGTGTACATGCCGAGGCCACGATTCTTGCCGACCAGGAAGATCGCGGTTGGCGATTCCGGATCCAGCGGTGGTTCGGGCAGATCCTCGCCCCAGTCCGGGCGCGGCGCGTAGAGCGCATCGATGGTGCGCAACTGCTGGCGGACCCGCTCGTAGTGGCGCTTGATCAGCGCGCATAGCGCGATGATCAAGCCGGTGATCAGAATCGTCAGCCAGCCGCCCTCGGTGAATTTTTCCACCACCGTCACCACCAGAATGCCACCGGTGACCGTGAAGCCCAGCAACGCCAGCGCCAGCCGGGATTTCCATTGGTCCTCGTCGTAGCGACTGGCCCACCAGTGCCGGCACAGTCCGAGCAGGGACAGTGAAAAGGTGATGAACACGTTGATGCTGTAGAGCACCACCAGCACCGACACATCGCCTCCGGTCCAGACCAGAATGCCGATCGCGCCCAGCCCCATTAGAAAGATGCCGTTTTGGGTGACCAGCCGGCCGGACAGATTGCGGAACTGGCGCGGCACCCAGGAATCCACCGCCATGTTCGCCAGCACCGTCGGGCCGCCGAGAAAGCCGGTGTTGGCCGCCACGAACAGCAGTCCCGCCTCCAATAGTAGTACCACCGCCAGTAAACCGTGACTGATGACCGGGTCTAGTTGCCAACTGTTGATGATGGCGTCGAAGGTGACCGCATTCAGGGTCTGATGGGCGATGGGCTGCACGTTCCAGAGCAGGTACAGCAGGATGATGCCGCCGGCCGTGAAGCTCAGCGAGCCGGCCATGTACAACATGGTATAGGTGCCGGTGCGTACCCGTGGCTCGCTGAGCATGTTGACGTTGTTGGAGACCGCCTCCAACCCGGTATAAGTACCACCACCCAATGAATAAGCACGCAGGAACAGTGAAACAGCGAACACCCAGCCCATCTGATCGGTGAGTTGCTGGGTCTCGTTAAGGGTATCCGGGATCAGGTGAGGTAGACCCTCAGCATGGGCGATGATGCCGTAGAGAATCAGGAACGTATGGGTGAGAAAGAAGCCGAGGAAGATCGGCAGCAGCATTTTGATGGATTCTTTCATCCCGCGCAGGTTGAGCACGATCAGGGCGATGCCCAACGCCATCTCGGTCGTGAGCTTGTAGGGCTGCGCGCCAAGCGGCAGCAGGCTGAACAGGGCGTCCACGCCGGCGGCGATGGAAATAGCAATAGTGAGGACGTAATCCACCAGCAGGGCCGAGCCGGATATCAGCCCAGCCTTGGAACCCAGCAGTTGGGTCGCCACCTTGTAACCGCCGCCGCCGCTCGGAAACAACTCGATTACCTGGTTGTAAGCCAGGGCGATGATGAATACGGTCAGGAAGGTAGCGGCGGCCAGATACAGGCCGAAATGGGTGTACTGACCCAGTGCCAGAAATGCTTCCTCCGGGCCGTAGCAGGCGGAGGACAAGCCGTCAGCGCCGAGACCAATCCAGGCCAGGAATGCGACCAAGGCCATGTTATGGCGGGTTTCGGGATGGAGCGGGTCATGCGGTTTGCCAATGACCGCCTCCCTGAGTTTGTCGGCGAACGTCATGTGGGTTTCTCGTCGTTTTTTGACGCCGGTTACTATCCCATAACCGGCGTCGCGCCGCTATTTGCGAAAGCCGTTGCGCGCCGTCCAGACCGCCGAATCACATGGCGGTGCGATCACTCTGGTATGCGACTGTTGCACAGCGGCGGAGATCAGCGCCAGGAACACGTGGGGTTGTTGCTGGAGGCGGGTGGCGATGCGATTAGGATTGTATGCGCAGCGAGCCAGTCAGGTTGAGGGCGGCATCGCCCTTGCTGGATTCGGTGATGAATACCGAGCTGATCATGCGCGGCAACGCCAGCAGGATGATGCCGCCCATGGTCAGGCCGCCGCGAAAGGGATGGAATCGGGTGACGTTCCCAGGAGCCAGCAGGCTGGGGATCTGGCAATTTGCCACACATGGAGTGGGATGCGGGCGACCGGTCGGACATTGCGATCCGGTCGCCCGAATAGGGCGCGGGACGTTGCGGAATTTACTGGATGGTGACGCGTAGCCGGCGGACCGCCGCCAGCCACTCGTGAGCCAGTCGCTGCCGTTCCAGCCGGGGCCTGGCTTTGGCGGTGGCGGTGAAATAGGCGTACATAGCGTCGAGGGCGGCCTGGGTCTGCGCTTGGGGCGCAATGTCGCTGGAGGGCTGAATCATCGATGTTTGCCTCGCTAGAACGTGAAAGGGGAATGCGGTGAGGGTCCGTCGGACCCAGGGTGTTGGTTCGCGCGATCTCAGGTATCCGTCTTGCCCGAGCGCGCCACGAAGTCGCGGATGAAGTGCCGTACTTCCCTGGATGCCGTGGTGTCCATGTTCTGGCAGGCTGCGATGAAGGTATCGCGCAGCTTTGCCTCGATTCGGACCACTAGCTTGACTTCCGCGTCCTTGTCGGGTTTTTGTTTTTTAGCTTTGCCCATGATAATGCTATCCGTGGTTTTGTCTATACCTTGATAATACATAGTCTATATTTTGGCTTCTGTCAAATAGCGAGAAATCTTTGGCGAGTTATCCACAGAAGCTGTGGATAACCCTTGATGCGAAGTCAAGGCAGGGGTAGCGGAGCTTGGAAAATCGCGGGGTTGCTAACGTGGGCTTGAGTTGGCTAAAAAATGAGCATGTCGATGTGCTTGTGCAGCATTGTTAGTTCTATTTTACTTCAAAACTGCTTTTTATAACATCATCTACTTATAAATTACTCACCCCATCCCAACCGGTGCCGTTGCTCAGTTTCCCGATGCCGAATCTCGTCCTCGGCATGAAGATACTGACTGGTTGTACTCAACGTGGCATGACCCAAATTATCCCGTACATAACGTAGATCAAGCTTGCCATCAGCCATATGTGAACCCGCTGTATGCCGTAACCAGTGAGCCGAAGCCTGTTCCAACCATCGAGCCTGCTCTGCCTGTTCCGGTTCGATACCCCGCAGTTGTTCGGCCGCTTGTGCAAATACCGTCTTAATAATTAGATGCACCGCCGCGCGGGTGAGAGGGTGTTGTTGATTACCGACAGGTAGGAGTAATGGGGTCGATTCACCCAAATACGGCAAGGGTGCCAAATCCCGAGATTGACGATAACGGATTAGTTCCGCCATCAATTCGTGAGTCGCTGGCGTTAACCGAACTTTGCCACCCTTACCCACGATTTCCAGCCACCAGCGTTTTTGACCATCCGAATCAATACGATAGAAAAAGCTACCCATGGTATTGCCTGTTACTTCAGAGATGCGCAAGCCACATAAATACAGCAGAGAAAACAGCCAGCGAACACGGTGATAATGCGCCTGATCTCGTAATGTTTCGCGTGGTAGCAACTCAATGGTCTTTTTAACCGTGAGCCATAAATTGACAGTGAGATAGCGAGTAATACGAGGTTGAGTTTGACGGGTTCGCTGCCGTAGAAGCGCCAAAGGATTGCCAGCCAAGTAGCCAGCCGCGACTAGCCAAGAAAATAAGGTATTAAGCACGATCATGGCTTGTCGCTGGCTGGTAGGCGAAAGCGGACCGGAGAAAGGCCGCCAACGTGGATCTTGACGGCCAGCCCGATGGCCAGTTGACATAATCCAGCGTTCGGTTGGGTACGGATCGGCTAAAAAGCGTTGGTAGCACAATAAATCTTCGTGAGTTAAAGAAGAGAGTGGCTTATGAAGTTCCACTATAGCCCAGAGTAATAGTCGCTCGGCTTCCTTGCGATAGTTCTGAAAAGTAGTTGGTATATTGATGTGGCAGGCTAGCCAGGCACGGATAGCTTCGGGGTCGGTACGAGCAGCGATCCGCACATGCAGCTCCAAGGCACGGTTCTTACCTGTACTACCATCCAGATTAGGCGGCAATGTGGTTACCTCCAATGGATTCGGAAGTACCAATGAGAGCTTTAATGCTTGGGTGGAAGAAGGTTTAGATAACATATCAAGTTGTTTTGAGGAGATTGTAACGATTAAGTATGACTATAAATTTTTGACATTATATGATTAATGTCAAAAATTGGCTTATTTTTTATAATTATTATTACGTATTATGTATTTTATTAGATTGAATTTGATTTTGATTGTTGCGTGGTAATCCTTATAACTGGTTGATTTTCATCGGTGGTTGTTAATTTATAGTATTTGATGATGATATAAAAACCTCATGTAGCCAACCAAAGCATGGGTAACCGGAAAACCCATTTAACCCTGCCAGTCAGGGGCGATTAAGCCATCCACAATGCCAATACGCCGGTCAGCGGCGCCAGCGAAACCACGATCATGCGTGACGGCGACGACGGCTTTCCCCAGATCGCGGGTCAGATCGTGCAGGATTTGCCGGACATTGGCCGCGGCGCGGCTGTCCAGATTGCCAGTCGGCTCGTCAGCCAGCACCACCGGCGGTTCGTTGGCCAGCGCCCGGGCAATAGCGACGCGCTGACGCTGGCCACCGGACAGTTGATGCGGACGCTTGTGACCCTGATCACCCAAGCCAAACTGCTCGAGTAGATCCGCCGCCCGGCGGCGGGCATCCTCCTCCGACCGCGCGCCGAGCCGGCGCATCGGCAACAGCACGTTGTCGAGCACCGTAAATTCGGCCAACAGGAAATGAAACTGGAACACGAAGCCAAGCTTGGCCAAGCGGGTCGCCGCCAGTTCGTCCTCGTCGAAGCCCGAGGTGTCCCGGCCCTCCAGCAGAATCCGGCCCGAGGTTGGCTTGTCGAGCAGGCCGAGCAGATAAAGCAACGAGGATTTGCCGGAGCCTGATGGCCCCATGATGGCCACGAATTCACCACGACCGATCTCCAGGGTAACGTCCTGCACCAGCGTCACCGGCACCTCACCGGGCAGGACGCGCCCAAGCCGTTCAGCCGCCAGGATCGTGCTCAACCCATCCCCCGCAGGATGGCCACCGGATGGACCCGCCCCGCCTTGCGCGCCGGCAGATAGGCCGCGCCCACCGCCGAGACCAGCGCGAACCCCAGCCCCAGCAGATACTGATCGTAACCCCAGTAGATCGGCAAATGGACGATGTCGGTGGCGCCGGGCGGCTTAATCTCGACCTGCTCCAGCAACGCCATCAACCCCAAGCCCAGCCCCAAGCCCAGCAGACTGCCCATCAGTCCAAGCAGAATTCCTTCAGTCAGGAAAATCTGGCGGATATCACGAGCGTGAAAACCCATGGATTTAAGAATGGCGATGTCGTGGACTTTTTCCATCACGATGGTCGAGATGGTGTTGTAAATGCCGAAGGCGGCCACCACCAGAATCGCCGACACCACGCTGTACATGATCAGGTTGCGCACCAGCAGCACACTCATCAGGTCTTCCGACGCTTCCAGCCAGGACACCGCCTTGTAGCCGATCCGCGCCTCGATCAGGCTGGCGACCTCGCGGGCGGTATAGGGATCGTCGAACTGGAGCACGAAGCGGTTGACCCGGTCAGGCCGGCCCAGCAGCCCCTGCACCCGTTTCAACAGGGCAAAGGTCTGGGTGTCGTCGTAGCTGGCGTTGCCGGTGCGGAAGACGCCGACCACTTTCAGGGCGCGCACCTCGCCCTCCGGTGAAACGGCGTTCACCACGCCGCCCATGCTCAGGCTGAACTTTTTAGCCAAGCCCTCGCCAATCACGATGCCGTTGGGATTAGCGGCGAGCGTGTCCAGCGAGCCTTGCGTCATTTTGTCGTCGATGGTCGAAACGCCCTTCATTTTCGCCGGGACGATGCCGCTAAGGGTGACGCCCTCGCTGCGCCCGGCGAAAGTCAGCACCACCGACCCCGCCAGCACCGGCGCGGCGCGCAGTCCGGGCAGGGACTCGATGAACGCCAGCTTCTGGGCATGGCCACGAATCCCGCGCACCTCGCTCAGCGGCTTGACCCGCCGCAGTTCGACCGCGCCGTCGGGCCAGCGCAAGGCCGCCGGCTGCGGTTGGGGATTGCGGTACTCGTCGGAGACGGTGAGGTGTGGGCTGTTGTCCACCAACCGCTTGATGAAATCCCGCTCGGAGCCGCGCATCAGCGACGACACCGCCAGGAAGAACGCCACGCCAAGGGCGATGCCGACCAGCGAGACCAGCGTGGGCCGCTTGCGGCTGACCAGGTGAGTGAGGGCGATGGTAAACTGGATAGACACGGTTGATCTGAGCGATGAATGAGCGGCTCAAGGGAGAAGGGTGGATACGTGACGCGGGCCAGGCACCGCGCGTGCTAGCCGCCCGTCCTTCAGCTCGGCCGTAGGACGGATCACAATGGCATCGGTTTCGCTCAGACCAGAGACAATTTCCGTCTTGGCTTCGCCGCTGAAGCCCGTTTGCACCGGCTGGCGCCGCAGGCGACCCTCGCGCACGATCCAGACGTGGCCGTCGCGCACGGCGGTCGCCGGCGTCAGCAGCGCGTCCGGGCGCTCGGTCACCACGACGTTGACCTCGGCCGTCATGCCGATGCGCAGCGGCGTCTCGCCCGTGAAATCAATCCGCACCCGATAGCCACGGGTGGTTGGATTGCCCTTCGGAGTGATCTCGGCGACCCGGCCATCGAATACCCGCTCCGGCAGCGCGGGAGCGCGAATCAGGGCGCGCTGGCCGGGTTGCACCAGCAGGATATCTTCCTCGTCCACCTCGGCTTCGATGCGCAAAGGCGCACGGCGGGAGAAGTAAAAGATCGGCTGATTGGCCGGGATCAGTTGGCCAACCTCACCGTCGCGTTGCAGAATTTGCCCGTCGGCCGGCGCGGTCAGGGCCATGAAACCGCGCAGCGCCCGGGCGCGCGCCACGACTGCTTCCGCCGCCCGCCATTCGGAGCGTGCCCGGTCCCGTTCCAGCACCGTGCCCAATCCCCGGTCGAGCAGGGTCTGAGCGCGGTCGAGTTGGCTTTTGGCAAACAGCGCCCGCGCTTCGAGTTCGTCCACCGACTGTTTCAGGTCGGCGTCCTCCAGCCGAGCCAGCACCTGACCGGCGCGGACCTGGTCGCCTTCGGCGGCGTTGAGTTCCATCAGCCGGCCGGCGTTGCGCGGGGCGATCGGCAACATCACGGTCGGTTCCACCCTACCGGTGGCGTAGACCGCCCGCACCGCCAGACCACGGGTTGGCCGCGCCGTCTCGACCACCACCGGGCCGAACCAGCGCCAGGCCATCCAGCCGCCGACCGTCAACAGGATCAGCGCAACGATCGTCCAGATCACTCCTTTCCGTTTCATTCGCTCCTGACTTCAGCGCCGAATGAAGGGCAGCATCCGGTCGAGGAACCGATCCCGATCAAAAATCTGGTGCTTGAGACCCAGGCCTACATGCCAGGCTACGATGACGACGATGGCGTAGGAGATCACAATGTGGACAACGCGGGCGAGGGCGGCGAGTCCTTCCTGCTTGCCGACAGGATTGGGCAAATCGTGCCAGCCGAACAGCTTGATCCCGTAATCGCCCGCCATGACGAACAGATAGCCGCTCACCGGCATCAGGATCATGCAGCCGTACAGTAAGGTCTCGTTCCAATGGGAAATCGTGCGTTCGGTGGGCGTGAGCGTCGGTGCCCAGTCGGGTAGCGGAGTCAGCTTGCGCCAAGCCAGGCGCAGCAACGCCAGCGCCAGCAACACCAGCCCGATGGATTTATGCCAGTTGTAATAACTACCCTGGGTCAGCCAGAACAGGGTTTTGCCCGACCCGATCCGGGTCATGAGGTTGGCGCCGAGGTATTGATACACGAACAGCAGGAAGACCGTCCAGTGCAGGAAGCGGGTCATCGCGCCGTAGTGCGTGGCGGAGTTGAGGAGTGGCATGGTGGATTCTCCCGGGTCGCGTCTGGAGCCGTCGCTGGGTCGCGGCCGGGTGGGCCGTTCCCGCTTTCTTCAATTTATTCTTCAACTTTCAACCTTGGGCATCATGTGTTCCGGCATCTGAACCGCCACCACCTGCCTGCGTGCGCACACGACGCCGTCCGCCGTCACCGTGGCGCTCACCACCACCTTGCGCCCCTTGACTTCCTGGACCCGTCCGCGGATTTCGAGCGGTACGCCCATTGGGGTGGGACGCAGGTAGTCCACTTGCAGCGACGCGGTCACGAAACGAAAGGGTGGCTCGGTCCCCATCGGTCGGCCGGCTTCGCGATAGGCGGCCGCGGCGGCCGTGCCGGTGCCATGGCAGTCGATCAGCGAGGCGAGCAGACCGCCATACACGTAGCCGGGAATGGCGATGTGGTAGGCGCGGGGATGAAACACGGCGACCGATTCCTCGCCATCCCACCGGCTTTTGAGTTGCAGTCCCTGCTCGTTGAGCCGGCCGCAGCCATAGCAATGGCTGAGTTCGTCGGGATAGTAGTCCTGAAAGGCGCTCTGGTTCATGCGGTGATCCCTCCAAAGGATAGACTTGAAAGCTTGCGGCAGGTTCGTGACGCTGGCTCCGAGAAGCAGTTTACTCCTCCCGTAAATTTTCCGGTGCTTGAGGCCAGCGCGCGTTCGAACCCGCCGCCGGGACGGTAGTGGATTCCCCTTTGATATCGCACCCATTCGGGTCAAGGCCCGGATCAAGGAGCTTATCATTCATCGTTGGCCCGCCGCTGCTTCGAGAGGTCGCAAATGAGCCGCTCCCAATGGGACACGATCCTGCTGTTCGCCGCGCGCATGACCCGGCTGTTCGCTTATGGAGCGCTGTCGGTTGTGCTGGTGTTGTATCTGGTGGAACGGGGCCTGAGCGAGGCACTGATCGGGACGCTGCTCACCGCCACCCTGATCGGCGATGCCGGCATTTCGCTGGCGATGACGACCACCGCGGATCGGCTGGGGCGGCGACATATGTTGCTCTTGGGCGCACTGTTGATGGCAGCGGCGGGAGTTGCGTTTCTACTGACCGGCCAGCCGGCGTTGCTGATCCTGGCCGCCATCGTCGGCGTGATCAGCCCCAGCGGCAACGAAATCGGCCCCTTTCTCTCCATCGAACAGGCCGCCCTGGCGCAACTGCTGCCGGACCGGCGCCGCACCCACGTCCTCGCCTGGTACAACCTGGCCGGTTCCTTCACCACCGCGCTGGGCGCGCTGGGTGGCGGCTGGCTGGCGCAGGCGCTGCAAGCAGGCGGGATGCCGGCGCTGGATGCCTATCGCGTGGTGCTAGCCGGTTACGCACTTGGCGGCGGGGGGCTGGCGCTGTTGTTTCTCGGCCTGTCACCGCAAGTGGAAGTCGCGCCGACCGCGCCGACCGCGACCACGCGCCGGCGGTTCGGGCTGCACCATCCAAAATCGAAAGCCGTCGTCATGGCCTTGAGCGCCCTGTTCGCGCTGGATGCCTTCGCCGGCGGTTTCGTGGTGCAAAGCCTGCTGGCCTACTGGTTCCATCTACGCTTCGGAGCCGACGCCGGCCTGCTCGGCAGCATTTTCTTCGGCGCGAACGTGCTGGCGGGAATATCGGCCCTGCTGGCGGCCCGGCTCGCGGCGCGATTCGGACTGATCAACACCATGGTGTTCACCCATATCCCGTCCAACATCCTGCTGTGCCTGGTACCGCTAATGCCGACCCTGTCGCTGGCGATCACCGTCATGCTGCTGCGATTCAGCATCTCGCAGATGGATGTACCGACCCGCCAGTCCTATACCCTGGCGGTGGTTGCGCCCGACGAACGCTCCGCCGCTTCCGGCATCACCAACATCGCTCGCTCGCTGGGCGCCGCGCTGTCGCCGCTGTTGAGCGGGCTGTTGCTGGCCCATCCGCTGTTGATGAACGCGCCGTTGTTCCTGGCCGGCGGCCTGAAAATCGTCTACGACCTGCTGCTGTATCGCTGCTTCCGCGCCCTCAAACCGCCGGAAGAACACGCGGAGCCAAGCCACCGGCCCACCAGGGACACTAAATAGCCTACGGGCCAGTGGGCTGCTCCAAAAGTTTTGACAGGTAGCGCTTACGCCTGGCTCCCACGCTCCAGCGTGGGAGCACGTCCAGACGCTCTAGCGTCGTGATTTATTGGGATCATGCGGGAACGGCAAGCTTGCCAATATTTCCCTCACCCGCTTGCGGGAAAGGGGCCGAGAGTGAGGGTGCTTCAGTCCAGCCGAACGGCCGTCACCCGATACTCCTCCAGCCGCGCCCCGAAGCGGCGCAGATCGGCGGCGGACAACTCCCGCCCGCGCCACTCCGGTGGCGGTTCCAGGCTCAGGTGCAAATACCGCCCGCCCCGTTCGCACACCCGCGCCGCCAAGTGAATCGGCAGCGTGCCGATGACCATGTCGCCCGGCTGGACGGTGTCGGGATCGAGATGGGCGATCACCGCATCCACGGCGACGCCTTCCTCCGCCGCCCAGTCGCGGGCGCCGGGATGGCGGGAGACGAAGAGGGTGGTCATGAATAGTCGGCTTCGATGGATGCCGGGAACAGTGGCGCGAGGCGGCTGTTGGCTATTGCCCCATTCGGATCAAAAAAATACAGTTCCCCCAGTTTGATCGCACAGCCAAAACTCCCAAGCGCCACGCTCAAAATAAAGCGCCTGTTTTTCTCGCATTTCCTCCGCCGTATTGGAAGGCGAAAGAATCTCCACCACGATCTCTGGCGCTTCCAGATAAGGATTGGCGGGCTGGTTCCGCTTGAAAAACGCCGTGCTACCCCAGGCGACATCGGCCACCTTGACGCCTTCAGCGGTCTGAATACCGCACTCCACCAACGGCTCGCCGCCGTTAAGTAATTTAGCGAGCCAACGAATGATGCGCGCCTGATAAAGCTAAATGCTCATTAACTGCAGGCAGACGCTGCCTACCGTGGTCAAATCGGCTAGACTAGATACCATGCTTATCCCGCCCTTCAACCCGAAACTGCCCGAGATCGCCGCGTGCGACCAGACCCCCGTGGTGCGGATTCTGTTGCGGATCATCGGCCAACAGCAGGAACAGATTCAACGGTTGGAGGACGAGCTTCGGCGGTTGCAGGGCGGTCCGCCGCGTCCCCAGTTGAAGCCGAACACATTGGAACCAGCCGGAACGGCGGCGACGGAAGCGGACGGCGATGCGCCGCGGCGCCGGGGTCCGCAGCGGGCCAAGACGGCGGCACTGAAGATAGACGCCACCGAACGGGTCCCCCTGGCCGACGTACCGGACGGCGCGGAGTTCAAAGGCTATCGGCGGTTTGTGGTGCAGGATCTGGAGATTCGCCCCCACAATACCTGTTACCTGCTGGAGCAGTGGCGGTTCCCCACCGGGGAGTACGTAACCGCGCCGGTGCCGGCGACGGCGGTCCGGGGCGGCCATTACGGGCTGCGGTGGGTCAGTTACCTGCTGCATCAATACTACCATGCCCATGTGACCCAGCCGCTGTTGCTGGCCCAGTTGCACGACTGGGAGATCGAGATTTCGGCCGGTCAACTCAACCACCTGCTCACGGAAGGACACGACGCCTTTCATCAGGAAAAGGCCGCGCTCAAGGCGGCGGGGTTGGCCACGTCCTCGTATGTTCAGGCCGACGACACCGGCGCCCGCCATCAGGGCCGCAACGGCTACTGCACCTACATCGGCAATCGGACCGGCGGGCCATCGCTTGGGTCCGGCAACAGGTGTGGTTCCTGCACCGGGACCTCAAGGCCTACCGGCAAGCCCCCGATCCGGCGGCCAAAGCGCGGATCACCGCCGGCTTCGAAGCGCTGTGCGCCACCGAGACCACCTGCGAACCACTCAATCAGGTCCTCCAGGGTCTCCAGCGCAACCAGGCCGAACTGCTGCGGGTGCTGGAACGGCCCGAACTACCGATCCACAACAACCGCAGCGAGACCGACCTGCGGGACATGGTCAAGAAGCGCAAAATCAGCGCCGGCACCCGCAGCGAGGACGGGCGACGATGCCGCGACACCTTCGCCAGCCTCAAGAAGACCTGCCGCAAACAGGGCATCTCCTTCTGGGAGTACCTCAAAGATCGGGTGGCCGGCCTGAACGTGATCCCGTCCCTCGCGGAGTTGATTCGCCAGCCGGTCATGCCCTGAATCGACCTTACCTGCAGTTAATGAGTATTTAGGGCGCTGCGATTCTCATGATAAGCTCATCCGACATTCTTCACGGCAACATCCTGATCGTCGACGATCAGGAAATCAATATCCGTCTGCTCGAGCGGATGCTGCGCGGTGCCGGCTATGTTTCCATCGCATCCACGATAGTTCCAAGCGAGGTCTACGCGCTTCATCTCAAGAACCGCTACGACTTGATCCTGCTCGATCTTCAGATGCCCGGTATGGATGGATTCCAGGTGATGGAGGGGCTCAAGGAAATTGAACCGGACGGCTACCTTCCGGTGCTGGTCATCACCGCTCAACCGGATCACAAGCTGCGCGCGTTTAAGGCCGGTGCGAAGGATTTCATCAGCAAGCCGTTTGAGTTGGGCGACGTACTGGCGCGCGTTCATAACATGCTGGAAGTGCGCCTGTTGCACAAGGCATTGCACAATTACAACGACGTACTGGAACAACGAGTACGGGAACGGACCGCCGATCTTCAAGAAGGCTATCTGGAAACTATTTTCACGATGACGCGCGCGGCGGAGCACAAAGATGAAGACACCGGCGCTCATGTGCAGCGCATCAGCTATTACAGCCGCGAGCTTGCCAAAATGCTCGGCCTGGATGAAGAGTTCATCGACAAGATATTTTTCGCGAGCCCGATGCACGACATAGGCAAGATAGGCATCCCCGACCATATCCTGCTCAAACCGGGCGGCTTCACGCCAGAGGAGTGGGAGGTCATGAAGGGGCACGCCGCGATGGGTGCGAAGATCCTCGGCAACAGTAAATCCCCCTATCTCAAGATGGGCGCCGAGATCGCGCTCAATCACCACGAGCGTTGGGACGGCGGGGGTTATCCGAATGGAAAACGGTGTGAGGCTATTCCACTGGCAGCGCGCATTATGAATATCTGCGACATTTACGACGCTCTTCGAAGCAAGCGGCCCTACAAGCCTGCATTCGACCATCTGAAGACCGTGGACATCATTACGCGCGGCGATGGCCGCACCCAGCCGGAGCATTTTGACCCGGTTATTCTTGCGGCGTTTAAGCAAAACCACCAATCGTTCCACGATATCTACGAGGCATACACGGCAATAAGGTGATTGGACAGTTGGCTGTTGCGCTATTCGCAAGAAGTTCGGTCTGGTTCGCCTACCTGTACCTGATGGGGCTGAATCAGTCGAACCGGCAAATTGCCGAGGAGCTGAACCTGAACGAAAGCGATGGCCAAGCGATGGCGGAGGCGTTGCGTGGAGGTATCGTGAAGCGCCGTTCCACCGTGCGGATGGGCGGTGTGGTGGAAGGCGACGAGGTGTCTGTCGTGGCCGGGCACAAGGGCGGGCCCGATCGGATCCAGGGACGCGCTCCACGCCGTCGGCGGCTCCAGGGCGCACCTTGGCCGGGGCACGCTCGCGAAGGAAAGCCGCCGATCTTCGGCATGATCGAGCGTGGCGGCGAGGTCCGGATCGTCATGCTGGAGAACGCGCAACAGCAAACCATCCGACCGTTTATTGAGGCCACGATCGAAGTTGGGATCGATCTTGGACACTCTGTTGCATCCGGTAGCATGTCCTCAAAACCCAATATGAGCCGTAATCTTTACCGGCATCCCCCATGGCGGGGGTAAGTTGGCGCCGCCAGCCAGCGTACCGTCCGGGTTTCTGGTTCAGGTTGCAGGGTAGCGTGCTGGATGGCGAAGCGTTCCGTGAGCAGGGCATGACAAGCGTCGAGCACTCCCTCCCACTCCCGCAGATCCCGTACTACCAGATGGGCGGAGAGCATGAGGCGCTCCGGCGCGACGCTCCAGATGTGCAGGTCATGCACCGACGCCACGCCCGGTACGGTTGCCAGCGCCCGCCCGACCTCTTCCGGCGCGAGCGTGAACGGCGTGCCTTCCATCAAGCCGTGCAGCGCCTCGCGCAGCAGGCGCAGGCTGGATGCGACGATCAGCGCGCCGATACCCAGCGACAGCAGTGGGTCGATGGGCATCCAACCGGTGAAAGCGATGACGATGCCGGATAGCAGGGCCGCCACCGAGCCGAGCAGATCGCCGAGGACGTGCAGCAGCGCCGCGCGGGTGTTGAGATTCCGCTCTCCGCGACTGAGCAGCCAGGCCACCAGTAGGTTAATCGCCAGTCCGGCGGCAGCCGCCAATGACACCGCCTCGCCGATGACCGGTTGCGGGTCGCGCAAGCGCTGGACGGCGGACACCGTGATCCAGGCCACCAGGACCAGCAAACCCAGACTGTTGATCAACGCCGCCAGGAATTCGGCGCGACCGAAACCGTAGCTGTGCCGCGCCGAGGCCGGGCGGCGGGCCAGCCAGGCTGCTGCCGCCGCCAGCGCCAGGGCGGCGGCGTCGTTGACCATGTGCCCGGCGTCGGCGACCAGCGCCAGCGATCCCGCCCACCAGCCCACGCCGGCTTCCACCCCGGCATAGATCAGAGTCAATCCGGTCGCTAGCCACAGGACGCGGCCCGTGGTTTCGCCGTGGTGGTGATGGGCGTGGTCGCGGGACGGGTTCATGGCGGCTGGAGCGCTCGCTCAGGCGCTCAACAGCGTCTTGATCTCCTCCACCGACAACACCTTGCCGGTGCTCTTGATCTCGCCGTTCACCGCCAGCGCCGGCGTGCGCGTGACGCCGGCGTCGATGATGGCGTTCATATCGGTGATTTTCTCCAGTTCATACTCCAGCCCCAGCGCTTGCGCGGCGGCTTCCGCGTGTTGGCCGAGCGCCTTGCACTTCGCGCAACCGCTCCCGAGAACTTGAAATTTCATCATGATCTTCGCTCCTCATCAGGGGTAGAACGCACCGAACACCCAGCCGGAAGCGGTCGCCATGACCACCACCAGCGAACAATAAACCACGGTCTTTTGCGTACCGAGAATGCTGCGAATCACCAGCATACTCGGCAAGGACAGCGCCGGTCCCGCCAACAGCAAGGCCAGCGCCGGGCCTTTGCCCATGCCCGACCCGATCAGCCCCTGCACAATCGGCACTTCGGTCAGTGTCGCGAAATACATGAACGCCCCAGCCAGCGCCGATAGAAAATTGGCCGACAGCGAATTCCCGCCGACAGCCACGCTCACCCATTCGGACGGGATAATGCCCTCGTGACCAGGCCGACCGAGCAGAAAGCCGGCCAGCAACACCCCACCCAGTAGCAACGGCATGATCAGCTTGGCGAACCCCCAAGTCTGACTCAGCCACTCCTCGCCATCGCCCGGTTGCAGTACGGCGGTCAGCGTCAAGCCGATCAGACCGGCGCTGAACGCCAGTTCGGGATGCTGCGGAACCAGCCAGGACACCCCCGCGACCACGCCCGCAGTGACCGCCAGCGGTTGCCAAGCCCACCGCCAGCACCACACCAGCAGCCCGGCCAGACCGACGCCTGCTAACGAAGTCAGCGGCCATTTCCAGGCGAAAATGGCGTGCCACACCGCGCTGTCTTCGGCGCTGGCCGGCGCCCAGTTGGCGAACACCAGCACCGCGACTTGCAGGGCAAAAAAGGCCGCGGTATCGCCCAATGGCCGGCCTTGGTCGGCGCCCAGCGCAAAGCCCTTCTGATTCGCAGCCCGCGTTTGCTCCTCGCGGCGGTAGATCCAGTGCATGATCAGTCCGATCACCAGCGCGAAACTCACTGCCCCCACCGCCCGAGCCACACCGAGTTCGACGCCCAGAATCTTGGCGGTCAGCACGATGGCCAGCACGTTGATCGCCGGACCGGAGTAGAGAAACGCAATGGCCGGCCCCAGTCCCGCGCCACGCCGATAGATACCGCCGAACAGCGGCAGCACGGTGCAGGAACAGACCGCCAGAATCGAGCCGGAGACCGAGGCCACCCCATAAGCGGCGACCTTGTGGGCGGCGGGACCGAGGTACTTCATCACGGCGTCCTGGCTGACGAACACCGCGATGGCCCCGGCGATGAAGAAGGCCGGGACGAGGCAGAGCATCACATGTTCGCGGGCGTACCAGTTCAGCAGCGCCAGCCCTTCCAGCACGGCGTTGTCGAAGCGGGCCGCGCCCACCGGCATGAAGAAGACCAGCAGAAATACGGCGACGATGCCGTTCAGCCATTTGAATTCGGTCGGCTGCTCCCGCGCCACGGCGCGCAGCCGATCCAGCGCGTCGGCGAACGTACTCGTCGACGCGGGAGAGGTGGAAATAATCGTCATGAGAGGGTTCCTCGTTCAGGCCGCGCAACGGCGCTGGGGACGACTGGGCATATCAGCCAATGCGGCCCGGTCGGCGCAGAACGGAGTTTGCTCGACCAGCGCACGGTAGGACGTTTTCAACACCTCCTTCATCCACGCCGGCAGGTCGGGATGCAGGCGGTAGTAAATCCACTGGGCTTCCCGGCGGTCGAGGATGAAACCGGCCGCCCGGAGCGCCGCCAGATGGCGCGAGACCTTCGGCTGGATCTCGCTCAGGGCGTGCGTCATCTCGCAGACGCAGACTTCCTCTTCCGCCACCATCAACATCAGGCAGCGCAGCCGGGTCTGGTCGGCCAGAGCTTGGAAAAACCGGTGAGCGTGGGACATGGGGCTTGTTAATCCGTATGTTCGTATAATCGTATATATCACAATTTGGCAGGATTACAAGCGGTGGTTGCGACCTCCCGTGGCGCCTAATCGTCATCAGGGACGATCAGGTTCAACTGCCAACTGATAGTTATCGGTCGCAAACATGGCAAATAAACACGCGGTATTGAAATCGCGGCGGGAAGCCAGGAAAAACGGGGCTACACTGTGGCGGAACCCAACGATCCAGGAGAACCTCGTGCCGCTCATCCTGACCGAAACCAAAGACGCGATCGGAACGATCGTGATGAACCACATCCAAAAGCGCAACGCGCTCAGCGAGGCGTTGATCGGCGAAATCACCATCGCGCTGGAGTGTTTTCGGGAGAAGAACATCCGCGCCGCCGTGTTGCGCGCGCCCGCCGGCGTCAAGGTCTGGTCCGCCGGCCACGATGTCAGCGAGCTGCCCGACCGTGGCCGCGATCCGCTCGGCTGGAGCGATTCCTTGCGCGTCCTGGTCCGCGCCATCCAGGAATTTCCCGCGCCCGTCATCGCCCTGATCGAGGGCGGGGTCTGGGGGGGCGGCTGCGAGGTAGCCATGGCCTGCGACATCCTGGTCGCCACGCCCGAAGCCACCTTCGCCATCACCCCGGCCAAGCTCGGCGTTCCTTACAACTTGGGCGGCATCCTGACGCTGATGAACATGGTGCCGCTGCCAGTGGCCAAGGAGATGTTGTTCACGGCGCAGCCGATCCCAACGGCGCAAGCGCTAAACCTCGGTGTCATCAACTACATCAAGCCCGCCGACGAAATCGAATCCTTCGTGTACGGCCTGGCCAGCCAGATCGTCGCCAACTCGCCCCTGAGCATCTCGGTGATGAAGGAAGAACTGCGGCTGCTGGCCAGCGCGCGTACCCTGAGTCCGGAACTGTTTGAGCGAATCCAGGGCCTGCGCCGCGTCGTGTACGACAGCCACGATTATCAGGAAGGCTTGAATGCGTTCCGGGAGAAACGCAAGCCCCGGTTCCGGGGCGAATAGGCGAATCAGGCAGTCAGAGGTTTCATGGAAACCGTCGATGCCGTCGTGATCGGCGCCGGCGTGGTCGGCTTGGCGGTCGCCCGGCAATTGGCGCTGGCCGGCCGCGAGGTGCTGATCCTGGAGGCGGAGGCGAGCTTCGGCACGCAAACCTCGGCGCGCAACTCCGAAGTCGTCCACGCCGGGATCTACTACCCGACTGGCTCGCTCAAGGCCCGCTGGTGCGTGCGGGGCAAGGATCTGCTGTATCGCTACTGCGCCGAGCGCGGCGTCGGCCATCGGCGGATCGGCAAGCTGCTGGTCGCCACCGCCGAATCGGAGCTGCCCGCGCTCGCCAGCCATGAGCAGCGTTCGGCCGCCAACGGCGTGCCGCTCCAGCCGCTGGCCGCCGCCGAGATCCGCCGGCTTGAACCCGCCGTGCGCGCGGTCGCCGGCCTGTATTCCGCATCGACCGGCATCCTCGACAGCCATGGGTTGATGCTGGCGCTGCTGGGCGACGCCGAACGGGCCGGCGCGACGCTGGTCACCCACACGCCGGTCACTGGCGCACGCATCGAGCCGGATGGGTTCGTGCTGCGCACCGGCGGCGACGAACCGTTCGAGTTGCGTTGCCGTGGGCTGGTCAATTCGGCGGGTCTCCGCGCGCAGCAACTGGCCCGGCGCATCGCCGGCTTTCCGGTCGAGCGCGTCCCGCCGACGTTTTACGCCAAGGGCCACTACTTCACGCTGAGCGGTCACGCCCCGTTCCAGCATCTGGTCTACCCGATGCCGGACCATGCCGGTCTGGGCATTCATGTGACGCTCGACCTGGGCGGTCAGTGCAAGTTCGGACCCGACGTCAGCGGCTGGCCGGCCGCGCCGGACCATGCGTTCGAACCCGGCCTGGAGGACCAGTTTTACCGGGCCATCCGCCGCTACTACCCGGATCTGCCGGACGGCGCGCTGCAACCGGGTTATACCGGGATTCGGCCCAAGGTCACCGGCCCGACCGAGGCCGCCGGCGATTTCATCATCCAGGGGCCAGCCACGCACGGGGTGGCGGGACTGGTCAACCTGTTCGGGATCGAATCGCCGGGGCTGACCGCGTGTCTGGCCATCGCGGAGCGGGTATTGGCCGAACTGGAGGGGACCGCATGATCGTCCGCGCCGGGCTGCTGGCCCGCGCTTGACCGGTCTTGAGCGCGTGGCGCAACTCCAACTCCAACTCCAGCGCCAGCCGCTCGATGCTGGCGAGGTTCATCGCCTGGTCAGTAGAACGCCCGGGTGTTGCGGCCATTCTGCTTGGCCCGGTACAGCGCGGCGTCGGCGTTTTTGAGCAGGTCGCCGAAAGTGGCGCCGTCGTGGGGATAGAGGGCGATGCCGACCGAGGTGGTAACCTGCAGGTGGTGGCCGGCCACGGCGAACGGCTCGCGGAAGGTGGCCAGCAGTTTATCGGCCACCTGCAGGGCGCCATCGCGTCCGGCGTCCGGTAGCAGCAACACGAATTCATCGCCACCCAGCCGACAGACGGTGTCCGCGTCCCGCGTCAGTTGCTGGAGTCGCGTCGCCACCTGCACCAGCAGGGCGTCGCCGACGGCGTGGCCAAGGGAGTCGTTGACCTCCTTGAACCGGTCCAGATCGAGAAACAGCAGCGCCAGGTC
Source organism: Candidatus Contendibacter sp. (assembly GCA_049290615.1). Classification (GTDB taxonomy): domain Bacteria; phylum Pseudomonadota; class Gammaproteobacteria; order Competibacterales; family Competibacteraceae; genus Contendibacter. The sequence goes on from JBATNZ010000092.1 coordinate 19,789, forward strand.
GGCGCCGCGCCGCGCCGCCAGGGCCAACGCCAGTTCCGCCCGCTGCGCCAGCAATGCCCGGTTGGGCAAGTCGGTCAGGGCGTCGTAGTAGGCCAGGCGCTCGACGCGCCGTTCGGCGGTCTTCCTCTCGGTGACGTCGTGCGCCATCGCAAAAAAGAGGGTTTCGCTGACGGGAATCACGCTGGACAGCGCGATGCGGGTGACGCCATCCGGTCGAAGATAACTGACTTCCCCGAGGTGGAGGGTATCGGTGGTGGCCGAAGTTTGGAGCAGGCGCTTGGACGCGCTGGTCGGGGTCACGTCGGCCGTGCGGAGCGTTTTGAGTTCGGCCACGGTTCTGCCGGTCAGCCGCTCGGCGGCGCGATTGGCGTCCAGATAGCGTCCGGTCTGTTTTTCCACCACGAAGATCGCGTCGTGAGCGCGTTCGAATAACAGCCGGTACCGTGTTTCGCTCGCTTGCAGCGCCTGTTCGCGCTGGTGGATGGCCAGCACCATGCGTTGGAAATCGTTCGCCAGATCGGCGAATTCGGCAATGTGGGACGTCGGCCACGGGCGGTCGTAGTCACCCTTGGCGACCGCATGGGCTTGCCCGGTGTAGCGGTCGAAGCGCCGCGCGAACTCGCGGGCCAGCCCCCAACCAGCCAGAGTCGCCAACAGCAGAGCGACGCCCACGCCGGCGGCCATCACCCACAGCATGGCCGAAACCGGCCGGAACACCTCGCGCCGCGGTCGAGCGACCAGCACGGTCCAGCCGATCCGCGGAACTCCCACCATCGTCCCAACGAGTTCCTCGCCCTCAAACAGAAAGCTCTGGGTCGCGAACTGGTCGCGCAGGGTGGCGCGGATGATCGGCAGGTTGCTCAGGTTGAGTTGCTGGCCACCCAGCGCGCGCCGGGAATGGGCGATGACCTGGTCGCGACGGTCGAGAATTATCGCCAGCAGATCCGACTCGTCGGGCAGACGGTTCAAGAAGACGGTAAGCGGCTCGATGGCGATCTCGCCGACGATCACTTGATCCATCACCGGAATCGTCAGCGCCACCGCCAGCCGGCCGGTCACGGCGGACAGAAAAACCTCCGACCAAACCGTGTCGCCGCGCGCGCGTGCTTGCCGCAGAAAACCCCGCCCCGATAAATCCAGTTCGAGCAGATCCGGGCGCCGGCCGCGCTCGGCTTCGGGCAAGCCGACGGAATGCACCGAATCGGCCGCATCCACCAGGTAGATCGCCTCGAAAACCCCGCCCGCGCCGACATGCGCGTCCAGTGGAACAAACCAATAGGGCGCGGGCCGGTAACCCAGGTCGCGCCGCAGTCCGGCCACCGCGTCGAGCTGGCGCTGGGCGCCGAGCAGGTAGGTTTCGATCTGGCTGGCCACGGCGCGCGCCAGTGCCTGGTGGTGCGTTTCGAGGTCGGTGCGGATCTGGGGCGCCAGCCACAGCCCGATCAGCGCGGCGACGGCCGCCAAAGGCAGCGCCGCTACCCACGCGACTCGCGACGCCAGCCACCGTCGGAGAGATTGCGCCCGCATGGCTTCATTCGGCCCTGACGAACTGGCCGTCGCGCACCACGGTCATGATCGTCTCGCGCTTCGCGTCGCCGAAGGCGTCGAAGAGCACCGGACCCTGGACCCCTTCGAACCGCCGCGCCGCCTGCACGGTGGCCTTGAGGCTCTGCCCGGGCCGGCGTTGGACCAGCGCATCGAGCACCACGTTGGCGGCATCGAAACCGGCCGTGCCGCCAAAACCCGGTTCCTGCCCAAACCGGTCCAGATAGGCTTGGCGAAACGCCCGGTAGCTGGGCGTGGGGTTGTTGCGGTCGAACAGTTGCGGCGCCGTCACACCCTCCACCGACTTGCCGCCGAGTTCCACCAGCCGCTCGGTCGCGCCCCATTCGGCCACCATGATGGGCATCCGGGAATCGAGCTTGCGAATCTGCTGGCACAGCAGCGCCGCATCGACGGAGTTGGCGATGATCACCACGCCGTTGACCGGGTCCACCAGAAGATCGCGGGCCATCGACAGAAAACTTGTGTCGCTGTTCGATTCGAACCCCACGGCTTTGACCACCTCGCCGCCGTTCCCGGTAAAAACATCGCGGAAATCATCGAGCCAGCTTTCCGAATAGGATTTGTTGCGCAGGTCGTAGCTTACCGCCACGCGCCGCGGACCCCACGGATGGTGCGCGCTCTTGGATACGCTATTCCGGGTGGGCGAAACCACGCGAAAAAAGTAGTCGTCCTGACCGGACAGGTCGTTGGTGGTGACCGTGGGACTGACAAGCAGGACTTGATTCGCGTTGGCGATCGGGACCATGCGCATCGCCATGGCGCTGGTCATCGGTCCGACGATGGCGACGACTCCCCGGGCGATGAGTTCCCGCGTCACCCGTTCGGCCACCTCCGGATTCTGCTCGTCGTCTCTCATGATCAATTCGACCGGGCGTCCGGTCACGCCACCCGCCCGGTTGCGCAGTTCCACCGCGAGCTGGGCGCCGTTGCGCCCGGCGATGCCGAGATCGGCTACCCGGCCGGAGGTGCCGCCCACGAAGCCGATCCGGATGGGTTCCGGCAACGAGCAGCCGGCGATCAGGACGCCCAGGATCGCGCCCAGCCCTGCCCGGAGCATCCCATTCCATCGCCCGGCGCTTGATCCGGGCATCGCGCGGGGCGAGCCTCCAATCATTGCGATCACCCCCCGTGGCGCTTGCGGTAGCGCTCCAGGAAGCGGCCCAAGCACCCGATGGCCTCAATGAGATCGTCCTCGTGGGGCAGGAACACGATCCGCAGATGGTCCGGCTGGGGCCAGTTGAAACCGCTGCCCTGCACCAGCAGCACTTTTTCCTCCAGCAACAGGTCGAGCACGAACTGCTGGTCGTCGGCGATGGGGTAGAGTTTGGGATCGAGTCGCGGAAACAGATACAGCGCCGCCTGGGGCTTGACGCAACTGACGCCGGGCAGCGCCGTGAGCAACTCGAACGCCAGGTCGCGCTGTTTGCCCAGGCGGCCGGTGGGCAGCACCAGATCGCCGATGCTCTGGTAGCCGCCGAGCGCGGTCTGGATCGCGTACTGGGCCGGGACGTTGGCGCACAACCGCATCGAGGCGAGGATGGTGAGGCCCTCGATGTAATCCTGCGCGTGGCTCTTTTCGCCCGACACCACCACCCAGCCGGCGCGGTAACCGCAGGCCCGGTAATTCTTCGACAGGCCATTGAAAGTCAGGCACAACACGTCGTCGGCCAAGGAGGCGATGGAGGTGTGCTGGGCGCCGTCGTAGAGCACCTTGTCGTAAATCTCGTCGGCGTACACGATGAGCTGGTGCTGGCGAGCGATCTCCACGATCTCCCGCAGCAGTTCCACCGGATACAGCGCGCCGGTCGGGTTGTTCGGGTTGATAACCACGATGGCCCGGGTGGTCGGCGTGATCTTGCCTCGAATGTCGTCCAGATCCGGCAGCCAGCCGGACTGTTCGTCGCAGCGGTAATGGCGCGGCGTCCCGCCCGACAGGCTCACTGCCGCCGTCCACAGCGGGTAGTCCGGGGCCGGAATCAGCACCTCGTCGCCATTGTTGAGCAAGGCTTGCAAGGCCATCACGATCAGCTCGGACACCCCATTGCCGATGTAGATGTCTTCGATCTGCACCCCGCGGATGGACTTCTGCTGGGTGTAGTGCATCACCGCCTTGCGGGCGGCGAACAGCCCTTTCGAATCGCAGTAGCCGGAGGCGTCCGGCAGATTGTGGATCACGTCCTGCACCAGTTCGTCCGGCGCCAGAAAGCCGAACGGCGCCGGATTGCCGATGTTGAGCTTGGTGATCCGTTGTCCTTCGTCTTCCATCTGCTTGGCGCGCGCCAGCACCGGTCCGCGAATGTCGTAGCAGACGTTGGCGAGCTTGGCGGATTTCAATATCGGTTGCATCGGGGGTTCATCCTGCGGTTATTTCAGTCCTGAAGCCGGGGCGATTTGTGCGAGCGGGAGCGCGAAACTGTCGGGGTGATGGAAATCCGGCGGACCCGGCGGGTGCCGCAACGCCCAATACGAGCGCCGGCCGCCCTGTTCTTCGACGACGGCAGACAGGGCGAGCCGCAAGTCCGCGCCTCCCAGATCCGCCGCCGGCTCGGCGAGCCGCGCCACGGCTTCCAGTTCGAGCCGATCGGCGCCGGCGCGCAGGGTGATGGTCGGCTGTCCAATGTGTTCCACGACCGTCATCCCGGCCCGATATGCCTCGAAGCGATAAACGGCCCATTCGGTCGACGGCGCGAAATTGAATTCATAATAACCCGCCCGGCCTGGACCCGCCAAGAACGCTTCAAAACAGGTGTGTCGCCAGAGTTCGTCGGCGCGACGCGGCGGGCGTGGGTCGGGCAGGAGTACGCCGGTCAGGTCGCCCTCGATCCGGTATTGCAGCGAGAGTAATCCGCCGGCGGTCCTGCTGACTTGCACCGTGAAGCGCCGAATGATTGCGCAAGGCGTGGCGGGATGACCGGTCAGGATAACGGTGGGCATGGGGTTAGCGGTCAGTCGGTGGAATTGTTCAGCTTGAATCAGGCTGTTTGTTGCGTTTCCCAAACACGGCAGTCGCCTTGTTGACGCCGACTAGCACAACGCCGCCCGCGACGATCCCGGCCAGCATGCTGAGCAGCGTCGGGGTGAGGGCCGCCAACACGCCGCCGATACCGGGTACATTGTGGACCACGGCTTCCGCGTGGTGCAGCACCTCGGACGCATAGGGCAGGCCATGCAGCAGAATCCCGCCGCCGACCATGAACATGGCCGCCGTGCCGACGACGGACAGCGTTTTCATCAGATACGGTGCGACGCGCAACAGGCCCTGGCCCAAGGCGCGCTTGAAGCCAGCCCAGGCGTGGGCCGCGTCATCCTTCACGAGGTGAAGTCCCGCGTCGTCCAGCTTCACGATGCCGGCCACCAGGCCGTACACGCCGACCGTCATGATGACGGCAATGCCGGCGACCACGGCCACCTGGGCGGCAAAGGCGGCGTCTTGCACGGTACCCAGGGCGATCACGACGATTTCCGCCGAGAGAATAAAGTCGGTGCGAATCGCGCCCTGGATTTTTTCCTGTTCGAAAGCCACCAAATCCACTGCGGGGTCGCTGATCGCCTTGACTTGTTCGACGTGCTCGGTTCGAGGGTCGGCCTTGCCGTGCAGGAATTTATGCGCCAGCTTTTCAAATCCCTCAAAGCACAGATAGGCACCGCCCACCATTAAGAGTGGGGTAATGGCCCACGGCGCCACCGCGCTGATCAAGAGCGCCGCCGGGACCAGAATGAGCTTGTTTTTCATCGAGCCTTTGGCGACCGCCCACACCACCGGCAGTTCGCGCTCCGCTCGTACTCCGGAGACCTGCTCGGCATTCAGCGCCAGATCGTCGCCCAAAACGCCGGCGGTCTTTTTCGCCGCCACCTTGGTCATCAGCGCCACGTCGTCCAACACGGTGGCGATGTCGTCGAGCAGGGCTAACAGGCTGGTGCCGGCCATGGGGTCACTCCTGGGATGAAATGGGTGAAGGCTTTGGCGCCAGCTTGCATTATTGGGCGCTGGTTCAGTTTGAGGCGGCGCGAAATTGAATTCATCATAACCCGCCCACACCCCGCCAGAAACGCCTCGCAGCGATGCACTTGCACGAAGTGGCGGGATGACCGGTCAGGGCGATGGAGGGTATGGGCGGGTGATCAGCGCGGCGCCTGAACCCGGGCACAACGAAAACCGATGGTATCGCCGCGGGAGTCAAGGATAAATTGGTCTCTAAAAGCGGCACGCACGAAACGTGCTGAACTATCCCATGAACCACCGCGAACCACGCGCCACACATCATGATCACCGTTAATCCATACTGAGCCATCTGCCGGAGCATCTTGGTAATCATGGCTCCCGTAGTCTTGTGTCCATTCCCAGACGTTGCCGAGCATGTCGTACAAGCCCCAGAGATTGGCCCGCTTGAGCTTGACCGGGCGCGTCCCCGCCCGCGTGTGCGGATATTGTTTTTCCTTCCAATCCGAACTGTCGCGACCGTTATTCAGGTCGAACTCGACCCCGCTGTTGCCGCTGTACCAGGCGATGGGATCGAGCGCCGGAGCGTTGTTTTCGCCCAGAATCTCCATTTCCCCGGAATAGATCGCCGTTTCGGCCCCTGCCCGATAGGCGTGTTCCCATTGCGCTTCGCTTGGCAACGTCAGATCGAGATCGCGAATCCGCCCGTTGAGTTGCTTCAGAAAATCCTGCGCATCGTTCCAACTGACCTGCTCCACCGGTCGGGTCGGGCTTTGGAATCGGCTCGGGTTCTTTTCCATCACCGCTTCCCACAACGCTTGGGTGCAAGGGGTATCGAACAGCCAGTAGCCCTCGGCCAACGTGACTAGATGGCGGGGGCCTTCATCCTGCCATCGACCCGGTTCTTCCTCCGACGACCCCATCCAGAACCGTCCCGGCGGTATCCAGCGCAGGCGCTGGGTGACCTCCTGCAGGGTGAATTCGACGAAGACGCCCCACCGATCCTGCCCCCAGCCGCTGGCCCAGCCGGGCGGGCAGCCGGTGGCCAGCGGGTGCCAGGCGGTGTCGATGATGGAGGGGGCGTTCATGGGATGCGCTCCATGCCGATTGACTCACGCCTGAACTCGGGCACAGCGGAAGCCGTTGAGATCATCACGGTTGCTAGGTCCTCTACAGTTGCGGTACGCCGATCGCGCGAGGCGCGCGTTGTCGTCCCACGACCCGCCGCGCAAGACGCGCTCCACGCCGGTATCCAGAGGACCCTCAGGATTCGTCTGGGCATCTTGGTCGTATTCCCGCATACCATCCCGACACCACTCCCGGACATTGCCCAGCATGTCAAACAGCCCCCAGGGATTGGCTTGTTTGAGTTTCACTGGCCATGTCCCCGCTCTCCGGGGCGGGTATTGCTTGTTTCTCCAGCGGGAAATGTCCTTGCCCTCTGACAAATCGAAATTGATGCCGCTGTTGCCGTAGTACCAAGCGATGGGGTCGAGCGCCGGAGCATTGCCGCGGCCTAGAATCTTCAGATCGCCGGTGTAAATTGCCGTCTCGGTTTCAGCCCGGCAGGCGTATTCCCATTGCGCCTCGCTAGGTAGCACCAGGTTGAGATCGGGAATCCATTGGTTGATTCGACCGAGAAAGCCTTGAACGTCGTCCCAACTGACCTGCTCCACTGGCCGGCTCGGACTTTGAAACCGGCTCGGATTCGTACCCATCACCACTACCCACAGCGCCTGGGTACAGGACGTGTCGAACAACCAGTAACCTTCTGTCAGAGTCACCCGATGGCGAGGATGCTCCATACCAAACGATTTCTGCTCAGTATCAGTCCGACCTAACCCCCGGGTCTCCTCCTCCGGCGAACCCATCCAGAATTGCCCCGGCGGTATCCAGCGCAGCCGCTGAATGACGGGCTCACCTTGACTCGGCTCGACGGCGATTTCGCACCACAGCCCAAAGCGGTCGCGGCCGATGGCGCTGGCCCAAGCAGGCCGGGTGAGCCGACCGAAGGTGAGATGCTCGCGGTCGGTGCGGATAAGGAAGGCGGGGGCCTGGGGCAACGCGCAACGGACCGGGGGCTGGGCGGTATCGAGACGGAGCAGGGTGGGTTCCGCGCGGGTCGCTCCGTCGGGCTGGCCCTGCGCAGGCTTAGCAGCCGGCTCCGCACCCGCCCGAACTCGGGCACAGCGGAAGCCGAGGCTGGCGTCGCGGTAGGCGGGGAGGTGCCGGATGCGGAACGCCGCCCGCACCAAGTGCGCGCTGCTGTCCCAGGACCCGCCGCGCACGACGCGCCCCGCGCCGGAGGCCAGAGGACTAACAGGGTCTTTCTTGGCTCGCCGCCGGTACGTGCGCTGTCCATCCCGGCACCATTCCCAGACATTGCCGTGCATCTCGTACAGGCCCCAAGGATTCGGCGGCAGGCTCGCCACCGGGACGGTTTGTTGCCGATAGGGACCCTTTTGGCCGCCCGTGTAGGGATAATCGCCGTTGTAGTTGACCTGTTCGGGGATGATGTTGGCGCCGAAGCTGAAGGGGGTGGTCGTACCAGAGCGACAGGCGTACTCCCACTGCGCCTCGGTCGGCAGGTCTAGATCGAGTCCCGGCTGGTGTTCGTTCAGTCGCTGGAGAAAGGCTTGGCAATCTTTCAAACTGACGTTCTCCACCGGCCGGTCGGCACCTTTGAACCGGCTCGGGTTCTCGCCCATCACCGCCTCCCACAGCGCCTGGGTGCAGGCAGTGTCGAACAGCCAAAAGCCTCGGCTGAGGGTCACCGGATGCTGGGGACCCTCGTAGTTAAGAAGATGCTCCGGCTCGTCTTCCGGGGAACCCATCTGAAAGGTTCCGGGTTCGATCCAACGCATCCGCTGGGTGACCTTGTTGTCCTGCTCGTCCGCGACGCTGAAGGTGACCCAGTGGCCGTAGTCGTCCGTGCCCCAGTCATCGGCCCAGCTTGGGGGTTGGCCGGATTTCCAGAAGGCGTTGCGGTCGGGTTCATCGGGGAGTACTTCGACCCGGATCCAGCCGTTGCGGGTCGTAACCCCTCCCAGGGGGCTTCCACGGTCCGACATCGGCTCGGTTTCGGACTCGGGTGCAAAGACCAGCGTGCCGCCATGTTGCTGGATCGCGACGGCCGTGATCGGGCGGTCGGGATCGGATTCGATGTTCTCGGGTTTAAATTCAGGTGGTGGTTGGATCGGCCCCTTGTCGTGCCGATGCACCACTTCCCAAATACGATGGAGGGGGGATGTCCGCCAAACGGCCTCTTGTTTGGTGGAATGTTGCTCGAAGCGCAGAAACCACTCCTCGGCGCCGCGAGGCGCGGTCGCGCCACCGATACCACGAATCTGGGCGTCGAGCGCGGCAAAGAAGTCGCGGCACCACTCGCGCTCACCCGCCGGAAGCAGCGCCTGAGAGTCCGAATCCAACAGCGCGGCCTCGCCCAGGTAGACCTCGCTGGGTAGACGCGCCCGCCACGCGCGGATGCGGTCGAGCACCTGTTTCCGCAGCGGCTCGGGCTGGGTCTCGAAGCCAGCCCGCCAGCGCTTGAGGTCCTCGGGATTCAGCGTCGCGGCGACGCTGGACGTGCTCGTGACCGCTGGATGTTGCCATACCAGGGATTCAGCCGCCGCCTCCAGCCCGGCGAGTCGGCGCAGATCCCGCAACAGTCCGGGTTCGACCCGCGCAGTCGGGGCGAGCAGGCACAGCAGGGATTCGAGTTGTCGCGCGCAGCGCTCGGGATCGAGCACGCCCGGTCCGCGCTCCCAGGACAGCAACCGCCAGTAGCGACCGATCATGGGCGGACACCACGCCGCCGGCTGCGGCAACAGGGCCACGGCTCGGCAACCGGCATCGGCCAGACACCGCCCCAGCCGCTCCCAACCCGCGCTCACCCTGGCATCCTCACGCGCCAAACCCCCAAGGTCGCCGAGCGCCAGCACCAGCCCACCCGGTGGCGGCGGGCGATAGCGGCGATCAACGCCGCTGGGTAAACCAACGAAGAGCGGTTGGTCCAAGCCTTCGTCGATCAGCGCATGGCGCACCGCGTGGCGGGGAAACAGGCGCAAGAGCCGTTCCCGAACCATGGCTTGATCGCGCCAGTAGGGCGTCAGTCTGTCGCTGCGGTCTTCGATGACGTGTAGCAACGCGCCCCAGCGCCGGTACGAACAACACGGTAACCGTCGCAGACTCTCGCCTCGCCCGAGGCGGCGCACGATGGCAGACACATCCAGATCGCGGGATTCCGTCGTCCGGGCGAGCGCGCGCCGCAGCCGGGGCAGGAGTTCCGGCCAGCGCGCCAGGGGTTGTGGGATCGCCGCCGGCGGACGCTCGGTCCACTCAGGTAGCGCGGTCGCAGGTTCGGGGCCGCTTCCCGCTGGCTTCGGGGCTTGCAGATACTCGACTGCTTCCAGACGCCAGAACGGCAGGTCGATGAGGGGTTTCGGTTCGACCGTCGGCCCCATGGTAAGCGTCGCGCTAGAGGTTACGGAGAAATTGACTTGAGATTCGAGTTGGATCGAGGGGGGGCGCTCCTGCAATCCCAGCACGGCGGCCATGTCTTTCAAGAGCGTTGGTCCGCCCAAGTCCAGAGCGCGGACCAAATCCGCCCAGCCGCAGGCGCCTTGCGGGGGTGTTCGCGTGTTGTCGAATGGCCGCCGGTTCATCGAAACAGACCGCGCGCCATCATCAGTTCGCCGCGTCCGGATGTTTCCGGAGCGCGAACTTGGCGATTTCGTCAAGGACCTGGAGTTGCCCGTCAGGATTCTGGGGGCGCATCGCGATTACGGCGCGCAACAGGTCCAGGAACTCGGCCTGTCCGGGTAGCGGCAGCGGCCCGGTCTTTGGTGGGCTTCCATCCTCGGGTACGCGCTGGTCGGCGAGTAACTTCACCGCCCGCTTGATCACCCGCTCGTCGGCGTCGGGAAAGTGGGCGTAGCCACGTTCGGTGAGGAAAGACTCCAACTTGCCGCGCGTCGCGGGTAGCTTCAAATGCAGCACCAGGCAGCGGCGCAGAAAGGCATCCGGCAAAGCTCTTTCCTCGTTGGTGGTGACGATCACCAGCGGCGGCTCCGCCACGGTATTGACGGGTTGCCTGCGTCCCAGAGGCGTGAACTCGCCGTTGCCCAGGGCCTCCAGCAGACCGTTGGGCACATCGGTCTCAGCCTTGTCGATCTCGTCGATCAGGATTACGCAGCCGTTGTCGGGGTCGGCATCGTCCTCCGTGGGCGGAACGCCCTCCCCGATCTCGCTTGCCTGATGCGCCGCATCCCGCCAGTCGAAGGCCCACCATAGGGGACCGGGGCGCAGGAAGTTACCCACCGCCAACCGACGCCGGACGCCGCCCTCGCGCTGACCGAGCGCGCCGCAGAGTTGCGCCTCCGCCAGGCGGGCGACAGCGTCGTAGTGCCAAAGCAGGTCTCGGGATTCGGTGCGGGCGTCGACCACATGCTGCACGTAGGGCCGCTGGAGTTGCTTTGCCACCGCTTTGGCGAGTTGGCTCTTGCCGATACCCGGCTCGCCCCGCACCAGCAGGGGTCGCCGCGCGGCCAGCGCCGCGTTGACCGCCCGGATCGAGTCGAGGTCGAAGACATGGGTCTGCCTTGGAAGATCACCTCGGGCGGGCAGCCGGACGGTGGCCCCCGCCTCGATTTCGAGAAACTTCATGGCTTGTTCTCCGTGGCGCCGGGAAGGATTTCCCGAAGAATCCGGAAACGCCTGCGTTCCTGACGGATGATGTTACCGTCCCTGGCATGGCCCAGGATGACGAAGTCGAGCAATGGGTAGCGGCTTTTCAGGTTCTCCACCGCCACCAGTTTGGGCGGACGCCCATCGCCCGTATCCGGTAGCTTGAGGATGAAGTAGTAGCGGCGCTGGCGGTAGGTCGCTCGATCTTCCAGCTCGTCGGCCGCTATCCCGATGAGTTCGTGCTCTTTCACGCCGTCGGCGCGATAGGTGGTCGCCTCCTTGACGAAGGTGCTCACCATGAAGGCATCGAAGAACGACTCGTCGCCGGCCAGCAACTTGTTGCAGAGATGAGCATGGATATTTCTTTCGTAGGCGGAGCCATCGGAGTCGAATCCGGATTCGGGCGGTTCGGACAGGGCGTCCGCGCCCTCGGGAAACTTGTCGCGATCCCGCAACGGCTTGAAGCGCGCCGGGCGCCCGTGTACGCCAGCCATGATGACCTCGGCGACGGTTTCGATCCCGGCGGGCAACACTAGGAGCACGGCCTGGGGCATGGAACGGCGCGTTCGCGCACCGTTGATCACGCCCTCGTCATAACTGACGGGAAGGATCAGGCCCATGACCTCACAGAGAACGTCGCGGTCCTCGGCCCGGCAGCGCTGGTCCAGGCTGTCCCTGGCTAGGTAGACGGATTGGATGGCCCCGTCGATCTCGGTTTCGAGCAGCTTGTCGGCGAGCATACCCGCCCAGTCCTTTGGATCGCCGCGTGGCCCAATCTTTAGCGCCTCGCCCAGCGCCGCCCTGACAGGGCCGGACGCGATGAGACAATCAAGCAATGCAGCGCGAGCCTCGTCGCGCCGTTTCTCCCGTGCGTCGTAGCCGATGGCTTTACGGAATTCGGGGTCACGCAGCATCAGGCGGACGGGGCTGGCCTTGAAACGCCTCGCTTCGGTGGCTTCGTCGCAGGACATGGCCACCCCGATGATGCGCCGCTCCACGAAGATCGGCATACCGGAGGAACCCGTCCAATACGCCGCTTCGGACGCCGCGTCCTCGACGCCGATATCGAAGCGGAGCTTGTTGCTCGCCGCCGAGTAGACGTTGCCGTGGAAATCGAACGAGCCGCTGGCGGTTTTGCTTTTGTCACCGGCCCTGGCGATGCCGGCACTGGCCCAGCGGGTCGGCGAGTTGGTTTCGCGCGGCGGCTGGTCGGACAGCCAGCCGTATCCTGTCAGGCCATCCGGGAAATCGCATTGCAGCAGGGCGGCGTCGAGCGGACCGTCCTGCCAAATCACCGTCGCGGGTCGCCAACGCCGCCGCTCGTCCTGAGCATTCAGTTCATGCCAGCGCAGCTCGATGATCTTGGCGTCCGCAGCTACATCGGAAAGCAAACCGTGTCGGGCAGTCAAGATGCGGCCGGGTGCGACCGGGTAACCGGTGAAGTTTTGCTCTCGTCCGTCATCGGCCGCGACGTGAATTTCGATCAACACGTCTTTCTCTTTCGCGTCCATGGCTTATCCCGCTCCGCGCTACGACTTAATCGGGTTTCGGTCGATCTCTTGAGACTTCAAGAGGACCGGTTGGCGTCTTCGGCTTGAGCTTCAGTTTAAGTTTCTGGGTCTGGGCCTGAGAGGCGTTGACCTCGGCCTCGGCGTTGTAAACCCAGAACTTGACCCCGCCACCGCCCTTGCCGCCCTTGGTGGTGACGATCTGCAATTCGATCTCGATATCCTCGATCAAGAACTTCAGATCCGAGCCCTGTCCTTCCCACTTGGCTTCCAACAATTCTTTGCGAAGCTCGGCAAGCATTTCCGACAGCGGGATCTTGTCCATGAGGTAACCTCAAATGAGTGATGGATAGGAGGTAGATTAACGCAAGACCCTTCGCCGTGCTGCCCGCGTCCGTGCAGCGTGAAACGTGCCACGGCACGCTGAAGGTCCGGCACGCCGCCGCTGGCTGGCCCCGCCGGACAGCGGCGCACTCTGCTCAGGGGTCAAGACCCACCCCTTGGTTCGACTACCAGGTAGTGCCTAGTGTTGCTTTTGCGCTACTTTAATGCTATTTTAATGGTACTTCCGAATGGAGTGCAGGAGCTTCGGCATGATGACCGTCAACATTCGCAAGCAAGGTGGCGCCGCCATCATGACCATTCCCGCCGACGTGCTCAGGCTGCTCGATCTCGAGGTTGGGGCCACCTTGGAACTGCGCGTCGTCGATGGGGCCTTCACGGCCCGGCCCACCCGCCCGACGGGTCGTCGGCGCTACACGCTGGCCGAACTGTTTCACGGCGTGACGCCAGATGTGATGGCCGCGCTCCAGGCGGATACTGCCTGGGCGCGCGAGGGCGAACCGGTGGGACGCGAGCTGGCATGACGCGCCGTCGGATCGCGCAACGGGGTGATGTGTACTGGATCGACCCGAATCCAATAGCTGGCCGGGAACTCAAGAACCGGCATCGTTTCGTGGTCATTACGCCGAAAGCCATCAACGCTCTGGGGATTGCGATGACCGTGCCCGTCACCAGCGGCGGGGTCTTCGCCCGGGACACCGGTCTGACCGTACCGATCACGGGCCACGATACGACTGGCGTGGCCGTTTGCAACCAGGTGCGGTCCTTCGATCTCGAGGCCCGCGAGCGCGCCGGCACCGCCCGCTATGTCGAGTCCCTGGATCCGACTACCGTTGACGAAATCGTCAGTCGGGTCATCAGTGTGATCGATCCGGCGGGATCATAGGGAAATCTTGGGCCAGGAGCGTGTCTGGGCGTTCGACCCGGACGGCAGTGAGGCCCGCACCATTTTTGGTCTTCGACTGCGCCGTTCCAGGCTGGCAACGGAAAACCAGTGCCCTGGAAGCCGATGTCTTGGCGCTGCCTTGATCGATCCGCGTTCGACCGGTCATGCCAAATCCCGCTGCTTCAACATCCCCACCAGCTTGTACTTGCGCGCGTGAAGCTGCATCAGCCGGGTCCGATACGCTTGCCACGCCGCCGGCTGCCCCGAGGCCAGATACGCGGCCCGCGCCTGTTGGAGCCATTCCACGGCATGATGGTACGCGTTGGCTCTGGCGGCATCCATGATCTCTTCGGCCCGATGAACGGCATTCTCGATCACCCAGTCCGGGCGCTGGTTGAGGACCGCCGCCATCACCTGTTTCACCAGGTCCGCCTGATAGTAGCCGAGGTCCTTGACCGCCGCGATCGCATCGTCGAGCAGTCCCTCCTGGAGGAAGATATCGACCTTGGCCGGGTTGCTGTTCCAGCCTTGATGCTGGCGAAGGACTTGCAGCAACTCCGCCCGCACCGCCGACGCCGCGGCGCCCGCCAGTTCCAGCGCTTTTTGATAGTCCCCCATCGCGGGCTGGGCCTTGAAGGCGGCGACGCGGGCCGCGAGGGCGGCTTGACCCTCGCCCAAGCCCTCGGCCAGCTCGCTGGTCCACACTGCCAGTTCATATTGGCGATGCGGTTGCCCTGGCAGGCTCAAGCCGGTCTGGGCGATGGCGAGCGCCGGTGCCAGCGCCTCCTTTTCCCGCAGCGCCCGCGCCAGGGCAAAGGCGGCTTCCAGGGAATCCAGGTGGGTTTTGGCAGCCTCCATGGCGGCCTCCACCCGACCCAGTCGCGCCAGCATGGTCAGATATGGTTCGGATTGGCTCTCGGCCTCGGCCAGATACAAATACTCCTGATGCCGTTGCTGGCGATCCAGAATCTTCAGCCGGATTCGCGCCAGGTCGTCGGCGTAATCGGGGGTTTCCGCGTCCCAGGCGCCCGACTCGGTGATATGGCCCCGCAGCACCCGCTGGAGCGGCGGATAGTCCCAGCCCTGGCGCAGGGCTTCCAGGCTCATCGCGAACGAACCACCGAGTTCCTCCTGCCAGCCGGTCAGGTGTTGCTGGAGCGCCGTTTTCTCCTTCGGCGCCCACTCGGTGCTTAAAATGGCCTCGGTCCACGCCTGATCCAACGCCGCAACCACGTCGTTACTCTCGGCGCCGTATTCCGCCACCTCCTCCCAGTGGTCCACGCAAGCACCGGTGATGGCTTCCAGCACCACCAGGGCGTTGGGAGCGTCGCCGTGCGCGGTAAAGTCCTGGGCCTTGGCAATCAACGCTTGCAGCTCATAGCTGATCGAATCGTCGTCCCGGCCGGATTCCCAGTCCCGCACCGCGCCGCGCAAAATCTGCTGCACCGCGCGGCGATAGGGCGCCGGATCGACCAAGGTGCGCCGTGGCGGGGCAGCAGCGGGCTGCTGGGGCGGGGTCGGTTCCGCCAGCCGCTGGACATAATCATCCACGGTCTCCATCAGGCGGGGCTGTTCGGCCACCAGTTCCTGGACCAAATCGCGGGTTTGCGGGAGATCGAGGCGTTCCAACAGGGATTCCAAAGGCGGCCGCTCTTCGATCAATTCGGGTTCATGCACACAGACCAGCGCCATGGCGACGATGTGCTTGCACCAGCCCTCAAAGCTGTAGGCGCAATTGCAATCGGCGGAGGTCACGCCCCCCTCGTCGAAGGTCAGGCAAACGGTGTAGGGCTCGACTTCACTGCCCTCCACCTCGGCCTGGAGGGTGTTGCCGCGCTGTTGCAGACGGCCCACCGCCCCGGCCTGATAGTAGGCCTCGCCCCGTTGGAAAGATTGGGCGGTGGCCTGGCAGCGGAGGGTGGTTTCGCTGAGGTGCGGAATGGGCATTTGAGGATCTCCTCACGCAAGAAATAGTAGTGGTCGCGGCGGACCGCGCTCTGTGGGATTGGGAGTGGACCACCTCCAGTAAAAAACGCGACCAGGGGGCTTCGCCCCATGGACTCCCGTAAAGTAAAAAAGCGAAAAGGTCAAATGGTTAATGTCCTGGCCAGGCGGAACCCGATGAGGTTGAGCCAGTCGCGCGGGGAGAACCTGGCGCGCGCGGCCGACCGCAACCACAGCGGTTCGTGGAACCACGAGCCGCCCCGCAACACCCGGGGACCGCTGCCGGAATCGGCGCTCATAACAGGCTGATTCGATTTAGAATAATCTTCACTATACGCCGACGCTGTCCACTCCCAGACATTGCCGGCCAAGTCCTGCACTTGGCCATCGTAGCCCGTCATAACCCGCCACCAGTCCGCCGCGCCACCCGGAAAGCAGCCGACCGTGCTGGTACGGCCGAGGCTGGATTCCGCGCTATTGCAGCGCCACGCTTCCCACAGGTCTCCCCAGGGATAGCGCCGCCCTTCTGGCCCGCGCGCCGCCCACTCCCATTCGGCCTCAGTCGGCAAACGAAACGTTCCGGATGGCTTTTGCAACCGCTCGTCGAGCCAGCGGCAATAGGCTTCCGTTTCGTACCAGGAAACGCCGATGACCGGTTGGTTCGGCACGGTCCAGACAGGGTGATTCCACAGCCAAGGTTCCGACCGATTCTCTCCTTCCCGCCACCGCCAGCCGTCCGCGCTCCAGTAGCGTTGCTCTCGATAACCGCCCTGCTCCACGAATGGTTTGAACTGCGCCACCGTCACCGGATAAGCAGCTAGTGGTTCAACCGTTCTCAATTGATGGATAGAGGCGCTTGAGTTTGATGCGGGCATCGGGGGTAGTGAATCGCCAATTGACTGGCCTGGGGTCGGCATTGCGCGCCTGTTCCCAGGCGGCCAC
>JBATNZ010000093.1:0-1665 GCA_049290615.1 Candidatus Contendibacter sp.
GGCCATGCCCGGCAACAGCAGCAGGAACGGCGCGAGGTTGCGCAGGGCGATGTCGGCGCTCATCCGCAACCGCAGCCGCGCCGGCTGCGCGACCTGGACGACGCGGTCGCCAACATACAGGGCGAACAGCCGCCAGCGCTCGTCGCGCCAGAGCAGGTCGGCAAAGCCGGGCTGCGTCGCGAAAGGCAGTTCCCACGCTTTGCGGGAGACATACAACAGGCCGCCGCGATCCCAAATCTGCACCAGCAAGTCGCCCTCGCCGTCGCCGACCTGGCCGCTGATGGCCAGCGCCAGCAAATTTTGATTGCGCAGGGCCAGCGCCGTCTGCTGCAACTGATAATCGAACAGGGCGTTGACTTCGGCGCGGGCCTGGCGGTAGGTGGCATAGCCGGCAGCGCCTAATACCAGACTCAGACCGACCAGCAACCCGGCCAGCAGGCGCTGGCGGATGGAGGTCACGGATGTTCCCCAAGCCGGTAGCCGACGCCCCGCACCGTGCGGATGACCCCCGGATTTAGCTTGCGGCGCAGGTTGTGGATGTGAACTTCGATGGTGTTGCTTTCCACTTCCTCGCCCCAGCCGTACAGCCGTTCTTCCAGTTGCTCGCGGGACAGCACCGTCCCCGGCGCTTCCAGCAGGGCGTGCAACAGGGCGAATTCCCGCGCGGACAATGCCACCGGCTGGCCCTGGTATTCGACGGCATGGGCGGCGGGATCGAGCCGCAGCGCACCGATTTCGAGGAGATCACGGGGCCGCCCGGCCTGGCGGCGGAGCAGCGCCCGCATCCGCGCCAGCAGTTCGGTCAGATCGAAGGGTTTGACCAGATAGTCGTCGGCGCCGCTGTCCAGACCCTTGACCCGGTCCGGCACCGCGTCGCGGGCGGTGAGAATCAGCACCGGCACGGTCAGGCCGCGTTGCCGCCAGCCGCGCAACACCGCCAGGCCATCCTTTTTCGGCAGGCCGAGATCCAGCAGCACCAGCGCGTACTCGGTGGTGTCCAGCGCCAGTTCCGCATCGCGCCCGTCCCGGACCCAGTCCACGGTGAAGCCTTCGCCGCGCAAGCCTTTGCGCAAGCTGTCGCCGATCATCGGGTCGTCTTCCGCCAGCAGGATACGCATCTACGGTTTTTCATCCTGCGTAACGGGGAATACATAATATTCACGACTACTCGATAATGGCTTTGTTCTGTATAAAACGGTTTTTCCGTTTCCATTTTTATGGGATAACTCACGAATTTCGAATATCCCCGTGGCAATCAAAACACCCTTCAGGTTTTTTTGTCCATATTGATTTGGATTGAACTCAGGACTTCTGGTTTTTATGAATTGGCCAGCTTGTGTAAGGGATGTCATGTCCTCTATTTTTGGGGTGGCATGTTCGGCTGATTTAAGCAAGCTAATAATATCAGCGTAATCCATATCATAGACCTTTATAGTACATGAGTCATTCACAAACTGCCTAAGAAGTTCACAAATCAATTGTATTTCTTCGGTAACCTGCGAGCAGCCGTTCACTCCCCCTTGACTTCCCTGAATTTGACGGGGCAGGATGGGGACCGAGAACCCTGTTAACGAGTTGAGTTTACCGCTTCCATGCACCTGAGCGATCACAGCCTGCGCCAGATCGACGACGCCTACCTCCGGTCCTTGGACCCGGAGGCGTTGT
>JBATNZ010000094.1:0-1704 GCA_049290615.1 Candidatus Contendibacter sp.
ACCATCACCGCGACAGGTCGGTTCTGAATAAACCGCTCCAAGACTTCGCCAAACATAGGAATACCTCAAGATATTTCAAAAATTGTGTTATTATACAAGAAATTATCAATGACCTTAAGAGGGCTGAGCTCGATTACTTCAACCGACCCCTGGTTGACTTCAGGATGGACATCCCTGCCCAGCGACTTTTACCTGAAATCATAGTGGATATATTTCCAGCATGAAATTTTTCCCATACATACGCCAGCTTCGCGAACAGCGCCACCAGACCGACCGGCGGCCCTATTCCATCGGGCAGGCCAGCCGCCTGGCTGGGTCTGACCAAATCCGGGGCCAGAGGGTTTTATCCCGCCTCTTGATCCTCCGATTGCATTCTCGCCCGCCGCGCCGTATATCCTTAACCGATTCAGGGGGAGGGCGGCGGCGATGACGACTTACAACCTGCGGTATCTGTTCAAGCCCGCTTCCGTGGCGCTGATCGGCGCCAGCGAGCGGCCCGGCACCATCGGCGCGGTGCTGACCTGCAATCTGTTGGCGGGCGGATTCAAGGGGGACGTGTTTCTAGTCAACGTGAGTTCTGGCTATTCCCAATCCCACCACACCTTGAACAGTGGTGGGGAAATGTAGCCTCGATCCCCCACCAGCTTGCCGGTCAGACCCTGGGTTAATTCGTCCACGGGCCGGCGATCATCGACATTGCCCGGGGTGATCTCAAACGCCAGCAGTTCCTTCCGGGTTCAGCCCTCGAAAATCGGCTGAAGACGAGCCAGAACTTCCTCGATCAGATCGTCGGAAACATCCTCAACAAAGCGGCCATTCCGGGCGATCATGTCGAGAGTGCGTGGCTGGTTGCACAGGATGATGCCCTGCGTTTCAGTGCCGGTACCCATCAGCGTTACCGCGAAACCAGCATGGCGCGACGACTGGCCACCTTGGGTGATCGGACATGCGACGCACAAACCGAGGCGATTGAACTCCTTTTCGGAGACCACCAAGACCGGCCGGGTGCCCTGCTGTTCCCGGCCAACCGTAGGGTTCAAGTTGACGAACCAGATTTCACCACGGGAAGGAATGCGCATTACGGCCCTTCCGCGCCGTCTTCAAGCCCAACGGCCGGTGCATCCAGCCATTCGCGGTCCTCGACCGTCAGCGGCACGGACGAATCACATTGGGCCAGCAACTCGGAAAGGGTGTAGCGCTTCTTCCGCTGGGGAATCACAACCAATTGGCCTTGCCGCACGTCGATGTCCACCCGCGAACCGGCCTGTAACTGCACCAATTCCAGGATGCGCTTCGGGATGGCCATCACGACAGAGCCACCGACCGAGCGAAGGGTTGCAGTAGGCATGGCGGGTACTCCTCTATATATTACACAAAAGTATAATATTTTCATCGTAGGTAGACAAGGCGTACAGCATGTCCGGACCCAGTGAGCGAGCGGCGGATCCCGTGGCTAACTGAGTCAAGCGGACGGCATGACATCATCCTGTACGGGGTGTGCGCGAGTTGCGCGGAGCGGTGACCGCCCCAGTCGCCAATGGCGTGAAGTTTCCGCTTGAGAGCCATGGCGGCCGATTGCATTCCCGCTCGCCGCGCCTTATATCTTTACCGATTCAGGGGGAGGGCGGCGGCGATGACTCACAACCTGCGGTATCTGTTCAAGCCCGCTTCCGTGGCGTTGATCGGCGCCAGCGACCGGCCCGG
>JBATNZ010000095.1:0-34902 GCA_049290615.1 Candidatus Contendibacter sp.
TGCGAAGACGGCGACGTTGGAAGATGTGGCGATGGAGCAGCGGTTATTGGCGCTGTGGGAGCAATTGCCGGCACAACGTCAGCGAATCGTGCTGGAAGTGATGGAGGATATGGTGGTGTCGGCGCACTATCGACCTTATCAGTCGCAGTCACAGTCACAGTCGCAGTCGCAGTCGCAGACTCTATAGCGCTCCTACACAGGTTGTGGAATTTCCCCTCCTTGGCTAAGGAGGGGTGGCGCGTAGCGCCGGGGTGGTTCGACGCGGCGATTTCACAAATCAAATAGGAGCGCTATATGACGCGCGTTCTTTGCTTTCTGTCGCTGCTGCTGCTGGCGCTGACCGTGCAGGCGGAAACCGGCAGGTGAAGGTACGGCTGGCGGGGATCGACGCGCCGGAACTGGCGCAACCGTTCGGGCAGAAGTCCAAACAGAGCCTGTCGGAGCTGGCGTTCAACCGGCCGGCGACGGTGGCGGTGAGCAAGATCGACGATTACGGCCGTAGCATCGGGGTGGTGACGGTGGCCGGGGTCAATGTTGAAGTGGAGCAGGTGCGGCGCGGGCTGGCGTGGGTTTATCGCCAGTACAGCGACGATGCCCAACTGGTGGTGCTGGCGCTGGAAGCGGAGGCGAAGGCGGCCCGGCGTGGGCTGTGGGCCGAGGTGAATCCGCTGCCGCCGTGGGACTGGCGGCACGGTGGGAAGATCGGGGAAGCGCCGGCGGCGCGGTCGGAACCGACCCCGGTCAAGTCAGAATTTGCGGGGCGTTGCGGGGCGAAGCGCACTTGTGGCGAGATAGCCTCGTGCGAGGAAGCGCGGTTTTATCTGACGCAGTGCGGGGTGAGCCGGTTGGATGGCGACAAGGACGGAACGCCGTGCGAGGCGCTGTGTCGGTGATGCGGGGAAGAGGCGGGCGACCTCGTCCGCTTCCTCGGTCTGGGCCTGCTGTTCATCGCCGAATTTGTTGATGGCGCCGACCTTCATCACCATGATCTGGATCTGCGGGCTGGTGGCGAAATTGCGCACCTGGCCGAGCTTCGCCGAGTCGTAGAGGAAGAAGTCGAAGGGCGCGCCCGCGTAGAGCCCCTTGAGGTGTTCCGCAGCGGTCTCGATGGTGTGATAGACGCCTTCCTTGATCGCCACCGACGGCACCACGATTTTGCCCACTGGCGTAAGGTACTGAGCTGGAAAGAAATGCGTCTGAGGCTCAAGCTCCCCGGTGCCTGGTGGATATCGAGACGATGTTGGCGCTCCGGCTGAATCGGGCCAACCGGGAATGGGAGGCCTATTGGCAAGGGGTCGAAAAAGAAGCCGCGTGAATCGGTCAGGTCGTCAATGCATCACTTTGAATCACACCCCCCGGAATCGGAACGATTCTAGCCAGCGTCGCGCTACGCTATACTCACGCTTCCGGTAGAAAGATGTTCTGTTGTCCCTTTCAACGCAGCAAGCGGAATTCGCATGTCGGCACGCATCGCAACGGTCAAGCGCGACACTCTGGAAACCCGGATTCAGGCGCGCGTCAATCTGGATGGCGCCGGAAACGCCAAGCTCGCCAGTGGCCTGCCCTTCCTCGATCACATGCTCGACCAGATCGCCCGCCACGGCCTGATCGATCTGGACATCGAAGCGCAAGGCGATTTGCACATCGACGCTCATCACACGGTCGAGGATATCGGCATCACTCTGGGGCAGGCGATTCGGCAAGCGCTGGGTGACAAGCACGGCATCCGCCGTTACGGCCACGCCTACGTGCCGCTGGATGAAACCCTGTCGCGGGTAGTCCTCGACTGCTCCGGGCGCCCCGGGCTGGAATACTTCGTCGAATTCCCCCGCGCCCGGATCGGCGAGTTCGACGTGGATCTGTTCCGCGAATTCTTCCAGGGCTTCGTCAACCATGCCCTGGTGACTCTGCACATCGACAACCTGCGCGGCCGCAATGCCCACCACATCGCCGAGACTGTGTTCAAGGCGTTCGGACGCGCCCTGCGCATGGCGGTCGAACCCGACCCACGCGTGATCGGCGTTCCCTCCACCAAGGGCAGCCTGTAAATTCCACCTTCCCGCGTTCCACGCCTCCGCGAGTCTTCCGCATGACCAGTATCGCGATCATTGACTACGGCATGGGCAATTTGCGCTCCGTCGCCAAGGCGCTCGAACATGTCGCCCCCCAGGCGCGGGTCCACATCACCCAGAACCGTCACGACATTCTGCGCGCCGACCGGGTAGTGTTTCCCGGCCAGGGCTCGATCCGCGACTGCATGCGGGAGCTGGTCCGCTGGGATTTGGTGGACATGGTCCGCGAGGTCGCGCTCGGCAAGCCGTTTTTGGGCCTGTGTCTGGGGCCGCAGGCGTTGCTCGAATTCAGTGAGGAAAACGGTGGCGTCGAGTGCCTGAACGTGTTGCCGGGGCGAGTGGTCTGGTTCGGCGATCTGCGCGATCCCAGCAGCGGCGAGCGGCTCAAGGTGCCCCACATGGGTTGGAATCAAGTCCATCAGACGCGCGAACATCCGCTCTGGCGGGGGATTCCCCAGGACAGCCGCTTCTATTTCGTTCATAGTTATTACCTGCAACCCGCCGACGAGTCGTTGGTGGCGGGTCGAACCGGTTATGGCTTCGAGTTCGCCTCGGCCATCGCGCGGGACAACATCTTCGCCGTGCAATTCCACCCGGAAAAGAGCGCCCAGGCGGGATTGCGGTTGCTCGCCAATTTCGCGGACTGGAACCCCTAGAATCCCATCTGGACTTGTATGCCGCTGGAAGAACCCAGTTATGTTGCTAATACCCGCGATTGACTTGAAAGACGGTAAGTGCGTGCGGTTGCGCCAAGGCCGCATGGAAGATTCGACGGTCTTTTCGGACGACCCGGTGGCGATGGCCGCGCGCTGGGTGGAGGCCGGCGCTCGCCGCCTGCACCTGGTGGACCTGAACGGAGCGTTCGCCGGTCGGCCGGTCAACGCTCGGGTGATCCGTCGCATCGCCCAAACTTTCCCCAACCTGCCGATCCAGGTCGGTGGCGGCATCCGCGACGAGCAGACCGTCGACGCCTATCTGGATGCCGGCGTCCAGTTCGTCATCATCGGCACCAAGGCGGTGCAGGAGCCGGGCTTTATCAACGATCTGTGCGTGGAATATCCCGGCCATATCATTGTCGGGCTGGACGCCAAGGATGGGCGGGTCGCGGTCAACGGCTGGTCGAAGCTCTCCAAGCACGACGTTATCGACCTGGCGCGGATTTTTGAACGCTACGGGGTAGAGGCCATTGTCTACACCGACATCAGCCGCGACGGCATGATGCAGGGGGTCAACGTCGAGGCCACGGTGCGGCTGGCGCAAGCCATCAGCATCCCGGTCATCGCCTCCGGCGGGGTCAGCACCCTGGACGACGTGCGGGCGCTGCACGCCGTGGAGAATGAAGGCGTCATGGGCGCGATCATCGGCCGGGCGCTGTATGATGGCGCCATCGACCTCGCCGCCGCCCAGCAAATAGCCAGCGCTACCCCGGAGAATGAGTGATGGGCCTGGCCAAACGCATCATTCCCTGCCTGGACGTGGATCGGGGCCGCGTGGTCAAGGGCGTCAAGTTCGTGGAGATCCGCGACGCCGGCGATCCGGTGGAAATCGCCCGCCGCTACGACGAGCAGGGCGCGGATGAATTGACCTTTCTCGACATCACCGCCAGTTCCGACGACCGCGAGACCATGGTGCATGTCGTCGAGCAGGTGGCCAGTCAGGTGTTCATCCCGCTGACCGTGGGCGGCGGCATCCGCACCCTGGACGACGTGCGGCGAATGCTGAACGCCGGCGCCGACAAGGTGTCCATCAACACCGCCGCCATCGCCCGGCCTGAATTCGTGCGCGAAGCCGCCGAGCGGTTCGGCAATCAGTGCATCGTGGTGGCGATTGACGCCAAATCCGTTGCCCCCCCTCGCCCTCCGGGAGAGGGGTCGGGGGTGAGGGCCGAGACGCCGCGCTGGGAAATCTTCACTCATGGCGGCCGCCGGCCCACCGGCATCGACGCGGTGGAATGGGCGCGGCGGATGAACGCCTACGGGGCCGGGGAAATCCTGCTGACCAGCATGGATCGAGACGGCACCAAGCGCGGTTTCGATCTGGAGCTGACCCGCGCCATCAGCGAAGCGGTCACCATCCCGGTGATCGCCTCCGGCGGGGTCGGCGTGCTGGACCATCTGGTGGATGGAATCCTGCTGGGCAAGGCCGACGCGGTGCTGGCCGCCAGCATTTTCCATTTTGCCGAATACACCATCGAACAGGCCAAGCGTCACATGCAGGCGCGCGGTATCGAAATGAGACTTTAATATGCCCTCTGCCTGCGGGAGAGGGTTGGGGTGAGGGAATTCATGACCGACGACTGGTTGGAACGCATCAAATGGACGGCGGATGGGCTGGTTCCCGCCATTGCCCAGGACGCCGGTAGCGGTCGGGTGCTGATGATGGCCTGGATGAACCGCGAATCCTTGCGGCGCACCGTGGAATGCGGCGAGGCGGTGTATTGGTCCCGTTCCCGCCAGCAACTCTGGCACAAGGGCGAGACCTCCGGCAATACCCAGAAGGTGCGGAACATCCGGCTGGATTGCGACCATGACGTCTTGTTGCTGGAAATCGAACAGATCGGCGGCATCGCCTGTCATACCGGACGGCAAAGTTGTTTCTTCGAGGAGTTGCGCGATGGCGAATGGATCGTCACCGACCCGGTGTTGAAGGATCCGCGCGAGATGTACGGCGCATGAGCGACGAGATTCTGCGCGAACTGGCGGCGACCTTGGAAGCGCGCAAGCAGGCCGACCCCGACAGTTCCTATGTCGCCCGTCTGTACGCCAAGGGCCTGGACGCCATTCTGAAAAAGGTCGGCGAGGAAGCGGCCGAAACCCTGCTGGCCGCCAAGAACGGTGATCCCGAACTTCTGGTGCGCGAAACCGCCGATTTGTGGTTTCATACCCTGGTCATGCTGGCCCATCAGGGACTCGGCCCCGATGCGGTGCTCGACGAACTGCGCCGCCGCTTCGGCATTTCCGGTCTGACCGAAAAAGCCGCCCGCGCCGCTGGCTAGGCGAGCGCCGCCCTCCCCCGTTATAGAGGCACAATCGTCATGCATTTCAGTATTTGGGAATTACTGCTCATTCTGGTCATCGTCCTGGTGCTGTTCGGCGGTAGCCGGCTGCGCAACCTCGGTTCCGATCTGGGTTCGGCCATCCGCGGCTTCCGCGACGCCATGAAGGAAGGCGGCAAGCCGGAAGCCGCCGAGGAGAACCCCAAGAAGATCGAACAGGCCACCGCCCAGCAACACACTGTTGGCGACGCCACGGCGGGCCTGCACGACCCGCTGGCCAAGGACCGCGAGAAGGTCTGATCACTGGATCGCGCCAGCATGTTCGAAATCGGCTTTTGGGAACTGGTCATGGTCGGCGTCGTCGCGATGATCGTGGTTGGTCCCGAACGGTTGCCGGGACTGGCGCGTACCGCCGGGCTGTGGCTGGGCAAAGCGCGGCGGATGATCGCCGAGGTCAAGGCGGAAGTAGATCGCGAGCTGCATCTGGAGGAAATCAAGCAGACCTTGCGCCAGCAGGCCGATCTCGGTGAGGTGAAGGATCTGACCGACCGGGTGAAGTCGCTGCGCGAGGATATCCAGGCGGAATTCGATGATCCCGGCCCCCCGCCGGGCTGGCGTCCGGGGATGCCGACCGCCGCGCCACCACCGGGCTGGACGCCGCCGGTCTCCAGTCTGGAGTCGTCGGCAACCGACGACGCACCAGCGCCGGTTCAGTTGCAAAAGTCCGTCTCGGTCTTACCCGCCAGTCATCCATCGCTATCGGCGCCGACTCCGGGAACAACGCCGGTTGCCCAGCCCGAAAAAACGGTTCCGCCGTCCCCGCCGCCGCCCACCGCGAACTGATCCCCCGTGTCCAACCCTGATCGCGAACAACCCTTCGTCAGCCATCTGCTCGAACTGCGCACCCGGTTGCTGCGCATCGTCAGCGGGGTGCTGGTGGTT
The DNA here is from genome assembly GCA_049290615.1 of Candidatus Contendibacter sp. Taxonomy (GTDB): domain Bacteria; phylum Pseudomonadota; class Gammaproteobacteria; order Competibacterales; family Competibacteraceae; genus Contendibacter. Next base: position 6,010 of record JBATNZ010000095.1, read on the forward strand.
TTCGTGGCGCTGTCGCCGTTTGCCAATCCGATCTATAGCGCGCTGGCCGGTCCCTTGACCCGACACATGCCGGCCCAGAGCAGCATGATCGCCATCGACGTGCTGTCGCCGTTTCTGACCCCCCTCAAGTTCACCCTGATTCTGGCGGTCTTCATCACCATTCCATGGATTCTCTACCAGGTCTGGGCTTTCGTTGCGCCGGGCCTGTACCAGCGCGAGAAGCGACTGGTCCTGCCGATTCTGCTGTCCAGCACCTTGCTGTTCTACTGCGGCATAGCCTTCGCGTACTTCGCGATCATGCCGATCTTCTTCGCCTTCATCACTACCACCGCCCCGGAAGGCGTGGCGGTGATGACCGACATCAATCGCTACCTCGATTTCGTGATGACCATCTTCTTCGCCTTTGGGGTCGCGTTCGAGGTGCCGGTGGCGACGGTGATCCTGGCGCTGGCCGGCATCCTCTCGCCTGAGGCCATGGCCGCCAAGCGGCCTTATGTCATTGTGGGCGCTTTCGTCGTCGGCATGTTGCTGACGCCGCCGGACGTGATTTCGCAGACCCTGCTGGCGGTGCCGATGTGGCTGCTGTTCGAGGTTGGGGTGTTCGTTGCGCGCCTGTTGCTGCGCCGGCGCCGCGAAACCCAAGCGGCGGGCGGATAGCGATTGGCGAGGCTCACAGGTTGCTGTGGATCGCCAGGGTCGCGCCGGTCATGCAGCCAGATTCGGACGGATCGCACAGGAAGGCGATGACCTTGGCTACATCGGCGGGGCCGGTGCGGGTGCGCAAGTGGGGCGCGGCCTGGCGCAGCATGGCGGTGTCCACCGCGCCCGGCGCCACTGCGTTGACCCGAATGTTGTGTTCCCTGCCCTCGGCGGCCAATGCCTCGGTCAGACCGGTCAGAGCGAATTTGCTGACGGTGTAGGCGGCGTAACCGGGGAATTTATCGGTGCCCGGCACTCCGCCCAGCGAGGACACGTTGACGATGGCCCCGCCGCGCTCGCGCATCAGCCGGAACGCCTGCCGCGCGCACAGCACCGCCCCCCGCAGATTGACCGCCAGCAGCCGGTCCCAGTCCGCCATCGCCATCTCGGCGAACGGGCCGCCGAGCAGAATGGCGGCGTTGTTGACCAGAATGTCCAGCCGGCCCTGCTCGGCGACGATTCCAGCGAACGCGGCGGCCACCGCCGCCTCGTCGGCGACATCGAGCACCCGCGACGAGGCGCTCAACCCGGCGGTGCGCAGTTGCGCGACCGTGGCCGCCAGTTCCGCCGCGGTGCGGCTGGCGATAATGACATCCGCGCCCTTGCGCGCCAGCGCCTCGGCGGTCGCCGCGCCGATGCCTCGGCCGCCGCCGGTGATCAACGCCACTTGACCGCGCAAGGGCAGGGATTGCAAAGGTGTGTTCATTTGCGATCTTTCACCGTTCCCGCCCGGGCGAAGGCTTCGGCCAACGCGCCCGGGCGATTCTCCGGTTTCTCCGGTGGCGGCGATGGGTGCTGTCCCCGTTCCCGCCGCTCTGGACGCTGGACGCTCTCCGTTTGCTGGGCTGGAGCGCCGGTCGCGGGTTCGCTCAGCCGCATCGTCAGGGCAATCCGCTGCCGCTTCAAATCTACCTCCAGCACCTTGACCTTCACCACCTGACCCGCCTTCACCACCTCGCGGGGATCTTTCACAAAGCGGTCGGCCAACGCCGAAATATGCACCAACCCATCCTGATGGACGCCGATGTCCACGAACGCGCCGAAGTTGGCGACGTTGGTCACCACGCCCTCCAGCACCATTCCTGGCTGTAAATCCACCAGTTTCTCCACGCCGTCCTTGAATGCGGCGGTCTTGAACTCCGGGCGAGGATCGCGGCCCGGCTTTTCCAGTTCCGCCACAATGTCGCGCACCGTCGGCAGGCCAAAGCGGTCATCGGCGAAACGGGCGGGTTCCAGCGTCTTGAGAAACGCCGCATTGCCCAGCACCTCGTGCAGGCCGCGTCCGCTGGCGGCGAGGATGCGTTCGACCACTGGATAGGCTTCCGGGTGGACGGCGGAACGGTCCAGCGGATTATCGCCGTTGAGAATGCGCAGGAAACCGGCGGCCTGCTCGAAAGTCTTGTCGCCCAGCCGCGTCACCTTCAACAACTGCTCGCGCCGCCGGAACGGGCCGTTGGCATCCCGGAACTCGACGATGTTGCGAGCCAGGGTCGCGTTCAAGCCGGCCACCCGCGCCAGCAGCGGCGCGGAGGCGGTGTTCACCTCCACCCCGACCGCGTTCACGCAATCCTCGACCACCGTATCCAGCATCCGCGCCAGCCGGGTTTGGCTGACATCGTGCTGGTACTGGCCGACGCCGATGGCCTTGGGTTCAATCTTGACCAGTTCCGCCAGCGGGTCTTGCAGGCGGCGGGCGATGGACACCGCGCCGCGCAGCGAGACATCCACCTCGGGAAACTCGCGCGCCGCCAGTTCCGAGGCGGAATAGACCGAGGCGCCCGCTTCCGACACCACCAGCTTTTGCAGCCGCAGTTCGGGATGGCGCTGCATCAACTCGACCGCCAGCCGGTCGGTTTCGCGGGAAGCGGTGCCGTTACCGATGCTGATCAACTCGACGTGATGCCGGCGGCACAGTTCGGCGAGAACATGCAGGCTTTGATCCCATTGGTTGCGCGGGACATGCGGATAAATGGTCGCGGTCTCCACCAGCTTGCCGGTGGCGTCCACCACCGCCACCTTGACCCCGGTGCGCAGGCCGGGGTCAAGCCCCAGCGTCGGGCGGGCGCCGGCGGGCGCGGCCAGCAACAGGTCGCGCAGGTTGCGGGCGAAGACCTGGATCGCCTCTTCCTCGGCGGCCTCGCGCAAGCGCTGCTTCAGTTCGGTGTCCAGATGCGGCTGCAGCTTGACCTTCCAGGCCCAGCGGGCGGTTTCCCGCAGCCAAGCGTCGGCGGGCCGGCCCTGGTCACGGATATTGAAGTGAGCAGCGACCCGCTGTTCGCCGGGATCGGGGCCGGGCGCGGCGGGATCGCCGATTTCCAGCGTGAGTTGCAGGATGTCCTCGTTGCGGCCCCGGAACAGCGCCAGGGCGCGATGCGAGGGAATCTGGCGGAGTGCTTCCCGGTAGTCGAAATAGTCGCGGAACTTGGCCCCTTCCTCGGCTTTGCCCTCGGCCATTTGCGAATGCAGCACGGCGTTGTCCCACAGATATTCGCGCAACTGGGCCAGTAGCTCGGCGCTTTCAGCGAATTCCTCCATCAGGATTTGCCGCGCGCCGTCCAGCGCCGCCTTGGCGTCGGGTATGCCGCGTTCGGCGTCCACAAACGCGGCGGCGGCCAGCTCGGGTACCTGGGTAGGGTCGTTCAACAAACCATGGGCCAGCGGCGCCAGACCCGCCTCGCGGGCGATTTGCGCCTTGGTGCGGCGCTTGGGCTTGTAGGGCAGATACAGATCTTCGAGCCGGGTCTTGGTGTCGGCGGCCAGCAGGGCGGCTTCCAGTTCGGCGGTGAGCTGGCCCTGTTCGCGGACGCTGGCGAGGATGACGCCGCGCCGGTCTTCCAGCTCGCGCAGGTAGCCGAGCCGTTCCTCCAGCAGACGCAACTGGGTATCGTCCAGTCCGTCGGTGGCTTCCTTGCGGTAGCGGGCGATGAAGGGCACGGTGGCGCCGCCGTCCAGCAGAGCGACGGCGGCTTCGATCTGGGATTCCCGGACGCTAAGTTCGCGGGCGAGGGTTTGGGTGAGGAGCATGGTGATGGCGGTGGATTGGTTGGCGATGAAGAGGAGGTTATTACGCCGGGGTCGCTAATACTTGACCTTGGCGTAAATTTTCTCGGCGGCCGCGCGGGCGTCGCCCAGGGTGCGAATGTCTTGGGCGGCCAGCAGCGGGATCATCCGCAGGAACACCTCCGCCGTCACCAGGGCGTCGCCCAGGGCGGTATGGCGGGCCACCACCTTGATCCCCAGTCGCTCGGCGATGGTTTCCAGCGCGTGCGACTCCTGGTTCGGATGCAGTACCTCCGACAGTAGCAGCGTGTCCAGCACCGGCTGGGTGAAGCGGATGCCGGTCGATTCTTCCTTCATCTGCAGGAACCGCATGTCGAAAGCGGCGTTGTGCGCCACCAGCACCGTTTCATCGCAGTATTCATGAAACTGGGGCAGCACTTCGTCAATCGTGGGTTGTCCGCGCAGCATCTCGTGCGAAATGCCGTGAATGGTCTGCGAGATCGCCGCAATCGGCCGCCGTGGATCGACCAACTGCTCGTAGGTTTCGTACCGAAGCAGGCGGTTGTTGACGATGCGCACCGCGCCGATGGAAATGATCTCATCGCCGGCCGAAGGATCGAGACCGGTGGTTTCGGTATCGAACACCGTGTAGGTCAGTTCCGCGAGCGCAAGCTGATCGAGTTCGGGCGTCTGGCCGGCCTGATGGAACAGATCGAAGTCGTAGAACTCGGGACGGCTCTCGCCGTAACGGATCGGAGCGCCGAGCATCGGCCGCATCGGCTCGGCCAGCGGCAGCAGCAGCCGGAACAAAGGCTGTTCCCGCTCCTGGTCCATGATGTACACGATCTCCGCTCCATGCCGCTCGAGCACGTCGTGCAGCGTCAGCGGGCTGTCCTCGCCCCCGGCGCGCAGGGTGTCGAACTCCCATTCGTGCAGGATCCGCTGCGGCAGCGCCGGACCCGGCCAGATTAGATCGAGCTGGACGATCCGCCCGTGCCGCGACAGGTCGAAACGCAGATCGCGCACCGCGTACTCCTCCTTCAGCCGGCCGGCGAGATAATCCAGCGCCTGGACCAGCGTGTAACTGTCGACCTTGACCCAGATCGAGTAGTCGAGATCATCCAGCCGGATCGGCAATCCGAGCCGGGTTTCGATCCGGCGCCGCGCCGCGTCGATCACGTCGGCGCCCAGCATCTCCTCCAGCGGCCAGCGGGTCTTGAGCGAATCGGCGTGGTCAGCGGTCAGCTTGTGCAGCGTGCCGCCCAGGTTGCCGACCTCTTCGCTGATGACCTGGATGAAGCGGTCGCGATGGGCCGGCTCGCAGTCCGGATAGTAGGTCAGCATCTCGACCGCCGCGCGGATGCTCGCCAGCGACGCCCGGCTGCCTTGGGTGAACGACTGCAGCAGCATGTCGCGGGTGGTATCGAGTTCGAAGGCGCGGGTGATGTTCTCCAAGGTCATCACAAATCCGCTGATCGCCAGACGCCCGCTGGTCCGGCCGTGCTCGTCGGAGTGGGCTGGGGACGGCGCGGTAGTCAGGACTGGCGCCATCCGCACCCGGATGAACTGGCCGGCCCGGGTGGTGAACACGAACTGTGCGTTCGGATCGGTTTCGCCCTTCTCCAGCCGCGCCTCAATGCTCTCCCGCGCGTGCAACAGCAGGCTGTGATCGATCAGGGCGAAAATTGGCCGGCCCAAGCCGATCAGCGCGGCCGAGCCGGCGCCGGCCGAGGCGCCCAGTGCCTGGCGGGCGCGCTCGTTGTACAGCAGGATCCGCCCGTTACGGTTGCACACCAGCACGCCTTGGGACAGCTCGGACATCAGCGCCGCCAGCCGGTTCTTCTCTTCCTCCACCGAGACCTTCGCCTGGGCCACCTTGGCCTCAAGATCGTGGGTCAGCGCCTCGCTGTGTTCGGCCAGCTCGTTCACCGCCCGCGCCAGCAGCCGGACCTCGGGCGGACCGGCGGGTTCGAGGCGATGGCTGACGTGGGCGTTGAGGATGATATGGATGCCTTCCGCGATTTTCAGCGGTCCCCTCACGTAGAACTGATAGGCAACGCCGAACGCAATGCCAAGCAGCGCCAGGCGCAATATCAGCAGTTCCATCAGCAACTCCACCCGCGGGGACAGCATCGCGGCAAGGCGCTGCTGGTTTTCGGGCTCCAGCACGTAGTACACCGCGTAGCCGGCCACAAACTCCAGGCCCGCCACCAGCGCCAGAAACGCCGTGGGGGCGAGAACGACCTTGAGCTTTTCGTTCACGATGGGACCGAAATATTGGAATGTTGTTCTACATCATAGACAAGACCAGTCAAGGCTTATACATTTCCCAAGGCCATGCCCCGTGGTTCGCGGGATGGGCGCTTGAATCCACCCATAGAGAGGAAAAAAAATGTCAACCGCCATATACGAGCGGATACGCAACAATCCAAAATTCGACGAACTCGTCGCCAAACGTAGCCACTTCGCGTGGATGCTGACGGCGATTGTTCTGGGTATCTACTTCATTTTCATCATGGTCGTGGCGTTTAGCCCGAAAATCCTGGCTACGCCTATCTGGGAAGGCGGCACGGCATCCATCGCCTGGCCCATCGGCGCGGGGATGATCCTGCTGTTCTGGTTGATGACCGGCCTCTACGTGCGCCGCGCCAACAGCGAATTCGATGACATCAACGCGGAGATCATCAAGGGGGCCATCGAATGAATCAGGGGATATTGAAGTACGTGCTTGGCGCGCTGGCGCTGGGCTGGATGGGATTGGCGGTGGCCGCCCCGGATGTTGGCCAAGTCCAGAAACAGGGGATCAACATCCATGCCATCGTGATGTTCTTCATCTTCGTGATGATGACCTTGGGGATCACCTACTGGGCGGCCAAGCGCACCAAAACGGCCAGCGATTATTACTCCGCCGGCGGTGGCATCACCGGCACCCAGAACGGCTTGGCCATCGCCGGCGACTACATGTCGGCCGCGACCCTGCTCGGTCTCACCAGCCTGACCTATTTTCAAGGCTTCGACGGCTATATCTACTGCATCTGCTTCTACGTCGGCTGGCCGTTCATCATGTTCATCATGGCCGAGCGGTTGCGCAACCTGGGCAAGTTCACCTTTGCCGACATCACCTCCTATCGTTTGGATCAGCGGCAGGTTCGTACCGTTGCGGCCATCGGCTCGCTGACCGTGGTGGTGTTCTATCTGATCGCGCAGATGGTCGGCGCGGGACAGCTCATCAAACTGCTGTTCGGGCTGGATTACTGGATAGCGGTGGTCATCGTCGGCGTGCTGATGGTGGTTTACGTGACCTTCGGCGGCATGATCGCGACGACCTGGGTGCAGATCATCAAGGCCTGCCTGCTGCTCGGCGGCGGCACCCTGGTGATGCTGCTCGCTTTTTCTCAGTTCGGCTTTAACTTCGAGACGCTGGCGACCAAGGCGGTCGAAAATTCCAAGAAAGGCCTGGCGTTGATGGGGCCGGGTTCCCTGCTGTCCGATCCGGTGACGGCGGTCTCCCTGTCGCTCGGTCTGATGTTTGGCACCGCCGGCCTGCCGCACATCCTGATGCGCTTCTTCACCGTGCCCAACGCCAAGGAAGCGCGCAAGAGCGTGTTCATCGCCACCCTCTGCGTCGGTTTCTTCTTTACCGTGGTGGCGATCATGGGCTTGGCGGCGATCACCATCGTCGGCACCAACCCGCAATATTTCGAGGGCGGCCAACTCGGAGGCAAGCTGCTCGGCGGCGGCAACATGCCGGCCATGCATCTGGCGCACGCGGTCGGCGGCAACATGATGCTGGGCTTCCTGTCGGCGGTCGCCTTCGCCACCATTCTCGCCGTGGTGTCGGGCTTGGCGCTGGCCGGCGCCTCGGCAATTTCCCACGACATCTACGCGAACGTCATTAGGAAGGGCCAGGCGACCGAATCCGAGGAAGTGCGCGTCTCCAAACGCTCCTCGCTGTTTCTCGGGGTGCTGGCGGTTCTGCTCGGCATCGCCTTTGAGAAACAGAACGTGGCGTTCATGGTCGGTCTGGCCTTCGGCGTCGCCGCATCGTGCAATTTCCCGGTGCTGATCCTGTCCATGTACTGGAAGGGACTCACCACCCGCGGCGCGATCTGGGGCAGCATTGCCGGTCTGGTGGCGGCGGTGTTGATCGTGGTGCTGTCGAAGGCGGTGTGGGTGGTCGTGCTCGGCAATAAGGATCCGCTCTTCCCGTATGAGCAACCGGCCATCTTCTCGATGCCGATCGCGTTCTTCTTCGCGTGGCTGGGTTCGGTGACGGACAGCAGCGTCCGGGCGGCGAAGGAGAAAGAAGCGTTCGAGGATCAGTACGTGCGCGCCCAGACTGGCTTCGGCGCCTCCGGCGCGGCCGCGCATTAGGCACCTTCCCATGAGTGGCCAGACACCCGGTCGGGTCACTCGGCGCTAACGGGGAAAGACCACGGCGGGCGTCGCTGACACCCGCCGTGGTCGAGACTGTACCCATCCCAAGTTCCTGTTCCTGAAAATGGATGTTGATACGCTCAAACCGAAGACGAGCTATCGCCGTACCCCAGAAAGGAGAGTCCAATGCCACGCCGACCCCAATCGAAAGGCCAGTGCGCCTACTGCGGACAAGAGACGACCAAGAGCGGCATGAGTAAACACCTGCCCGCCTGTGCGCGGCGCTTGGTCGTTATCGAGCAGGCGGACAGCCAGAAAGGCGCGAGTCAAACCCTGTTCCACCTCCGCGTACAGGATGCCAGCAGCGGCGACTTCTGGCTGGACTTGGAAATGCGCGGCGGTGCCACCCTGGCAGCTTTGGATCAGTATCTGAGAGCCATCTGGCTGGAATGCTGCGGACACCTGAGCCAGTTTTCCATGGGTAAGGGATGGGGCGAGGAAATTTCCCAGGACCGCAAAGCTAAAGCAGTTTTCTCCCCCGGTGTCCAACTCACCCACATCTACGACTTCGGCACCACCTCGGAGACGCTGATCAAGGTCGTGGGAGCACGGGAAGGCAAGCCCACCACGAAACATCCCATCGCGCTCATGGCGCGCAATTGGATGCCAGCGGCCCAATGCATCGAGTGCGACCAACCGGCGGCATGGCTCTGCACGGAATGTTTGATCGAAGACCAGGTGTGGGGAACGCTGTGCGACCAGCACGCGCGGAAGCACCCTCACAATAACTATGGGGAACCCATCGCCCTGGTGAATTCGCCCCGGCTGGGCCTGTGCGGTTACGACGGTCCGGCGGAACCGCCCTATTAAGCGGCGGACTTTTCCGCCCCCAACATAAAAGGGGAAGACCGGCCGGTCTTCCCCCTGCTCGTGATGAAACGCCGCGTTCAGGTCAGCGGCTTTTCCGACACGATCACGCCATCCTCGTCGGCGTAGAGATAATAGCCGGGTCGGAAGGTCACGCCGGCGAAACACACCGGGATGTCCCGCTCGCCGGTATTGCGCTTGACGCTTTTGAGCGGATGCACCCCCAGCGCCTTGACGCCGATGCCGATTTCGTTGATCGCGGCGGAATCGCGGATGCAGCCGTTCACCACCACGCCGGCCCAGTCGTTCTCCTCGGCCAGCTCGGCAAGCTGGTCGCCCAGCAGCGCGCAGCGGGTCGAACCGCCGCCGTCCACCACCAGCACCCGCCCATCGCCTGGCTCCTCCAGCACCTTGCGAACCAGGGTGTTGTCCTCGAACACCTTCAAAGTCACGATGAGGCCGGAGAACATCAGCTCATCGCCGTAGTCGCCAAACACCGGTTCGGCGATCTGCAAGCGGTCGGAAAACTGGTTGCACAGATCAAAAAATTCATCGCACAGATCGGTCGTCTTGAAATCCATGGGGGTTACTCTCGCGGCGGGGGAACAGGGATGCGGGCAGTTTATCATACTCAATCCGCGCCTTAGCGGCTGGTGATCTTCAGTTCGATCCGGCGGTTGCGGCGGTAGGCTTCCGGGCTGTCGGCCGGATCGATCGGGTGATATTCGGCCATGCCGACCGCCGCCAGCCGCTCTGGCGGGATGCCCTGCTGGATCAGGTAATTCACCACCTGCTGCGCCCGCGCGGTGGACAATTCCCAGTTGGACGGGAAGCGGCCCCGCACCGGCACCCGGTCGGTATGGCCCTGCACTTCGATAATGACCGGCAAGTCCGGCGGTAATTTAGCGGCCAGTTGCCGGTACACCGCCGCGAACTTGTCCAGATCGCCGCCCCCGGACGCCGACAGCGTCGCCTCGCCGGAGGCGAACAGCACTTCGGACTGAAACACGAAGCGGTCGCCCACCACCTTGATGTCGGGGTTGTTGGCGAACACCTCGCGCAGGCGGCCAAAGAAGTCGCTGGCGTATTTCTCCAGTTCCTCGACCCGCTCCAGCAGCTTCTTCTTGAGCGCGCTGTCCAGCGCCTCGATCCGGCCCTTCTGCTCGACGATCACGGCATCGCGCTTCGTCAATTCCTGCTGGTTGGCCGCCAGGGCGCGGTTGAGCCGCTCCAGTTCCGCCGCCAGCCGCTCGGCCCGAACGCCGAGCAGCGCTGCCTGCTCCTGGGCGCTGGCGAGGGTTTGCTCGGTCTTGCTCTTGTCGGCGTTCAAGGCCTCGCGCGCGGTCTGGATCGCCGCCAGTTCGGCGCGCAACCGCGCCAGCAGTTGGTCCCGCTCGCCGACCGTGCTTTCCAATCCCCGCACCCGGCCGCGCAATTGCGCCGCTTCCTTCTCGGTGTCGCCGGCCAGCCCTTCCAGATGGCTGATGATCCGCTGCAACTGACCGATGGCGGTGTCCTTGCCCATGATTTCGCGGCCGATCAGCACCTCGGTGATGACGAACACCGTGATCAGGAAAATCAGCACCATGACCAAGCCGCCCAAGGCGTCGGTGAAGGCCGGCCAGATGTTGAATTCGCTGAGCGAATCACGCCGGCGGGGCATGGTCGTCCGCGTCCCGCTGTTGATCGGGTTGCCGCGCCAGCAGGCGGGCGATGATGCGCAACTCGTGCCGCAAGTCGGCGGTGCGGTCGTTCTCGACGTTTTGCAGCGTCGTCCGCAGCGATTCGATCCGCTCGCCCAGGCTCGCCACCTGCTCGGCCACCCGGGTAACTCCTTCGCCGCGATTGGCCAAATATTCGGTCGTTGCCGCCACCCGCTCCAGCCGGTCGGTGGTGGCTTGCAGCAGGGCGGCCAGATGGCGGGGGGAAATGGTTTCGGTTTGGGCGGTGACCGTGACCACCGGCTGCCAGAGCGGCACCAGATCGCTCACCACCAGCGCCTCCAACTGGGCGTGATGGTCGTTCTGGGCGTGAAACAGTTGCAGTTCCAGGAAGCCCAGCGCCAGCGCGCCCATCAAGCCGAACAGCGAGGCCGAGAACGAGGTGCCCATGCCGCCCAGCGGCGCGGTTAGCCGATCCTTGAAGTGGGCGATCAGGGTCATGGTGTCGGTCGCCTGATCGGTGGCCAGGCCGCCGATCACGTCGCGCACCCCGGCGATGGTCAGCAGCAGGCCGTAGAAAGTGCCGATCAAGCCGAGCAATACCAGCGCCCCGACCAGATAACGCACCAGCGCCCGTTGGTCGTCGCCGCGCGTCGCCAGCGAATCGAGCAGATACGGCAGGGTCGCGGTGGCGTCGCCGTGACCGATGACCCGGTGGACCTTGTGCAGAAAATCGCTCACCCCGCGCCGGCGTATATTCCCCAGCAAGGCCTCGTCGGCCTGCTTGAGCGACAGTTCGCGGCGGCGGGCCTTGAGCGCCATGTCGGCGGCCTGATCGGCGGCGTGGACATCGAGCAGCGTGCCTGTTAACGCCTTGAAGGTGTAAGCCACCCCGAACAGGAAGGCTGCGGCAATCGTGCCGTTCAGATAGGGATTGGTCAGAAAGGCGGCGATCAGCGGTTGCTGGAAAAACGTACCCAGCGCCGCCAGCGCCGCCAGGAACAGCAGGGAACGGAGCAGATAACGGCTGGCGCCCCGACTGGAGCGCCGTTCGGATACGGTCACAGGCATCGGTTATCCATCACTTTCCAATTTGGAGACTCTGGCCCCAACCGCCCTCGAAGACGATCTGGGTGAGCGGCTTGCGTTCCCGTGGAGCCAGTTCCCGCTCGCGCAACGCCTCCGGCAACACCTCGACCGACCCCGGAAAACCGACCGCGATCATCGCCATGCAGGTATAACCGGCGGGGATATTGAACGTCGCCTTGGCCTTGTCGGGATCGAATCCCCCCATCTGATGGGCGACCAGGCCCAATGCAGTGGCTTGCAGGCAGAGATTTTCGCTGGCCGCGCCGGTATCGTGCTGCGCCCAGCGGTTTGGCTGGTCGTTGTGGCCGAAATTCGCCGCCGCCAGTGACAACAGCAATACCGGCGCATTCTTGACCCAGCCTTGATTACCCTCGGCCAGACACTCGAACGCCTGTTGCCAACTGGCGGGATCGCGGAACCGGTCCCAGACCAGATAGCGCCACGGCTGATCGCCGAAACAGGACGGTGCCCAGCGGGCCGCTTCCAGCAGCGCCAGCAGATGGTCGCGGCTGACCGGTTGGTTCGGATCGATGGCGCGCGGACTCCAGCGATGGGCAATCAGTTCAGCAATCGGCGGCTGGGTGACGGCGGGTTTTTCGAGCATGAGTCTCTCCAAGGGTGGGTTTGGCGATTCTGTAGACCACGCCGGCCCGAAAAAAGCGACAATGACCGAAATTTCTTCCGTACTTCCGCGCAAGGAACCCGTCATGTCCCACCAGCAAGAACTGAACGACTACCTCACCCGCCATGTCCCGCTGTTCCGGGCCATGCAGGCGCGCGTGGAACACTCCGACGCGAACCGACTGGCGCTGACCGCGCCGCTGGAACCCAACATCAACGACAAGGGCACCGCTTTCGGTGGCTCCATGGCCGCCATCGCCGCGCTGACCGGCTGGGCGCTCACCACCCTCACCCTGCGCGACCACGGCGAAACCGCCGAGATCGTGATCATCGACAGCACCCAGAAGTTTCTGCGGCCGGTGCGGGAAACCATCGTGGCCGAATGCGTCCCGCCGGATGCGGCGGCGGTCGAGAAATTCATTGATCGCTACCGCCAGCGCGGCAAGGCCCGCTGGGCGGTCGAGGTCATCGTTCGCGCCGATGGCGAGCCGGCCATGACCTTTTCCGGGCATTACGGAATTTTCAAGTCCGAACCAACGGGTTAAATGGCTTTTTCCAGAATGCCATGTCGGACACCACCGCATTCATTCAAGAAGGCGCGCGCGGGCTCCGGTTCGCCTCGCCGGCGCGGATCGTGGTGGCCATGCGGCCGGACGAGGTGATCCAGGCGCTGCAACTCATTGAAAAGGCGGTTACCCAACGCCACCAATATGCCGCCGGATTCATCAGCTACGAAGCGGCCGCCGCGTATGGTCTGGCCGTCCACACGCCGTTGCCGGACCTGCCGCTCCTCTGGTTTGGCCTTTATGAGAAGGTGGAAGTGATCGAGGATTGGGCAGCCGGGATTGCCAATCCGCCATCGCCCGCTTCCTATACGGTCGGTCAGTGGCAAGCCGCTCTCGGCCGCGCCGCCTACGCAGCGGTCGTTCACCGCATCAGGGATTACCTCGCCCGCGGCCACAGCTATCAGGTGAACTACACCTTTCCGCTCCAGGCATCCTTCGACGGCGAGCCGTCGGCGCTCTTTGCCGATCTGGCGGCGGCGCAGCAGGGCAAGCACGCCGCTTTCATCGACGCGGGCCGGTTTGCCATCTGCTCGGCTTCGCCGGAACTGTTTTTTCGGCTGGACGGCGAACGCTTGACCACGAAGCCGATGAAGGGAACGGCCGCGCGCGGTCACACCCTGGTGGAAGACGAGGCCCGTATCGCCGGGTTGCGGCAGTCCGAAAAAAATCGGGCCGAAAACCTGATGATCGTGGACATGCTGCGCAACGACCTGGGTCGAGTGGCCCAAGTGGGCAGCGTGACCGTACCCCAGTTGTTCGAGGTGGAACGCTACCCGACCCTGCTGCAAATGACCTCCACCGTCACCGCCCGAACCCAGGCTTCCGTGGTGGAGATTTTGGCGAGCCTGTTTCCCTGCGCCTCGATTACCGGCGCCCCCAAGGTGCGCACCATGCAAATCATCCAGGAACTGGAACCGCGACCGCGTGGCGTCTATACCGGCGCCATCGGCTTCATCGGCCCCGGGCGGCAGGCACGGTTCAACGTGGCCATTCGCACGGTGCTGGTCGACCGCGAGCGGCGACAGGCGATCTATGGCGTGGGCGGCGGCCTGGTGTGGGATTCGGACGCGGGCGGCGAATACGAAGAATGCCTGCTCAAAGCGCGCGTGCTGACCACGCGGCGGCCCTCGTTTCAGTTGCTGGAGTCGCTGCTGTGGGAGCCGGACAACGGTTATTTTCTGCTGGAGGCGCATCTGGCGCGGCTGGCGGATACGGCCGTTTATTTCAACGTGCCACTCGACCAGTCCGCCATCAAGCGTCGCTTGACCGAACTGGCGCCGACGCTGCGCGAGGCGGGCAAAATCCGGCTGCGGGTTTCCCTGGACGGCGCGTTCGCCGTGGAGGTGTCGCCTTTGACTCAAGGAGCGTTGCCGCAACCAGCGCGAGTCGGTCTGGCCAGGGTGCCCGTCGATTCGGACACGGTCTGGCTGTATCACAAAACCACCCGGCGCGAGATGTACGACGCCGCCCGCGCGTTGCGGCCGGATTGCGACGAGGTCGTTCTGTGGAACGAACGCGGGGAACTGACCGAGGCCAGCACGGCGAACGTGGCGCTGGACTTGGATGGTGAATGGTTCACCCCGCCGGTGACGAGCGGCCTGCTGGCCGGCACGCTTCGGAACGGGCTGCTCGCCACCGGCCAAATTCGGGAACGCATCCTGACCCCGGCCGATTTGCGCGCGGCCCGACGCATTGCCCTGATCAACTCGGTTCGCAAATGGCGGGCGGCCGTGCTCGTTTCCTGAATGTCGCCGCGATTCCGGTCTTGTCGATCACGACCGTCGAGGGCGGACTTTTCTACCCGCCATCGGACCAGCGCCGCGCTAGAATAGCGGTCGAGGCGCATGCAAGCCAGGTCATTGCAACCACACGATGCCGCGCCTCATGATGCGCCAGCGCACCGAAATCCAACGGCTGCTGACGATTCGCTGGACCGTCGTCTAGCCGGAACCCGTCCACGCAAAGGCATAATCAATGTGGGTTACGCGACTGAAGCTGAAAAATTGGCGTAATTTCAAGCAGGCGGACATTACCCTGCGGGATCGAGTTTATCTGATTGGCCCCAATGCCTCCGGCAAATCCAATCTGCTGGATGTGTTCCGTTTTCTGCGCGACATTGCCAAAACGTCGGGCGGCGGTTTACAGAAAGCAGTCAAGGACCGGCAGGGTATTACCAAGCTGCGCTGTTTGCAGGCCCGTACTGATCCGGAAGTGGCGATCGAGGTGGAACTGGCGGAGAGTTTGGACGACCCCATCGCCGAATGGACGTATGCCATTGGTTTTAAAAGCGAAGGCAAAGGCCAGCAGCGTCTCTTGTTGAATTACGAACGTGTATTGCGCCAGGGCGAGATCGTGTTGAATCGCCCGGACGAGGCGGATCGGGCGGACTTGGCCCGTTTGACGCAAACTCATCTGGAACAGGTCAACGCCAACGCCGATTTTCGCCCGATTGCCGAATTTTTTGCCGGCGTGACTTATCTGCACTTGGTGCCGCAATTACTCAAGTATGGCGACGCGATTGGCGGTAACCGCCTGGAAGACGATCCCTTTGGCCAAGGTTTTCTGGAGCGCATCGCCCGTTGCGCGGTCCGGACCCGCGATGCCCGGTTAAAACGGATTCAAACGGCGCTGCAAGTCGCGGTGCCGCAGTTCAAGGAATTGCGCTTCGTGAAGGATGAAGTCAATGGACATCCCCATCTGGAGGCGTTTTACGAGCACTGGCGACCCAATGCCGGCTGGCAGCGCGAGGAACAGTTTTCGGATGGCACCCTGCGGTTGCTGGCCTTGTTGTGGAGTCTGATGGATGGCGATTCGCTGCTGTTGCTGGAGGAGCCGGAGCTGTCGTTGAATGATGCGCTGGTCGCGCAGATTCCCTTGTTGCTGGATCGTCTGCAACGGCAGGCGCGGTATCGGCGGCAAATCCTGCTCAGTACGCATAGCGAGGCGCTGCTGTCCAATCCAGGGATTGATGTGCGTGGGGTATTGCGGCTGGAGCCGGAGAAGGAAGGGACCCGCATTGTGGGACCGGATGAGGCGGAACAGCGCATGGTGGAGGCCGGTTTGTCGCCCGCCGAAGTGTTGCTATCGAAAACCCGGCCTGCCCGTCTTGATCAACTGGCGCTCTTCAAGTGATTGAGATTGCCATCGCCACGGAAGACGCGCTCAGCGAGGCGTTGCTGGAGACGCTGCTGTATCGTAGCGGGCGGCCGGTCCACATCGCGCAGCGTTTTCGCCGGCAGGGTTTCGGCTATCTCAAGCGCCAGATGCCGGTTTTTAATCAGATTGCCCACTGGCGTCCGGTGCTGGTGTTGACGGATCTGGATCAGGGCGAGTGCGCGCCACAGGTGCGACGGGACTGGTTGCGTCAACCCCCGGCGCCGAATCTGTTATTTCGAGTGGCCGTGCGCGAGAGCGAAGCGTGGTTATTAGCCGACGGTGAAGCCTTTGCGGCATTCATCGACATCGATCCTGGCAAAGTTCCGCCCCTACCGGAGGCGTTGCCTGATCCCAAGCAAATGCTATTGACCTTGGTTCGCAAGTCGCGTCATCGCGAGCTGAAGCAGGACATCCTGCCAACGCCACGGGCGCGAACCGTACAAGGTCTAGGCTATAACGAGCAACTCAGTCGGTTTGTTCGGGATTATTGGCGGGTCGATTGCGCCGTATCCCATTCGCCCAGCTTGGCCCGCGCTTGGCAACGAATTCGGGCATGGCCGATTGAATGAACTTTTTCGCTCGCTTTTTCCGGGGCCTTGCCATGAGCGACGCCTGCCAGACGCTGATCAAGATCCCGTGGGTCGTTGCCGTTGTATTTATAGGGCGGCAGCAAATTCATGTGCAGCAACGAATTGATCCTTAGAGGCTGTATAAAAACTAACCTATTGATTTCCATGGCTGCGGTTTTAGCCCACGCTTTAGCCGCGCAAGTGGCAGCCGTGGTACAAACCACCGCCTTCAGGCGCCGCGCCCTTCATGTGGCGGTTTAATCCGCCGCAAAGCGTTTCAGGCGGGGGTCTGGGGTGGGGGGATGGTAAAACCACCGCCCCTCAATTCAAGGCGTTGTGGTTCAATCTTACCCCCCTCCCTCACCCTCCCCCACAAGGGGGGAGGGGACTTTCAGATTATAATTTCAATAAAATCAAATAGTTATAGATATATAACGGACAGACTTTAAAGAGGTTTGCCATGATCACGCTCGATCTACCCGGCTTTATCACAACCTTCCTCGCCGTGATGGCGGCGCTGTTTGTCTTTGCCGTCGGCGTCGGCATCCTGCTGGTTGCTGTTCTCTACGTCATCGACATCACCCAGACCCAGCACGCCATTCGCCGCAACTTCCCGGTCATCGGGCGGTTGCGCTACCGGATGGAGCATCTGGGCGTGTTCTTCCGCCAGTATTTCTACGCCATGGATCGGGAGGAAATGCCGTTCAATCGGGCGCAACGGGCCTGGGTCTACCGGGCGGCGAAGAACCTGGACAACACCCAGCCGTTCGGCTCCACCCGCGACCTGCGGCCGCTCGGCACCCTGCTGTTCGCCAACGCCACCTTTCCCGCGCTCGACGCCGAAGCGGTCGCGACCAAGCCGCTGGTCATCGGCCCGGACTGCGCCCAGCCGTATCCGGCGCCCAGCTTCTTCAATATCTCCGCCATGAGCTACGGCGCGATTTCCAAACCCGCCGTGCTGGCCCTGTCGAACGGGGCGCGGCTGGCTGGCTGTTGGATGAATACCGGCGAAGGCGGCTTGTCGCCCTATCACCTGGCAGGCGGCGCGGATCTGATTTTTCAAATCGGCACGGCCAAGTATGGCGTGTGCGACGCGCGGGGCGGGCTGGACGAGGCCAAGCTGCGGGCGGTGGCCGCCCATCCCCAGGTACGCTTATTTGAGGTCAAGCTGAGTCAGGGCGCGAAACCGGGCAAGGGCGGCATCCTGCCGGCGGCCAAGGTGACGCCGGAAATCGCCGCCATTCGCGGCATCCCGGTCGGCCAGGACTCCCGCAGTCCCAACCGCCATCCTGAAATCGCCGATGTGGCGGGGCTGCTGGACTTTGTCGCCCGGGTTCGCACGATCACCGGCAAGCCCACCGGCTTCAAGCTGGTGGTCGGCGATCCGGGCTGGCTCGACGAGCTGTGCCAGGAGATTAGCCGTCGGGGTCCGGCCAGCGCGCCCGACTTCATCACGGTGGACAGCGCCGACGGCGGCACCGGCGCGGCTCCGATGAGTTTGCTGGACTATGTGGGTCTGCCGATCCAGGAAAGCCTGCCGCGGGTGGTGGACACGCTGCGCGAATATGGCCTGCGCGAGCGCATCCGGGTGATCGCCTCCGGCAAGCTGATCAACCCCGGCGAAGTCGCCTGGGCGCTGTGCGTGGGTGCTGATTTCGTCAATTCGGCGCGCGGTTTCCTGTTCGCGCTCGGCTGCGTCCAGTCCATGCAGTGCGACAAAAACACCTGCCCGGCTGGCATTACCACCCACAACCCCCGCCTGCAACGAGGGCTGGACCCGGAAGACAAGGCCGAGCGGGTGCGGCATTACGTGGAAAACATGCGCCGTGAAGTGGAGATCATCGCCCATGCCTGCGGCGCGGCGGAACCTCGGCAACTGCGGCGCGAACACTGCCGGATCGTGGTCGGGCCGGGCCGTTCTCTGCCGCTGAACGAGCTTTATCGGCGGGATGTGACCCCGGTGCGCCAGTTGGATGCCGCCTGAAAACCCCCTCACCCTCTCTCCCTATTTTGGGGGCGACGGAACCGAGCGATGACCATGCCGCTATCGTGGAACGAGATCAAGGACCGTGCCCTGAAATTCTCCCAGGATTGGGCTGATGAAGCCTCGGAGCGGGCGGAAGCCAAAACCTTCTGGGATGCGTTCTTCAACGTCTTTGGAGTTTCCCGCAAGCGGGTGGCGACCTTCGAGCAGAAGGTGAAGAAGATCGACGGCAAGGGCGGCTATATCGACCTGCTCTGGAAAGGCATCCTGTTGATCGAGCACAAATCGCGGGGCAAGGACCTCGACCGGGCTTACGCGCAGGCCAGGGATTATTTCCCTGGCATCAAGGACCGCGATCTGCCCCGCTACATTCTGGTTTCCGACTTCGCCCGCTGTCGTTTGTACGATCTCGAAGAAAACGCGCAGCACGAATTCCCGCTCAAGGAGCTTTACCAGAACGTCCGGTTGTTCGGCTTTATCGCCGGCTATCAGACCACGGTCTACCAGGAACAGGACCCGGTCAACATTGAGGCCGCCGAGCGGATGGGGCGACTGCACGACAAGCTCAAGGAAATCGGTTACGACGGCCACGAGTTGGAGGTTTATCTGGTCCGCCTGCTGTTCTGCCTGTTCGCGGAAGACACCAGCATCTTCGAACGCCGCCAGTTCCAGGATTTGATCGAGCAGCGCACCAGCGAGGACGGCGCGGACTTGGCGGGATGGTTATGTGGCCTATTCCAAGTATTGAACACGCCGGCGGACAAACGCCTCAAGAAGCTGGACGAACAGCTCGCCGCGTTCCCCTACGTCGATGGCGCCCTGTTTGCCGAGCTTTTGCCCCACGCCGCCTTCGATGCCTGCATGCGCCAGCTTTTGCTGGATTGTTGCGCCCTCGACTGGAGCCGGATTTCCCCGGCGATCTTCGGCAGCCTGTTCCAATCGGTGATGGATGAAACGCTGCGGCGGAATTTGGGCGCGCATTACACCACGGAAAAAAACATCCTCAAGCTGATCAAGCCGCTGTTTATGGATGAATTGCGGGCAGAGTTCGAGCGCCTGAAGAGCCAGCCCCGGAAACTGACAGAGTTCCATCAGCGCCTCGCCAAGCTCAAATTCCTGGACCCGGCCTGCGGCTGCGGCAACTTTCTGGTCATCGCCTATCGGGAATTGCGCGAACTGGAATTGGACGTTCTGCGCGTGCTGTACAAGGAGAATCGCACCGGTTCGCTCGACGTGTCGCAATTCAATATTCTGTGCGACGTGGATCAGTTTTACGGCATCGAGATCGAGGAATTTCCGGCCCAAATCGCCCAAACCGCTTTATGGCTGATGGACCATCAGATGAATTTGCGGGTTTCGGAGGAATTCGGCCGTTACTTCGTGCGTTTGCCGCTGCAAAAATCCGCGACCATCGTTCACGGCAACGCACTACGCCTGGACTGGCGCGAGATCGTGCAGCCCCAGGATTTGAGTTTCATCCTCGGTAATCCGCCGTTTGGCGGGAAGAAAGAACAGCGATCTTCCCAGAAAGAAGATATGGCGCGGGTATTCGCCGACGTACCGGGTGCTGGCGTACTGGATTTTGTTACTGCGTGGTATCGCAAAGCAGCAGATTACATGACGGAAAATTCAGCCATCAAAACCGCCTTTGTGTCAACCAACTCCATTACCCAAGGCGAACAAGTAGGGATTCTATGGTCGGATCTACTCAAGCGAGGTGTCAAAATTCACTTCGCGCATCGAACCTTTCAATGGACGAGCGAAGCAAGGGGAAAAGCCGCCGTGCATTGCGTCATCATCGGTTTTGCTCTGCATGATGCGGAAGATAAGTGGATTTTCGACTATGAGACGGTGCAGGCCGAGCCACATGAAATCAAGGTAGGAGCTATTAATCCATATTTAGTTGATGCTCCAACGTGTTTGCTAGAAAAGCGAGGTACTCCAATATGTAATGTGCCAGCAATCAATAAAGGAAGTGAAGCAACTGATTTTGGTTATCTCATTCTGTCAGAAAAAGAAAAAAATGAATTAATCACAACTGAGCCAAAAGCAGAGAAATGGATAAGAAGATTTATTGGAGGTGAAGAGTTTATTAATAACATTGTGAGATATTGTCTATGGATGAATGGTATAGAGCCAATCGATGTTAAGGCTATGCCAAATATTATGGAAAGAGTCGAGAAGGTACAGAAAGCTAGGCTTGGTAGCGATAAATTTAGAACGAGAAAATGGGCGAAATTCCCAGTTTTATTTACTGAAAATAGGCAACCGAAAACAGATTACCTTGTGGTTCCAAAGGTATCATCACAAAAACGGGCTTTTATTCCAATTGGTTTTATTTCAAAAGATTGGATTGCTAGTGGAAGCATTCAAGTTATTCCGAATGCTACTTTTTATCATTTTGGTGTCCTGAGTTCTTCAATGCACATGGCTTGGATGCGTTACACGGCAGGTAGAATGAAAAGCGATTATCAATATTCAAATACCATCGTTTACAACAATTTCCCGTGGCCACAAACCGCGACCAGCAAACAAAAACAGGCCATCGAGAACGCGGCGCAAGCAGTTCTGAACGCACGGCTGCAATACCCGACTGCATCCCTCGCGGACCTTTACGACCCGCTGACCATGCCCCCGGTGTTGACCAAGGCCCATCAAAAACTGGACGCGGTGGTGGATGCGGCCTACGCCAAGCGGGCATTCACTGGCGACAGCGACCGGGTGGCGTTCCTGTTCGAGCTTTATCAGCAACTCACCAGCCCGCTGGAATCCACGCCAAAAAAGCGCCGCAAGCGGGATTCACCAGCCGAGCCATGAAAAACAAGCAGCACAACGTTCTCTGACGGATTCGAGGAACACCACGATGCGCTACGCCCAAATCATCGGCAGCGGGAGTTATGTCCCGGAACGGATCATGACCAACGCCGACTTCGACCGGTTGTTGGGCGAACCAATCGGGGACTGGCTGGTTGAGAACGTCGGTATTCGCGAACGTCGCCACATGGCCGACAATCAGGTGACCTCCGACCTGGCAGTCGCCGCCGGGCGCATCGCATTGGAACGGGCCGGGCTGGAACCGGACGCGCTCGACCGGATCATCGTCGCCACCGACACCCCGGATTACCTCAGCCCGGCCACGGCGGCGGTGGTGCAGGCCAAGTTGGGCGCGCGGCGGGCCGGCGTATTCGACCTGAACACGGCCTGTGCAGGCTGGGTGACCGCCCTGGATGTGGCGGCCAAAATTATCGTTACCGAACCCGAGGAACGCTTCGTACTGGTGATCGGCGCTTACGGGATGAGCCGCTTTCTGGACTGGGCCGACAAGAAAACCGTCACCCTGTTCGCCGACGGCGCGGGCGCGGTCCTCGTGGGCGCCGGTTCCCGACCGGGCTGGCTGGCCACGGTCACCGCCGCCGCCGGCGAATATCACGACGCGCTCGGCATCTACACCGGCGGGACGTATCGACCGGCCACCGCCGCCAACATCGCCCAGTACGGGCCGCCCCGCGTGCAGTTCGTGCGCAAGTTCCCGGCCACCTTCAATGTCGAGCAATGGCCGCTGCTGATCGAGCGCCTGCTGGCCAGGGCTAGCGCCGCGACCGGAACCCCGTTGGGACCGGACGACGTGAACCACTACTACTTTACCCAGGTCAACCTGCGCGGCATCGAAGCCACGATGGCGGTGTTGGGCCAACCGCTCGAAAAAACCCACTGGATCATGGACAAGTGGGGCTACACCGGATCGGCCTGCATTCCCATGGCGTTGGACGACGCCATCGCCCAGGGCAAGGGTCCGGAACCGGGATCGCTGGTGTTGTTCTGCGCCAGCGGCGGCGGCATCGCCCTGGCGGCTTCGCTGTGGCGGTGGCGGTGAAGGAAAATGGAAGGCGGAAGGCTGAAAAGCACAAGCAATCAAGCCATCCAACTCTTAGAGGCGTTTTTGTACAGCCTCTGGTGAGCTAACCGATTGAAAAACCACCCTCACCCCTGCCCCCTCTCCCGCTTGCGGGCGAGGGGTTCCTATACAGTCTCTTAAGGCATTGCACGAGGCATGAGCGCCGGTTCAAACCGCAGCGGCTCAGCGAGCAGCGGCGTGTACTCCGGGAAATAGGTTCCACCGGCTTCGAAGGCTTTGTCGGGATCGATGAGCGTTGCCGCATTGCCCACGCCATAGGTAATCGAAGCGGGATTTTCCAGATCCACCGGCCGGTCGGTGATCACTTCCCCGGTCTGGTACAGCCGCCCATCCTGATGGGCGAAGCCCTCCTCCCCTTCCCGGAAGTAGCGGAAGGTCACCGGCGTTGCCGGGAATACATCCTTGCCCTTGGCGTAACGCTGGGTGACGACCACCTGCCGATAACGGCGGGCGGCGGCCAGGGCAGCGTCCTTTGGCGGATACAGCAACTCGCCGCGAATGGCGCCGTCGGCATCAAGATAGCCGCCCCGCGCGGTCAACTCGCGCAGCAGCGTTTGCCGCAGCGCTTGACTCCGCTGGAAGCCTGCCACGCTCGCGGTATCCAGCGCCGGCCAGGCGGCGGAATAACCATTGGCAGGCTGGATCGCGCCGGCCAGAAAGCGTTCGATGGCGGCGGGCATGTCCCCATACAGGCTCGCGCCGACCACATTGTCCAGGAAATGGCGAAATTCGCCCTTGTCCAGCTCCCGGTTCAACGGATCGCCCAGGCGGGCCTGGCCGGGGGTTGCTTCAGGCCGGGCGTCGGTTCGGGCGAGATAGCGCAGGGTGTCCATTTCCCGCCAGCCCAACTCGCCGGGGAACTTGCGCGGCAGCGACCAGGTGGAGTCCACAGTGTTGCCGACCCCGGAGGTGAACTGGGAGAACTCGGTGCTGGCGACGCCGCTGTGGCAACCGATGCACTGCGTCAGTTCCTCGCGGTTCTGCGGCCGCAACGCGCCGGTCTTGTCCTCGATGTAACCGGCCAGATACCAGCCCACGCCGTTGTCCACCCAGCCTTGCGCGTCGTTGCCGTAGACCGGCGCGCCCTCTTCCTTGGTGCCGGGACGGAACTGGCTCGGTTGGAACGGTTTCCATTTGTACATGTAGCGGATTTCCTTGACCCGGCGGGCGCGCGTGCCGGGATAGGGACTCACCGCCGGATCGTTCCCATCCGCCGCCACGTCCACGTAGTGCAGGGGATGGGCGATTTCCGCGCCGACCGGGTACAGGCCGCGTTCGATGGCCACCGTCCGGGCCGCGCCCCGATAAAACTCGCCGTCCTCCGCGCGCAAGCGATCCTGAATGGCCCGTTCCAGCAGGTCGAGGTTGCGGGCGTACACGACCAGATCGAAGCCGCCGTCCTCGCGCTGCATGAACGGCTTGGGCAGACGAAGGTAGATGCCGGACACCGAGCCGGTCATCGGGGTGAAAATGCCGTAGGGCATGAAATTCACCGCCCGCCAGCCGGTGATCCAGCGTCCGTCGCCGTCCTGGAACAAGCCGTTGCGCGGCGTGCCGGAGCGGACGAAACCATCGGCGTCGGCGGGCAGATCCGCCGGGTCCAGCCCCGGAAACAGCCGGAACGGCGCGTCGTCGCCGCCACCGTCCCAGTGGCGCGGATCGCCGGGCCGCTGGGCAAAAGCCGCCCGCCAGTTGTCTTCGCGAATGTAGGTCTCCATGTCCCACGTTTGCGGATCGATCCCCAGCACGGCGACGGCTTCGCGCAACTTCTCCGGCGTCAAGGTATTTTCCCAGGGATTGCGGCTCGGCGAGGCGGTAAATGGACTGATCGGGGTGAAGGAATATTCGAGTTGCAGGTTGCCGAGGCGCGGCTCCGCGCCGGCCTGCGGAAAGTTGTTGCCCAGCCCGGCGCGGTAGACACCGTTGGTGTGGCAGAACAGGCAGGCGTTTTGCGTGCCCCGCGAGGTCTCGATATGGCACTGGGCGGGAATGTGGGCGTAGGGATTGGAAAAGGTCAGGGGGCTGCGGAAATCGCCCTTCGGAAAGCTGGGAACGGTAGCGGACGGGGTTCTCGCGGCGACCGCCCGTTCATCCACCCGACCCTGGCTGTCGCTACAGCCCGCCAGCACCACGCCCAGGATCAGGGTGGCCGCGACACTGCCGAAACCCTGCTGGCAACGATTCATGCGATTCTCCTCAAACCGATAAAGCTGGCAGCTCGCGACCGCCAGCTTTTCAAACCTCACCAAACCTCACGGCAAGCGATCAAAGACCCGGGATACCCCCGATATAACCCACCGGCGCATTGAACTTGTCGATCAGCGGATTCAATTGCGCCTTGAGATCGGCGTTGATGGTGCTCGGGAAATCGCCGTGGTGCTGGGCGTTGCTCATGATGTAGGCGTGGCCATTCAGGTTCTCCAGCACCTGCAAGCCGGTGGACTCAGCGCCGGCGGTCAGGCTCAGGATCCGGGTCAGCTTCTGGGTATCCACGTTGTAGGCCCACACAAAATTGTTGATGTGCATCCCCGAATCCTCGCCGATAAACAGGGTGCGCATCTTCTCGGAGAAGAACAGGTTGTCGGTGTTGGCGATGGCGTTGACGTCGGCGGTGTTGCCGAAGGCGTCGGTGGCCATCGGCTTGCCGAGCAGTTTCGGCTCCACGGACATGCTCGTCGCCACCCAGTCGGAATTGATGGCGTTGCCCTGGGTATCCTTGATCCCGGCCTTCAACTCCAGGGTATAGGTAGCGCCCGCCTTGTTCTCCGGCAGCTTGATATGGTCGGCCGGCTCGGTGGCGTCGGAGCGCATGCTGCTCTCGATACGCGACATGGCCATGTACAGCTTTTTGTCCTTGGCGTTGATCGCCATGCCTTCCATCTTGGTCCACTCGGTGGTGCCGCCCAGCAGGGCGGTGTAGCGGCGGGTTTCCAGGAAAGCGGCGGCTTTCTCCATGCCGGGCTTGAGCGCCAGACATTCATCGGAAGCGGAGCCGGCGCGCACCCGCTTGTAGCCGTCCGGACACTGACCGTTGCTTGGAGCCACTGCATTGAAAATGTCGTTGAAGGCGAGGCTGTTGGCCAGCGCCCCAATCTCGGCGTCGGTGCCGTGACCGAGGCGAATCCAGGTCAGGTCGGCGCGGCCGCCACCCTGGTCGCTGGTCTGGTTCCACTTGGCGGTGTACAAGGTGCCGGCGGACAGATCGCCGTATTTATCGGCCACGAACAGCGTCATCTGCACATAGGCCCCGTCGTCGCCCAGGTAGGCGGTGCGGCCGTCCGGCATGACCAGAGCCTGTTCCCAGGTGCCTCGCCCCATGGCGTAATGCTTGACCACGCTGGTGGAGCCATCGGCCTTGACGGTGACCTCGGGAATGATGCCGTAATGGTAGGGATTCGCCTCGCGCTCGCTCTTGAAGTACAGCTCGCGCATCGCCTTGAGGCCGGCGACGGTGGTGCCGTAGTTCTTGGAATCGAGCGGGTTGTAAATCAGATCGTAGTCTTCCTCGGAACCCAGGTGAGTGTTCCAGGGCGTCTGCGAACCAAAGCAGGGAATCCAGATGCCGTTGACGCCGGAGAAATCAAGTGGCCTGACTTTGGCTGCGGTCAGCTTGCCGTCGCCGGCCTGGGCGATTTCGCTCAGGGTCATCGACATCGGCATGCGGGTGTACCAGCCAGGGGTGGTAAAGGCCACCGCACCGTCGCTTAAAATCCAGTCGTACTCGTAATGCGTCACCAGGAACAGCTTGTTGTCGATTTTCAACAGGCTGTTGGCATCCGGGGTTTCGGCCACCACCGGGTTGCCCATCGGATCGAGCAGCGGTTCCATCTTGTAGTTGTAGAGCTGCCCGGCCGGATGCTTCTTGCCGTTGACCTCGGCTATCAGGTCTTTCACGCTGAACAGCACGTTGTAGGTCAGGGGCCGCTCTTCCACGCGCCTGTCCTGGTAGGTCACCTTGGCCACCGACTTGGAATAGGTCCTGGCCAGTTCGTCGGTCGTGGTGGGCGCGGGGGTCTCGGTAAACTCCAACGAGCGTACCGCGGTAACCGGATTGTCGTCGTCATTACTGCAACCGGCCACTCCCAGCGCGGATAAAAGCGCAACCGTCAACAACCTCATGTTCATGGAAAACGACTCCCCCAGCGATAGAAAATTGGATTCAAGCTGGCATCTTCACGCCCGGTGGTTACCAAAATATGACGGTTGGATGACGGTCGCGTTTCCGTGGCGTAGACAATTGGGAGTACCCTGTATCGCCATCGCCGCCATGCCTAAAGGCGTTAGTCCTTTTGAGCGTGACGACATTGCTCAGGGATAGGCGCGATCAATCTGGCTTTGGGCCGAGCAAATCCCTCAGGTCGTTCGCATCGAAGATTCGCTCGGCCCAGGCTTCCAGTTGCCCGGCATCCGCTTGGCGCAGGCGGGCGCTGGCCCAGAGGGGCAATGCGCCAAAAGCGCCGACGAAGCTGCTTGCTCAGAATGGTCAGGGCTTCTTTCTGGCGACCCAGCTTCTCACCTTCCTCAGGTCAGGTGTCAGAAAGCCCTTAAAACGATGCGCCAATCATGAATCGCCATTTCAGGCTCCCACGGCGTGCTGCGGGATCGAAGAGGCGCTGAATCTTGTCCTTGTCCTCGCGGCCAAGTCGGCCCCATGTGGACCAATCATCCGGCTTGCCGGTGATATCAAACCCTGCGGGAACGCTGACGCCGATGATGTCAGTAATGAGATAGCGCTCGTGGAAGTCGTCCCAGAGGAAGACCTCTACCGTTAATTTCAAGGATTGTAATGTATTACCAAGCGAGGTAAAGCTTGTCTTCCAGTCCGCCTGGGTCGGAAAGGTGCGGGCACGTCCATCGCCCCTGCAAAGACTGCGGTGGATTTCGATGCGCGGCTTTACGGCGCGCGACGCCAGTGGGGTCAGTAGCCGGTGGAACTCACGATAGTTATGACTGTTCGGGTCGAGATTAGGGTCGATGAACATGAGTGAGTTGGCCTGCGTCAGCGCCCGGTTCAGTACCTTCAGGTAGCCGTCTGTCTTACGGTCTACCGTAACTGATGGACTGCGATCCTGCCACCATGTCGTACCCGTGAGCTTTTCTATCGATGCGACCTCGCCTTGTACGAACTGCTGTTTCGTTGCATGTGCGGCGATGATGCCGATGAGAGGTTCAATACCATGCGCCGATAGGCTCTCTTGGCACCAGTGCTGTGCCGAGGTTGGCATGGCGCCGGGTTGCGACGGAAAACGACGCAATCGGTTGTTGCTTTGCAGCTTCCTGAGAATTTCCTTGCACAGGCGATGCAGGTTGCCGGAATGCTCCAGGCAGAAACGGCTCCATCCACCGTCGCGCAAATCACGCACCAGTGCTTCCTGCAGAAGGGGTTCCTTGAGATGCGGAAGGCACATCTCGATGAAGACCGGGTTGGAATAAGCTGCTGGATCAAAAATGTCTGGGACGAGCGCGTATTCGTCAAGCATCACCGAACTGCTCCCGCAAGCCTTCTTCGAAGAAGCCGCCTGGCCAGGATTTGACGAGTTCACCAAGTTCGTTGAGCGGCATTTCGCGCACGATACTGCGCGGACCGTCGGGTTCTACATAGAGAACCGAGACATCCGCGTGTGTGATCGGTGGCAACCCCGTGCTTTTGTGAAGGTAGGTTTCGCGCATCCGGCGCATCAACCGCAAAATCAAATGCTCGCTATGGGTTTCCAGAATGAAGGTGTTCTTGCGCTCGCCAAGCGCGGCTTCAATGAAAACATCGCCCAGTTCCGCTTGCAGGGCCGGATGAAGATGGATTTCTGGCTGTTCCATAGCGATCAGCTTGCCTTCTGAACCATAGGCTAAGACCAGCACCGGAAGGACTTGGGAAATACCGGTCCCCACGTCACGGTGGGTGACTACGGTGTTGGTGCGCTGGTCGATGAGAACCAGCTCTCGAATTTTGTTCAATTCAGCAGCATGGATTTCACAGGACAGATCCCTTGCTACTTCATCCGCTTCAACAAAACCGAGATAGTCCTCGTCGAGATAGTCCTTCATCTCTGCGAGCGTCTCGCGTTGGAGGCGCAAGGACTGGACGAATTCCTCGATACCTTGTTCCAGAGGTGGTAGTAGCTCATCTATTGCAGCCAAGGTTTTGATAACCAATGTATAAGGTGTTTTCAGCTTGTTTGATCCAAGCCAGCCATTTACCGCCTCACGCACCTGGTCATCACGCCGCACCACGTCCCAGGCATAGCCACCCCCGGCATACCAGTTGGGCAGCCGTTCACTCCCCCCTTGACTTCCCTGAATTTGACGGGGCAGGATGGGGACCGAGAACCCTGTTAACGAGTTGAGTTTACCGCTTCCATGCACCTGAGCGATCACAGCCTGCGCCAGATCG
>JBATNZ010000096.1:0-15463 GCA_049290615.1 Candidatus Contendibacter sp.
GGTCAACAATGTCTGGTCGCTCACCAGCGACCAGCAGGGCGGCTCCTACAACAACGGCCTGATCCAGCCGTTCGTCAACTACAACTTCGAGGGCGGCTTCTATCTCACCAGCGCGCCGATTCTCACCGTCGACTGGAAGGCCGACAGCGGCCAGCAGTGGACCGTGCCCTTGGGCGGCGGCATCGGCAAGATCTTCCACTTGGGCAAGCTGCCGGTGAACACGCAGTTGTCGGCCTACTACAACGTAGCCACGCCGGATGACGGCGCCGACTGGCAGATCCGCGCACAGGTGCAGTTGATGTTTCCCAAATAACGACGGATCAAATTGGAACGACAGGCTCATGAACAAATGCATTCTTCGTGGCGCGATCCTGGCGGCGGCGCTCACCGGTAGCGCGGTCGCCCAGGCGGCAACCCCGGCTTCGACCGATAACTGGCAATACGCGCTGGCGCTCTACGGCTGGTTTCCCACCATCGGCGGTTCCTTGAAGTATCCGCTGCCCTCGGGAGCGGTCGCGGATGTGGAGGCGGGTCCCGGCGACTACCTCCAGGATCTCCAGTTCGCGTTCATGGGCTCGTTCATAGCCCGCAAGAACGACTGGTCCATTCTGGCCGACCTGATCTATCTGGATCTCTCCGGGCAAAAGAGCAAGGCGACCGTGCCGCTCCTGCCGGGCGGGACTGGCCTTGATCTCAAAGCCAATAACAGTCTCAAGGGGACGCTGTTCCAACTCGCGGGGGCGTACACCGTGATCCGCACCGAGAGCGCCAACCTCGACGTGCTGGCCGGACTGCGCTACGCCGGCTTCGATGCCGACACCGATCTGAGCCTCGATGGACCGTTGCCCCCTACCCTGCCGACGGCGCATCTGTCCGATTCCGTCAACCTGTTGGACGGCATCGTCGGCGTCAAGGGCCAAGTGCAACTGGGCGGCGACTGGTTCATGCCCTATTACCTCGATGTGGGCACCGGCGATACCGAGTTCACCTGGCAGGCGCTGGCGGGAGTGGGCTACCGCTGGGATTGGGGCGACCTGGTGCTGGCCTACCGCTACCTGAGTTACGACATGGGCAGCGATAAGCTGTTGCAAAACACCGACTTCAGCGGACCCGCGCTTGGGGTGGTTTTCCGCTTCTAGGCGGTTTGGCGGCGGACGACCCGCCGCATCTCGATCTGGGGCGGCGGTTCGGGCTGCACCGTCTGGTATGGCATCGCGGCGCTGGTGAAGACGCCGGTACTGGGTCAGATGCGTAAACCGTGAATGCCTGCGCGCGGCCCAATCGGGCCGGCGCGGCCGTACTGAGAAACATCAGCCATTGACATCGGGAATGAGAATGAAACGAATCGCAGTGCTGCTGTTCACCCTGACCACGTTCGCCGTCCTGGTGCCGAACGTGTCTGCCCAGGATAACTCGCCGAAGGCGCTCCAGCAGCGCATGCTGGAGCGTCGCGCCGTGGATGCGGTCATCTGGGGCCTGCCGCTCGTGGGCGAGGACGCTGTGAAGCAAGCCTACTTCCGCGATGGCAAGGCGAACTACAACGACATCGTCTGGTGGCCCAAGGGCGGCGGCTGGAAGAACCAGTCGCCCACGCCCAACGTCAACACGCGCTACATGTATTTCTTCATCAACACGCAGCAGGACGGCCCGGTGGTCGTCGAACTGCCGCCGGCCGTGCCCGGGGCCAGCTTCTACGGCACTATCGAAGACGCATGGTATGTGCCGCTCGTCGACATCGGCTTCGAGGGCAAGGGCGGCAAGTACCTCATGCTGCCACCTGACTATAAGGGTGACGTGCCGGACGGCTACACGCCGGTGCGCCCTGCGACCCACAACACGATGACGCTGCTACGTTCCATCCTGGCATCCGATGCCGAAAAAGATGTGCAGGCCGGCGATGCGCTGGTGAAGCAGGTGAAGGTCTATCCCTTGTCGAAAGTGGCCAACCCGCCCGCGCAACGGCTGCTCGACATGACCGAGGTCATGTACAACGGCCTGATCAAGTATGACGAGACCTTCTTCAGCAGCCTGTCCCGCGCGCTGAACGAGGAGACCGTGCAACCCCGCGACCTCCAGATGATGGGCATGCTGTTGCCGCTCGGCATCGAGAAGGGCAAGGAGTTCAAGCCCGACGCCCAAACCGTGGCCGTGTTGAGAAGGGCGGCAGCGGAAGCGCAGGCGTGGTTGATGAACAAGGCCACAACGGACGGCACTCCGTGGTGGTCGGAAAGTCAGTGGGTCATTCCCAGCCCGCCCATTACCATGCCGACCGAATTCAAGTGGGAGACGCCGAACTATTTTGGTGTGGATGCGCGAGCCATCGCTCTCTCGCAGTATTTCTGCCCGACGGCAAAGCTGGGCACCGGCAGTTTCTACTTCGCCAGCTTTCACGACAAGAACGGCAGACCGTTGGATGGCGGGAGTAACTACCGACTACATGTTCCGGCGGCGGTGCCGGTGCGTGAGTTTTGGTCCATCACCGTCTACAGCCTGAAAACGTCGAGCTTCTTCCTCAACTCGCAGCGCCTCACGCTCGGTTCGCTCGACAAGACATTGCGCAAGAACGCCGACGGCTCGGTGGACATCTACATCGGCCCGAAGCCGCCCGCCGGTCAGGAGTCCAACTGGCTTTACACGCCCGCCGGTCAGAAGTGGTTCCCGTGGTTCCGTCTTTATGGCCCGGAGAAGGCGGTCTTTGACAAGAGTTGGAAGCTGCCCGACATCGAGAAGGTGAAGTGAGGAGTACACCAAGGCCGGCGACGGGACGCGGCTGTCGATGCTCGTCGGACGGCGAGCCGGGCTTGAATGACCTGTGCGCGGGGTTCCAGCGTTTCTTCCAACGCCCTTTCCGCCGTGGATCGGATCGTCGCGGGCTTGCGGAGAGATTCTCCAATACGTTGATAGCTGGTGAGAGATAACCCATGGACATTCTTGAATTTATTCGCACACACGCAGGGTCTCTGCCCCTGCTGGCACGATTTGCCATCGCCATGGCGCTCATCGTGGGCATTCCGCCGCTGGCTCGCCGGGCGCGGTTGCCGGTGGTCGTGGGCCTGTTACTCGGCGGCATCGTGGTCGGACCGTATGGTCTGGGGATTTTTCCCGTGCATCATGCCGTCGCGGATTTCTTCGCCGAATTGGGCAAGCTGATGCTCATGTTTTTCGCCGGTCTGGAGATCGATCTCGCGCTGTTTCAGCGGGCGCGGAACCGGTCGCTCCTGTTCGGTTTCTGCACAACCCTGATCCCGCAGGTGCTGGGTACGGCCGTGGGACTTTGGTTCGGCTACCCGCTCATTCCAGCGGTCGTCCTGGGGTCGCTGCTCGCCTCGCATACGCTCCTGGGAGCTTCCATCGTCGCTCGGCTGGGCCTGACTCGGCTCGAACCGATCACCATTACGTTTGGCGCGACGATGATCTCTGACACGCTGTCCCTGGTTGTATTCGCCGTCTGTCTTTCGACCTATCAGAGCGGCTTTTCGGTGTCCGGGATGACGCTGCAACTCGCCGAGATCGCCATCTTTATCCCGCTGATCCTGGTGGGCTTGAGTCGCGTGGGCGCAATTGCTCTGAAAAAGGTGGAAGCGGATGAGAACGCCTATTTTGTCCTCCTGCTGGCGATCGTCGCCGTGGCCGGCCTCCTCGCAACCGTCATCAACCTGCCGGGCATCGTCGGGGCCTTCCTCGCCGGACTGGCGGTCAACGGGGCGGTTCGTGACCAACCGGCCAAGGAGAAGCTGAAATTTGTGGGCGATTCCTTTTTCATCCCGATCTTCTTTATCGTGACCGGATTTCTGATCGACCCGGTCGTTTTCTTCCACAGCATCGTCGACCATTTTGCCCTGGTGTCAGCGATCATCGGCGCGCTGCTGGTCGGGAAGTGGCTGGCGGTGGAAATCGCGGGACGGGCCTTCGCGTACACGCCCGCCGCGCGCCAGACGATGTGGTCGCTCACCTTGCCGCAGGTGGCCGCAACGCTGGCGGCCACGCTGGTCGCCTACGATACTTTCGACCCGGCGGGCCAGCGCCTGCTCGACAAGGAAGTGCTCAATGCGGTGCTGGTGCTGATGCTGACCACGGCCATTCTGGGACCGGTGCTCACCGAGCGTTTCGCCCCGCGCCTCCGCGACGAGACCACCGCGCTGAAACCCTGAAACGCTTGGCGTAACCGTTCGCTTCCCTCGCCCGCTGGCGGGAGAGGGGTTGGGGGGTGTGGACGGTTATAACTACACCATCGGTTGTTCGATCCTTTCCCCGACCGTTGGTGAACCGGACGGGCGGATCGCTCGGCGGTTCAATCGCTTTCATTGAGGAGACATTCGATGACTCAGATCTCTCGCGACATGATCGGCGGCGTCTTTTTCGCCACCTTCCTGCTGGTTGGTGGTCTGGCGCTGGCGGCGGACAAACTTACGCCGTTACCCAGCGAAGAGAATGCCATGCTGGAAACCAGCGTGCTGAGCACCTTTGCGGCCACCTTGGTTTGCGCTGCTCAATCCGGAATTCCGCTGGTTACCCTCAACCGAGGAGACAGGTGAAGCCTTATGGAATACCGCAAGCAATTCATCGTCGAAGCCGGCAGCCGGGTCAAGCTCGACGCCATCGATCCCGGCTTCAAGGACCGGCATGAAAACAGGGAATCCGCCGCCACGGAGATCGAGCATTACCGGCAGCGGCTGTCCGATCTGCAATACCGGCTTTACGCCGAGCGCAAGCGCTCGCTCCTGATCGTATTACAAGCGCTGGACGCGGGCGGCAAGGACGGCGTCATCCGGCACGTCATGAGCACCGTGAACCCGCAGGGCTGTCGGGTGACGTGTTTCAAAAAGCCCACCGCCGAAGAAGCCGGACATGATTTTCTCTGGCGGATTCATCGAGCGACGCCGGCCAAGGGGGAAATCGCCATCTTCAACCGCTCCCATTACGAGGACGTGCTGGTGGCCCGGGTCCATCGCCTGGTATCCGAGGAAGTCTGGTCCAAGCGCTATGCCCATATCCGTCATTTCGAGCAACTGCTGCATGACAGCGGCGTCCATATCCTGAAGTTTTTCCTGCATATCAGCAAGGCGGAACAGCTCGCGCGGTTCAAGGAACGCCTCGACGATCCCGCCAAACAGTGGAAGATCAGCGACGCGGACTATGAGGAAAGGCAATACTGGGACGATTACCAGGCCGCCTTCGAGGACGCGCTGAGCGAGTGCAGCACGACGCATGCCCCGTGGTTCGTCATCCCCGCCAACCACAAAGGGTTCCGGGATTTGGCGGTCTCCCAGATCATCGTGGAGACCCTGGAAAGTCTGAAAATGGAACTTCCCGAGCCGACCGTGAACATCGCTCAAATCCGGCGGCAGTATCATGCGGCGGCGGCGGAAGAGAAAAAGACCAGGGACGCGAGCGCTGCTGTTCCGGGTACTACAGCGATTGATAGACCATAAAAGGAGCGATGATGAATACGATCTGGTCGTTTCTCCAGCAATACGGCTGGTTTATTGGAGTGCCCCTCCTCTTTCTGATCGTGGTGGCGTATGTCTTTCGTCCGAGCGCCCGGAAACGCTATCAACGGGATGGCGAAATACCGTTCGCGGACCAACCGCCCAAGGGTTCCAGGAAGTAAGGGGTTCTATCCTTCAGGTAATGCGCTAACAACGACCCGTCCGACCAGGAGGAGCAGGCATGACCGACCAGCGCCCGGATTCTGGTTTGGCGACTGATCCGCCGGCCGCGCCGGGCCTCTTTGGGGGTATCCGGCCCCTCACCCGCACCGGCGCTCTGCGCGATGCCCTGGCCGGCGCGACGCTCGCGTCGATGAACATCCCGCAGGTGCTCGGTTACACCCGCATCGCCGGTACCCCCGTCGTCACCGGGCTCTACACCGTGCTGCTGCCGCTGGTGGCCTTCGCGGTGTTCGGCTCCTCGCGCCATCTGGTCGTGGCCGCCGACTCGGCGACCGCCGCGATCTTTGCCAGCTCGCTGTCGCACCTGGCGACGCCCGCCAGCGAGAAGTACATGGCGCTGGTCGGCATGGTCGCGCTGCTGACCGCCGCCTTCCTGTTGCTCGCCCGGATCTTCAAGCTCGGCTTCCTGGCGGACTTCCTCTCGCGGACCGTGCTGGTCGGTTTTCTCACCGGCGTCGGCTTTCAGGTCGGCATCGCGATGCTCGGCGACATGCTCGGCGTGGCGGTGCATGCGCACCGCACCCTCGATCAGGCGTGGGAGATCATCCAGGAACTGCCCCGAATCCAGGGGCCGACGCTCGCCCTCTCCGCGCTGGTGGCCGCCGCGATCCTGCTCGGTCATCGCTTCGCCCCGCGCCTGCCCGTCGCGCTGATCGCCGTGGTGGGGACGATCGCGGCGAGCGCGGCCTACGACTTCGCCGGGCGCGGTATCGCGGTGATCGGTCCCGTGCCGGGCGGGCTGCCGGTGATCGGGATGCCCGTGGTGACCTGGAGCGAAACCCTGGCGCTGCTGCCGGTGGCGGCCTCCTGCTTCGTGATGATCATCGCGCAAAGCGCGGCCACGGCGCGCGTGTTCGCGGTGCGCCATCGCGAGCGCCTCGACGAGGACGCCGACATCCTCGGCTTATCGGCCGCCAACGCGGCGGCGGCGGCGAGCGGGACCTTCGTGGTCAACGGCAGTCCCACCCAGACCGCGATGGCGGACAGCGCTGGCGCGCGCAGCCAGCTCGCGCAACTGGTCTTCGCCGGCATCGTGCTGCTGGTGCTGCTCTTTCTCACCGGCCCGCTGCAGTACCTGCCGCGCGGCGTGCTGGCCGCCATCGTGTTCACCATCGCGGTCGGGATGGTCGATGTCGGAGGGCTGCGCGCGATTCGCCGCGAGAGTCCGGGAGAGTTCGGACTGGCGGTGCTCACCGCCGCGGCCGTCGTCGCCATCGGCGTCGAGCAGGGCATCCTGATAGCCATTGGCCTCTCGCTGCTGCGGCACGTGCGCCACAGCTATCGTCCCCATACGGCCGTGCTGGTTCCGGACGCGACGAGCCGGTGGGAACCGATGCCCGCTACCCCGGGCACGCAGACCGGGCCTGGGCTCGTGGTCTATCGGTTCGGGGCCGACCTGTTCTATGCGAACACGGACCGCTTTGCCGATCAGGTGCGCGCGCTGGTGGCGCACGCCCCAACGCCGGTGCGGTGGTTCGTGGTCGATGCGGGCCCGATAACGGACCTCGATTACTCCGCCGCGCGTTCGCTGCGGGATCTGATCGACGATCTCGCGGCGCGCCACGTCGGACTGGTGTTCGCGCGCGTCACCCCCGACCTGCGGGCGGACATGGACCGACACGGCATCGCGGCGGCCCTCGGCGAGGCGCGCGTGTTCGGAACACTGCACGAAGCGCTCGCGGCGGTGCGGGGCGGGGCGCAGGGTGAAAGGGTATAGCGATCCTATGCCAGTTGTGGAATTTCCCCTCCTTGGCTAAGGAGGGGTGGCGCGCAGCGCCGGGGTGGTTCGAAGCAGCGATTCCACAAGTCAGATAGAAGCGCTATAGAAACTAATGACGCTCGGAGGAAAACCTTGATGAGTCGTGAAACAGCAACGGCCAGCCCCCCGGTGATCGCCGGCGGGGTGGATTTGGAGAAGCGGCCGGTTCCAGAGGTATTGGCGGCCCTGGAAGTCCAGCCGGAAACCGGCCTGAGCGGCGCGGAAGCTCAGCAACGGCTCGCCAAGTACGGGCCGAACGCCCTGGTCGAGAAACAAGAGAGCCTGCTGGCCAAACTGCTCGGCCCCTTCACCGGCCCGATCGCCACCATGATCGAGGCGGCGGCCCTGGTGTCGGCCGTCCTGGGCCGCTGGGACGACTTCACCGTCATCGCCGGCCTGCTGCTCTTCAACGCCGGGCTGGAATTCTGGCAGAACCGCAAGGCGTCCAGCGCCCTGGCCGCCCTCAAGAACAGTCTGGCCCCGGAAGCCACCGCGCGGCGCGACGGGCAATGGCAAACGGTGCCGGCGGCGACCCTGGTTCCCGGCGACATCGTCAAGATCCGGCTGGGCGTCATCGTTCCGGCCGACCTGCGGCTGGTCCGGGGCGACTTCGCCGCCATCGATCAGGCGGCGCTCACCGGCGAATCGCTGCCGGCCAACAAGAAAGTCGGCGACGTGGCCTATTCCGGCAGCGTGGTCAAGCAGGGCGAGATGGAGGGCGTGGTCATCGGCACCGGCGCCAACACCTTTTTCGGCCGCACCGCCAAGCTGGTGGCCGGGGCCGGCTCGGTCAGCCACGCCCAGCAGGCGATGTTCCAGATCGGCAACTTCCTGATCGTGATCGCCCTGGTGCTGGCGCTGATCATGATCGGCTTCGACGTCTGGCGCGACATCGTGGTCAAGGACGACTGGCGCTGGGCCGACGCCCTCAACATCCTCCAGTTCGTGCTGATCCTGCTGGTCGCCTCGATCCCGGTGGCGATGCCGGCGGTATTCTCGATCACCATGGCGCTGGGCGCGCTGGCCCTGTCGCGGGAACAGGCCATTGTCTCCAAGCTGTCGGCCATCGAGGAAATGGCGGGGGTCGACATCCTCTGCTCCGACAAGACCGGTACCCTGACCAAGAATCAGCTCACCCTGGGCGAACCGATTCTGTTCGCCAGCACCGACCCGCAGGAAGTGATTCTGGCCGGGGCGCTGGCCTCGAAGAGTGAAGACCGCGACGCCATCGACACCGCCGTGCTCGGCGCGCTGCGGGACCCGAACGCCCTGGCGACCCACCGACAGCTCAAGTTCGTCCCCTTCGACCCGGTCGGCAAGCGCACCCAGGCGACGGTGGCCACGCCCGAGGGGAAGACCGTGCTGGTCTCCAAGGGCGCGCCGCAGGTGATCGCCGAACTGGCCAAGCTGACCGGCGACGATGCGGCCAAGGTCAAGCAGACCGTCGAGGAACTGGGCGCCAAGGGCTATCGCGCGCTGGGCGTCGCCCGTTCCGAGGACGAGGGCCAGACTTGGGCCTTGCTCGGCATCCTGCCGATGTTCGACCCGCCGCGCGACGACTCCAAAGCCACTATCGATCAGGCCGCGCTGAAGGGCGTGCGGGTGAAAATGATCACCGGCGACGATACCGCCATTGCCCGGGAAACGGCGCGGCAGTTAGGCATGGGCGCCCACATCATCCCGGCGGCGGACGCCTTCCCGAAGGACATGGACCCGGATAACGTGCCGCCCGCCATCGCCGAGGCCATCGAGAAGGCGGACGGCTTCGCCCGGGTCTTCCCCGAACATAAATACGCCATCGTCAAGGCATTGCAGGAGCGCGGCCACCTGGTGGCCATGACCGGCGACGGGGTCAACGACGCCCCGGCGCTGAAACAGGCCGACTGCGGCACCGCCGTCTCCGGCGCCACCGACGCCGCCCGCGGCGCGGCGGCGCTGATCCTGACCGCGCCGGGGTTGTCGGTGATCAACAACGCCATCGACGAGGCGCGGCGCATCTTCGGCCGCATCACCAGCTACACCACCTACCGGGTGGCGCTGACCATGGACATCATGTTCCTGGTGGTGCTGTCCACCCTGTTCTTCGACTTCAAGCCGCTGACCGCGATCATGATCGTGGTCCTGGCCGTTCTCAACGACGCGCCGATCATGACCATTGCCTACGACAACACCGAGGTGGCGAAACAGCCGATCCGCTGGCAGATGCCGCGGGTGCTCGGCGTGTCCTCGGTGCTGGGTCTGTTTTCGGTGGTGCAATCGTTCGGCCTGTTGATCATCGGCTTCGAGATTCTGAGCAGCGTCCCGGAGCAACAATACTTCCAGCTCTTCACCCAAGCCGAACTGCAATCGGTGATGTTCCTGCAAATCGTCCTCGGCGGCCACTTCCTGCTCTACAACACCCGCACCGCCCGCTGGTTCTTCCAGCCGCCGCTGCCGAGCCTGCCGCTCAACGCCGCGCTGTGGGCCACCAATATTCTGGCTATCCTGATGTGCGCCCAAGGCTGGCTGGTGCCGAAGCTGTCCTGGACCACCATCGGCTGGGTGCTGGGCTACACCATCGTCTGGGTGGTCGTCATGGATTGGATCAAGTGGGCGACCTATCGGGTGATCGATCAGGCGGCCGGCTGGCAAACCCAGCACCGGGACATCGTCACGCAGTCGCTTAAATCGTAGGAGCGGGGACCGAGATCAATTACCAGCAGTACCAGAAGCTGGCTTTATACCAATTCCTATCAGGTTTTATATCTTCTAATGTAGGGCGGGTTAGCGTAGCGTAACCCGCCGAAACCGCAGCCGAATCGGCGGGTTACGGGCTGACGCCCTAACCCGCCCTACCATTCTGAGTCATAAAATCTATCGAGAAACGGTATTAGAGCGCCAAATCGCCAAGGAATGAGGTCCCGCCGAGCGCATCTTGAAGTGCTGGCGACGACCGACCCGCGATGCTATAACGATAAAACGTCCAAACGTTTTGGAGGCGTCAATGAGCACCGAAACCATCCGCTCCACCGTCTATCTCGAACCGGCGCTGCATCAGGCATTGCGGCTCAAGGCCGCCGCGACCCGGCGGAGCATGTCCGAGATCGTCAACGAGGCGATCCGCGTCGCCTTGAGCGAGGACGAGGAAGACTTGGCCGCCTTCGCCGCCCGCGCCGCGGAGCCGACCCTGAGCTACGAAGAGTTTCTCGCCCGGCTCAAGGCCGATGGCACGCTTTGAACCGCGCCTCAAGCCGTCGGTCGCCAAGGACCTGCACGGCATCCCCCAGGAGGACGTGCGCCGCATCCTGGCGCGCATCGAAACCCTGCGGGAAAACCCGCGCCCGCCCGGTTCCGAGAAGCTCTCCGGCCAGGAGCGTTATCGCGTGCGGCAAGGCAACTACCGCATCCTCTACACTGTCGCGGATGCGGAAGTGGTGGTGGAGATCGTCAAGATCGGCCACCGCCGCGAGGTTTGTCGCGACCCTTGATCTGACACGACGGCAAGCGGCAGCCGCTCGTCATTCATCCCCTCGCCCCCTCGCCCCCTCGCCAGGGCGCAAGGGCAACGAATGGTTACGCCGAAACCCGCAACGAGAGGTGAAATACCATGCCGGGCTGGCCGGTGATCACCAACCTCCGGGCCGATCCCTACGAGCGGGCAGCAAGCCCATCGGGGATGTACATCCGCTGGTACGGCGACAACATCTGGCTCTTCATCCCGGTGCAGCAGCAGCTCAAGGCGTTTCTCACCACCCTGCCGGAATATCCGTTTCAGCAGGGCAGCAGCCTGAACGCCGCCGGCATCAACTACAACTCCCTCCAGGCGATGCAGGCCATGAAACGCCTGAAGGAATTGGAAAGTCTCCCGGCGCCGAACAACTGATTTTAACTGGGCGCCCCACTCGTCTTAAGGCGCCATTTTTGATGAGTTCAAGTATGAACAACTCCATCGTTCACTACCCATTACTTGTTTTCGCGCTCTCTTTCATCGTGCTGTGGCTGTCGGCGTGGAGCGGGAGGTCCGTTCTCAGAAGGCGACGCAAGCTGGACGAGGAGACGCGAGAAGACCTTGGCGTTATCCAGGCCGCTACGCTGACCCTGCTTGGACTCATTATCGGATTCAGCTTTTCAATGGCGATCAGCCGATACGATCAACGCAAGAATCTTGAGGAGGCAGAGGCCAACGCGATCGGCACCGAATACGTCCGGGCCGACCTGCTGCCGGCTGCGGATGCGGCAAACCTGCGTGCGTTGCTACGGAATTATCTCGACCAGCGGGTCTTGTTCTATATGACCCATGAGGGGCAACCGCTTGCGGAGATCAATGCCCGCACGACTCAATTGCAGACCGATCTGTGGTCCGCAGTCCGGGCTCCGGCCGCGGCGCAGCCGACCCCTATTGTCGCTCTGGTCGTTTCAGGCATGAACGATGTGTTGAACTCACAGGGATACACCCAGGCGGCTTTATGGAATCGAATCCCCACCGCGGCATGGGGTCTGATG
Source organism: Candidatus Contendibacter sp. (assembly GCA_049290615.1). GTDB lineage: Bacteria > Pseudomonadota > Gammaproteobacteria > Competibacterales > Competibacteraceae > Contendibacter. The sequence continues at coordinate 11,914 of JBATNZ010000096.1, forward strand.
GCGGCGATTGCCATTTGTTGCAACGTGTTGGTCGGCTATGGTGTGCGCAGCGTTACCGAGGGAACCAAATTGCTTCCGGTTCTCCCACTGGTGGTCTCCATCGCGTTCATGCTCATCGCGGACATTGACACCCCACGCCACGGTATTATTCGCGTGAACCCTCAGAATCTGATCAGCCTGGCCGAATCCCTGCGTGCGCATTAATTTGGACAGGACTTTCGCTTTCCGTCATTCCCGCGCCAGCGGGTATCCAATCAGCCGCTGAAAAGATTGGATACCCGCGTTCCCCGCATTCGCGAGGACGGGTATGACGAATTCAAGGGGTTGGCGAAAGTTGGCCAGTGGCGCGGTATCGACAATATTGCAACGCCAGTGGTGGTGGCGTAATGTATCTGCATTGAAGATACGAGGGAGATCAAACATGCGTGCTACCGTGAAAAAGTGGGGCAATAGCGCAGCGGTGCGCATTCCTGTCGCCATCATGGAAGCGGTGCATCTGAAGCTGGATGGAACCGTGGATGTCCGTGAAGAGGGCGGGCGCATCGTGATCGAGCCGGTACGCCCCAGGGGATACGACCTTGCCGAATTGCTGGCCGGCATCACGCCGGAAAACTTGCACGCCGAGGTCGACTTCGGTGCGCCAGCGGGCAAGGAAGCCCTCTGATGGTTGGGCGTTACGTGCCCGAGGCTGGCGACATCGTGTGGCTGTATTTCGATCCGCAGGCCGGGTACGAGCAGGCCGGCCACCGGCCGGCGCTGGTCGTCAGCCCTTCGGCCTACAACGGCAAGACCGGACTGATGCTCTGTTGCCCCATGACCACGCAGGTCAAGGGTTATCCCTTCGAAGTTTCGGTTGCGGGTGACCGTCCGGGCGCTGCCTTGGCCGACCAGGTCAAGAGCCTTGATTGGGTAGCTCGCAAGGCTCAATACAAAGGGAAGGTTTCCACCGCCGAATTGAGTGAAGTCAGGGCAAAGATCGTGGCCCTGGTAGGCCCAGCATTGGAGCAGTGAATCAGGCGACACCCGAAAAGATCAGGCCATGGAGCACGATAGGATTCCGCACTCAATCACCGTTGTATTATACGAATGCGGCGGCACGAATGCGCCGCCGCCTCTGAATGGATAGGAGAACAACCATGCGATTATTCCGTATCTTCATGATGTTGCTGATGGTCGCCTTGGGCCTCGGCTTACAGGCCTGTACGACGGCTCCCATGTCCCCGTATCAGGCGGACGAACAACGCGCCTCGGTGCGCGAGCTGGCGAATGAGACGCTGGCGCAGCTTTACCAGCAATATCCCGATGCCCGCCGGCGGATCCAACGGTCGGCTGGTTATGCCGTTTTCAGTAATTTCGGCTTAAAAGTCCTGTTCATGGGCAGCGCCACCGGAGAGGGGATCGCCGTCAACCACGCCACCCGGCGCGAGACGTTCATGCGGATGGTCGAGTTGCAGCCCGGTTACGGCTTCGGCGTGCAGCGGTTCCGGCTGGTGTTCGTGTTCGAGAACCCCCAAGCCTTCGACCAGTTCGTGTATTCGGGTTGGGAGTTCGGGGCTAACGCGATGGCGTCGGCGCGGACCAGCACCCAGCAGATGGGGAACCAAATGGGCGTGTCGGTATCGCCGGGCGTGCTGATGTACCAGCTCAGCGATCAGGGCGCCATCGTCGGGGTCAGCATTACCGGCGCCAAGTATTACCCCGACCCCAATTTGAACTAAATCCTTAGTAACCATGCACTCCCCTCGCCCGCTTGCGGGAGAGGGGTTGGGGGTGAGGGCCGCAGTTTCAAAGACTTACCCCCTCACCCTAGCCCTCTCCCCCTTGACAAGGGGAGAGGGGATTGAATGATTACAATCCTTACTGTGAAACGCCCGGTTCGGGTGATGCGTAGTGATATCACCCAACCGAATTCTGCTTGATGCTTTTAACCGAGGAGAAAACTGATGATGAAGAACTATCGCAACATAATCGGCGGTGTCCTGCTGTCCGCGACACTGTTGGCGGGCAACCTGGCGCTGGCGGCGGAGGTCAGCAAACAGCCGGTCGGCAAGGTCTCGATTGCCGAAAAGCAGTTTGGGCTGTTGCTGGGCGGCAGCACCGGCGGCGGGACGCTGACGTTCCACGGCAAGAAATATCCGTTCAAGCTCAAGGGACTGAGCGCCGGCCTCAACGTGGGCATCTCGAGGATGAGCGCCGCCGGCGAAGTGTACGATATGAAGAAAGTTTCCCAATTCCCCGGCACCTACACCAAGCTGGAAGCGAGCGTTGCCCTGGGTGGCGGCGTGGGCGGCTTGCGCTTGCAGAACGAGAACGGGGTGATCATGAACCTGCGCTCGCGGACCAAGGGTTTGGATCTCAATCTCGGGAACGTGACTGGCCTCACGGTCACAATGAAGTAATCGGCCTGCTGCTGGGCAGGGTTTCCTGCCCAGCACAACACGTTCATCCCTTTACCGAGGAGGATTGCCATGCGATCCAGTCGTATCGCGGGTTTGGCCATGGGGAGCCTGGTTTTGCTGAGTGGTCCGGCGCTGGCCGCCGAGACGCAGCAGAAAGAGACGCCGCCAGAGCCTGATAAAGTCGTCCAGCGGATGTGCGACTACCTGAAGTCGCACCAGCAGTTTTCCTATCGCGCCGAGGTCACCGATGATCGGGTGTACGCGGGGGGCAAAAAACTCCAGTACGCTTTTGAACTGGAAACCTTCGTGGAACGGCCGAACAAACTCCGGGTCAACGCCGATGGCGACCGGGTCAACAAGCAGTTTTTCTATGATGGCAAGACCCTGACCCTGTACAGCCCGGCAGCCAAGGTGTATGCCACCGTGGCGGCGCCCCCGGAGATCGAAAGGGCGCTGGAGCAAGCCGATCACGACTTGAAACTGCGGGTTGCCCTTGCCGATCTGGCCAGCCCGAAGCTGTGCGAACACCTGGCGAAGGGCCAGCGCCACGCCCTCTATGTCGGCCCGAGCCGGGTCCGGGGCGTACCCACCGATCACCTGGCTTTTGACCGGAACGATATCCAGTTCCAGGTCTGGATTGAGACTGGCTCCAGGCCGTTACCGCGCAAGATCGTGATCACTCAGAAGAACCTCCCGGCATCTCCCCAATGGACGGCCTATCTCCAGGACTGGAATATCTCTCCCCAACTGAAACCGGGGCTGTTTACCTTTGAAGCGCCACCCGGGGCGCGGAAGATCAAATTCGTGCCGGCCATCTCCCCCACCCCATCCGTGCCAGCAGTTCCGCCGGCCAAGACCGGAGGTTAGTCATGAGCGTATCGACATTCAAATCCATGAGCGGGGCCATTGTGGTCGCGGCAATACTGAGCGTTCCGGGGTTCGTGCAGTTGGCGGAAGCCCGCGGTGGCGGCTTCGGCGGCGGCGGCTTCGGCGGCGGCGGCTTCGGCGGCTTTCATGATGACGGCGGGTTTAGTGGGGGTAGCTTTCGAGGGGACGGTGGTGTAGCCGTGGGTCCGGACGGTGGCGCGGTGGCTCGTGGTCCGGACGGTGGAGTGGCGGCTCGTGGTCCGGACGGCGGCGCGGTGGCCGTG
>JBATNZ010000097.1:0-26146 GCA_049290615.1 Candidatus Contendibacter sp.
GTAATTGCTATCGCTTAAAGCGTGAGTTGTTTAATCCGATCATTGCTGCATTCATCCAAACGTTCACCCCTAACTTGGAGCACCTGAATCCACAATTTCAACCTCCTGTCAATGCGTAAGTCCTAGCCTGATTGACGCGATGGGCAAACGGCCGGTGCAGTTCGCCCAAATGGTTGTTGAGCTTATCGATCCAGGAATCGGTAATCCGGGTACGCAGGTGGTCGGGCAGTTCGCCGAACCGTCGCCGCCAGCCATGCCAGTGCGAGGCCGGCAGGTATGCGTCAACCGGAGTACCTGCCCCGGTGAATGCCTCGGCAACGAGTTTGTTGGGACGCGGGAAACGCAACAAGTTGGCTCGATCCAGCACTTTGTCGGACAGGGTTTGCGTGGACTCGTCTTCGTTCATCGTGCCGACGAACAGCATGTTGTGGCCGGGATAGATGCGGCGTGATTTACCGCCCGCGCCACCAATGTCGAGCGTGATTTCCGATTTGCGAATGCCGTCCATATCAAGATGGCCAGGCGCGGGCCGACCCTCAAGCTGGCTGAGGAACTCGCTGAAGTAGTACTCGACCCGCGCGAGGTTCATCTCATCGAGCAGCACGAGCAGGAGTCGATCCTTGAATCTCTCTGCTTGAGCCGGCCAGTTGTACGGGTCGAAGTAGACCAGCGCCCGCGCCAGTTCGGTGGCCTTGTAGCGTTTCTCCAGGTAGTTGTAGAACCCGAGCATGTCCTGCGGGCTATCCCAGCCCGGCTGTACTGGAATCTTCAGGAAATGGATACCCATGGCCTCGGCATAGCGCCGGGGAAGTTGGCTCTTACCGGTGCCGGAGATACCGGCAAGCACCGTAAGCGGGCTAATCGTCGCGGTCTTGATGGCGGTGTGGAAGGCATACAGGGTGCGTTCGGGGAAGTGCAAGTCGAGCGCTTTCAGATGTTGGCGAAGTCGGTCAAGTGCTTCTTGCTCGCTCACCGCGCGTTGCGCGTTCTTTTGATCGCTGAGACAGGCTGGAAGACGCACGAGATCGGCGAGTACGCTATCAAGTTCCGTGCCATCGCCGCCACCGCCCTGAGCCTGGATTTCTTTTTCAATCTCCTTGAGTCGGCTCAGCTTGAGATCATAGTCGGCATCGAGTTCTTGCTGGCGGTCACGGGCCTCGATGATCTTGCGGCGAAGTGATTCAAGTTCGATTTTAAGCGGCTGTTGTTGCGCCAGTTCGGTTCGCGCCACCTCCAACTCATCGCGGGTTGTAGCCACAGTAGCCTCGGTGATAGCGCGCGCGGCGTACAAGCCAGCCAACTCTTCTTCAAGTTCCTGCCGCCGTTCGCGCCCGGTGGTGATTTCCCTGCGCGTACTTTCGAATTCCGCCGCCAAGGGTTCACGTTCCCTTTGCAGTTCCACCCACTCGGTTTGCGCTGATTCCAATTTTGCACGGGTGGTGTCCATAGCCGCTTCGGCGCTGGCGCGAACAAATCTCAGGTGTGCCAGTTCTTCCTCAAGTTCTTGCCGCTGCTTGCGCGTGGTTGTGAATTCTTGGCTGGCGGTTGCGAGTTCCTGGCGGGTCTTGTCCAGTTCTGCCGCCAGCGGATCGCGCTCCTGCCGTAGCTGTTCCAATTCGCTTTGTAACTGTGTCCTTTTCTCCTCAAGGCCCTGGGTTTCGTTCAGGAGTTTTTTCTGTTCCGCCGCGAGCCGTTCGGTTTCGCCGCGAGCCGTGGTGACCTGACGGTCGATATAGTCCAGCTTTCCAAGGGCTTCGGCCAAGCGGGTACGCGCGTCACGCTCTGCGGTAGTGAGCGCTTCGATTTCAGCCTTGCGCTCATCGAGTAAGGCGAGTTGCGCCCGTGCCCGCTCCGCACCAATGACCAGTTGATCGTACTCCGCCCGGCGTTCGGCCAGTTCGGCAAGCTGGGTGCGCCCCTCGGCCAGTTCATCGCGTACCTTCTCGATCTCGGCGCGACGGCTATCGAGACTCGCCAAATCCTGTTGCAAATCGTGCAGGCGCGCTTCTTCCTCTTTGCGGCGGACGATGATCCCGTCCAATTCAGCTTTAAGGGAATTCCGCTCTTCCATCTGATGTTGCGACTCGGCCTCGACCCGTTCGAGTTCTTCGCGCCCGACCATCAGCCGCTCCACGACGTTTTCGAGGGCCGTCGCGGCGGGCATCCGCCGCAAGTGAGCGCCATAGCGCATACCGGCCAGCAATGCGATGATCACACTGACCATGCAGGCGAATGCGCCAGTCGAGGCTATCCAAACCATCATCTGAGTATCCATGGGGGACTGGCTCCTGATTTAACGCGCACGGGCGCCCGTGTTGGCGGCGGGGGCGGCACTGGTTGGAGAAGTGGGTTGCGGCGGGGCGAGTTCCGCGCGCAGTCGCTCGATCTGTTCGCGGAGGGCGTTCGCCGTACCGGTATCTTCTTGCAGGCGCTTCCGCAAGGCTTCCGCTTCCTTGGCGCGCGGTTCCAGGGCAGCGACTTCCCGCTCCAGTTCGGCCCGTCGCAGACCCCATCGTTCAAGCTCGGCGGCCAGCGCTTCCCGCTTGGCGCGCACTTCATCAAATTGGCTGCGCGTGCGTTCGAGTTCGGCGGTTGCCGTGGCCAGTTCCGCCCGCGCTGTTTCGAGTTGTTTGCTCACCGCGCCAAGTTTTGCGAGATCGGCTTCCAGCGCCACCTTTTTTGATGCGAGTTGGCGGCCATCCTGTTCAGCCGCGGCCACGGCGCTTTCAATCTCCTTCTGGCGGGTCAACAGCTTGTCCAAGGCGGCCTTGGCCTCGGCAGCTTCACGGACGGCGCCGGCTGAAGCCTCCTTTTCAGTCTTCATCCGGGCGACTTCGGCGGCCAGCGAGGTTTGTTGGCCATGGGTTTCGGCCAGTTGGCCCTGCGCGGTTTTCAGTTCCTCACGGGTAGCCGTCAGGGTTTGATTGATCCGCGCCAGTTCTTGCCGGGCGGTTTCGGCGGCGCGCTGCTCGGCGGCCTTCTGGTCTTGCAGCAGTTGTCCGGCGCGCTGCTCGGCGAGCTTTTGCTGGCTGATGGCATCGTTGCGCGCCTGCTCGGCCTCGGTTTGCCGCGCTTTGGCGGCGCGCTCGGCCTCGGTGGCAATCCGGCGGCGATCCTCGGTTTCCAACGCCTGCTTCTCGGCGCTATCCCGGCGCTGTTCAAGGTCGGCGATCCGGGTCTCCGCCGCCTTCGTCTCAGTCAACAGTCCATTCAGACGCTTTGCCAGCGAGTCACGCTCCGCGCGGCCATCCGCCAGTTCCCGACGCAGACCCGCCGCTTCATCCCGCAGTTTTGCCGCGGTGGCTTGCTCGGCATCAAGGGCAGTATGCGTTCGGCGCAACTCGGTTACCGCCTGGTCGAGACGGACGCGCTCCGCGCTGAGCGTCTGCAACTCGGCGTGGGTCGCCTCGCGCTGTTCGCGCCAGGTTTGCCGTTCCAAGGCCCCACCCAGGACGCCGAACAGCACGGCGCCGAAACCGCCGAGCGTCAATCCGAAGGCAAGCCAGAGCGCGGCTTGCCAACGCCAGTGCCAGGCAGGGGGCGCATCAGCGGGCGGCATGAGCCGGTCGGCGGTCAGTGGTTTAGAGTTTGGTGAGGACACGCTCGACGCAGGCATTCATATTCTCCCGGAGTTCGTAGACCCAGAAGCGCACGACGTTCCAGCCGAGCGCGCGTAGTTGATGATCACGCCATAAATCGGCCATCTTGCGGCGACCGTCCGGGTCGCGATGGAACCAGTCGCCATCCACTTCGATGTCGATTCGTTGCTCGCCCCGGATCAGCGCCAGATCCAGCCGGCGACCGGCAATCGGATATTGCGGGATGGTCTCAATGCCGCGCGCCGCCAGCGCCCGCCACAGCCGCTCTTCCCAAGGCGAATCAAACCGCGCCGTTGGGGTTTCGCGCCGCTGCTGACGGCGGGCGAGCAGCATTTCGAGGTAAGGGATACCACACTGCGCCGCATAGTCCAGATCGCCGAAGACATGGCAAATGGCGCGGGCGCGGCTGACCGCGACATTGACCAGATTCCCCGTCTCGCGCAGGAATTGCCGCGCCCGCTCCGGCATATCAGGACCGACGCACAGGCTGAACAACATCACGTCGCGCGCGTCGCCCTGGAAGCCGTGCGCAGTATGGACCTCCAGCCGGGCGCGGGCGATCTGGTCAACCGGCAACACCCGCTCCACCTGGTCGCGCAACCGGTTGGCCTGCTCGCGAAACGGGGTCACCACGCCAATGCTGCCATCGAACCCGCCAGGCGTCAGCAACCGGCTCAGTTCGGCCACGATTGCCTCGATCTCGACGGGCGCCCAGCACCCGGTGCGCGCCGGCTGGATCGGTCCCGACACCTCGGTCCAGTGAAATCCGGCGGTCTTCCCGGCGGGCGGGCGCAACGCGCGGGCATCGGTCAGCGGCCGCAACCGGTGGCCGTAGAAGGTCTCGCTGATGTAATCGGCGATATCGTCGTGGCAGCGGAAGTGATCGCGCAACAGGTGATGGTCGCCGGCAGCAGCGGCAGCGAAGTGAAACAGGCTGTTGGCAGAGAAGGTGAAGCTGCCAATGCCCGGAACTCGCAGCCCGGCGGCCCGCAAGGCTTCGGCTTCCCATTCCGGGCGCACCTGGGTGATATGGGTCAGTTGGGCCGGGTCGCCGATGATGATTGCGCGCCGCGCACGCGCCAACAGGGGTAGCACCGAGGCAATGTCGCATTGGGCGGCTTCGTCCAGCACCACGTAATCGAACAGGCCCGGAACCAGCGGAATACGGCTGGCCGCGCCGAGATTCGACGCGGCCCACAACGGGAACTGATCGAGGATCAAACCGCGCTGCGCCGACCACCGTTCGCGGGCGCGAGCCGCGCCTGCCGCCCCCTCACTCCGAGTCAGCGCCAAGTCCCCACGCAACGCGGTCAACGCTGAGCGGTTTTCGGGCGCGCACTCGGCCAGCACCTCGGTCAGTTCGAGCAGGCGGGCGCGGGCTGAAGCCTGGATCTGTTCGCCGAGCGCGATGGGGTCCGGTCCCTCATCGGTGGCTTGACGCCGCCGAATGTCGGCTTCGATCCGCGACCGTTCGTCCCGCAGGCGTTCGAGCCTCCGCAAGTCGTCCAGTCGCTGTTCGTGCAGTTCGAGCGTCGTCTCGTCGGGTTCGGCCAGACCCAACCGCGTCCAGTCAATCGGCAACCGCCGCAGACGCCATAAACGCCAGAAGCGCAGCCAGGGCGCGAACAGACGCAACCCGCCATGCGCCGCCCGGTTCCCGGATGGCGGCAGCGGGGTGGGCAAAGGTGCAGTGACCGTACCGTCCAGCCCGATGACGGTTTCCAAATCGCAGATGGCTGCTTCGATCTGGCCCAGTTCGTCCGCCTGTTCCGCAGCGTCGTTAGCGCGCTCGATGGCGGTAGCCCGCGCGGCATCCAACCGGGCGAGTGCATCGAAGGATGCCGCCAGGCGCTCACGCCGCCCAGAAACACCGGGCCGGGCCAGGATGGCATCAATGGCCCGCTCAAAGTTGAACCCTTCGCCGCCATCCCGGGTGTTGGCCCGGATTAGCAACGGGCGACGTTCAACCTGTTCGGCGAACCGATCCACAACGGCGTCAATCGCCTGATGATTCCGGCTGGCGAACAGCACACTGCGCCCAGCCAGCGCGGCGCTGGCCATCAAAGCGACCGCCACCTGCGACTTGCCCGTGCCCGGCGGACCCGTGACCACGGTTAGAGGTCGGTTGAGGCCATCGCGCACGGCGCGCAACTGGTCTTCGCCCAAGGCCAGCGATTCCAGTACCGGCACGGGCGGCTCGGCCCCCGCTTCATTCCCGGTAGCACCCCCGAAAAATGCGGCCAGCGCCGTCCTGGCCAGTTCTTCATCCGACCACTGCGCCAAATCCAGCAGATCACGCACCGTTCGGCGGGCGAACTGGAGATCGCTCGACAGAAAGAGCGCCAACGCGCCGTAGATGCCCGCCGATCCTCCGCAGTCTAAAGCGCGCACGGGTTGGGCAGTGTCGAGGGGGGTACGCAGTTCGGTCGGAACCGCTCCGGCCAAGCGCTCGTTGAAAGTCCGCCAGTCCACGAACGAGCCGGTTTGCCACACTTCGTCGTCGGCGCTGATATCGAGCGCGTCAAGCAATTCACGCACCCGTCGACCGCGCTGGCGCTGGCCCCGCACCCACGACCATTCGATGGCGGGCGTTTCCGCCGGGAGAGTCAGGCGCAAGGTCTCGGCATCAAGCGCCCATTCGGTGGCCACGGTCGCCACCGGAACCAGAAACGGCGGGCGGGTTTCATCACTCGGACGCACGAGAGCGATGGGAAAGGCGACATGGATCGGCTCGCGCGCCCGCCGCGCCAGCGCGGTGAGAAAGGCGGGAGGCAACACGGAACGGGCTATTTCGAGCGTGGCGTGCTCGCCTTCACCGGCCCACCACCGCCCGCACGGCGCCAAGAATAGGAACTGCTCGCCGTAGCGGCTGGTATCACCGAGCAGCAGCGCCCGCTCATTGCGGGCGAGAGCCTCGCGATAGTAGGGCAAGAGTCGGCGCAGCAACGCCCAGGATGGTTCGAGCCGATCACCAGCGCTGGCGAGGGCGGGCGCGACCGGCGAGGCTGAACCGGGAACGCCTATCGTGGCGGGTATGGCAACCAGCACCGGGCCGCCGGTTGGATGGACGTGCCCGGCGCTATCCAGCGGTTCCCGGTCACCGGAGTAGCGCGCCGTAAATGGCGTAGGGATGCTGTACGAAAACCACCGGCGCATGGGGCCGATTCGGGTGAGCCCCGCGCGTTGCAAATCCAACAGGGCCGCCGCGACATCATCCACTCTGGGCCGATGCCCGCCCCAGCGAACGCGACTGCGAACTTCTTCGAGATGCAGTCCTTCGGGATGCCTCTCGATCAAAGTGAGGACAATGGCTGCAAGCGAACCACTGTGGTCGTGCGCCAGCATTATTTTTCCTTCATGTAAACGCGATGTGCAACTTTACTGGCTAGGTCTTGAAGCGATACGGCTATCGTCGTAGGTTATTGATGGAAAGAGAAAACCTAACCTAGAGGACGCTAGCCATGTCGCTGGAAGAGTTTATCATCACGATGTTTTGTTGGGTGGAAGATGGCTTTGATTCGGTTATCGGCGGGGTGAAGTTGCGCACCCGTAGGTTTGCTCCCCGCTTGAGCGATAGCGAAATCACCCTAGAGATCGTTGGAGAGTTGCTGGGTCATGACGGCGACGAGGCGATCTGGAGTTATTTCAAGCGGCATTGGGCGGCGTGGTTTCCCGGCCTGGGGGATCGCAGCACCTTTGTGTGGCAGGCGGCGAATCTTTGGCAGATCAAGCAGTTGTTGCACGATCGGTTGGTAGGGGACTTGGGCGCGCGCGCCGCCGACGGCCCTATCATCGACGGCTTCCCCATCGCCGTCTGCAAGTTGGCGCGCGCGGTGCGCGGCCAGATCCTGAAAGCCGAGGTCGACTACGGCTACTGTGCCGCGAAGCGCGAGTACTATTACAGCTTGTCAGGGTATCTTCAGTTACTGTTACGCTTTCAGCATCGGGGATTTGGATTTTAACTGCCATACTCTCATGCCGCAAAGTCATAAACTGGAATACGGATAAAATGATCTGGATTTTTTCCATCCAGAATCATCTGCTGTAACCGTTCCACAGTTTCTGGAGAGAAAAACTGCTCTCCAGTCTCTTCGTTCAAGCGAGCAGGCACATTCTCAATCAAGAAAAGCTTGCCATTCATTTCCAAGGTATAAGTTACTCGTTTCTCAACCAGTGTTTCCTGCCAATTATTCGCCATGATTGCTACCTTTTCGTTTGGTGAAACCACAATCCCATTTCTTAGGATCAGGCTCATACACTGTGATAATCTTGATTATTGGTCTTGCTGGATAGCTACATTGGATATGAATGGGTCTACCCATCTTTGTCAAGCCATGAATAAGACAACTAGGCCCATATTTATCACTGGGATAAACTTCGATCACTTGGCCGTTAACAATCGCTTCTTTGATTTCCCATACTCGAATCTGACGCAGGATAGACTGATCGACCGCATGTTTGGAGAACTCAAACTCATCGTTGGAAAATTTGCGGCAAATTTCTTCAATTAGCTCCGTTGGCATTTTACGTTTCAACCGTGACTACGACCAGCGACAAATTATCCTCCGCCCCATGCCGCCAAACTGCATCCCGCCAGATCTTGACCTGCGCCGCGACTCCCAACATTGGATCAAACAACTCCCACATCATCGCCTCGCCGATCTCGTCGTGGATGCCATCGCTGCACAGCACCAGCCTATCGCCCGGTTCCAGCGTGACCAAAACCCGATGAATGGCGAAATCGCTTTCCTCAGGGTCGGCGCACAATACATGCTCCAGCATCCCATAAATGCTGGCGTATTCCGCATCCGGCGACGCCTCGCCCCGGTTAATCATCCCCTGCAAGACCGTGTGATCCTTGGACAGCCGCCGCCATCGCCCTTCCCGGCTCACCTGATACACCCGCGAGTCACCCACGTTGAGTATAGCCGCCCGCTGGCCCCGAATGTGCGCCACCACAAGGGTCGAAGCTGCACCGTAGGTTTCGGGATGACCGGCCAGCCGGTCGGCCAGCCGCTCCTGAACCCGTCGCAGATGCCGGTTGGCGACGAACCCGTCCTGCAACCACTCCGGATGTTCCAGAACCTCTTTGGCCAGTTCCTCCAGCACGATCCGACTGGCCTGTTGCGGTGCGATCTGGCGATTGCCGCCGCTGCTCGCCACCCCGTCGGCCACCGCCAGCAGTACCTCGTCCGCCGCCAGGGACGAGGCGGTGACCGGCAACACTGGGGCCTGATAAATTGCACCGTCGATCAGGATGCCGTCCTGCTGTTGGCGGCAGATTTTGCCTTGGTGCATGGTGTAGGCAAGCGTCAACATCATTCCGAGTTGAATGGGGCATGGAAAGCCGTGAACGGAGCATAAAATACGACGAGCATCCGACAGGATGCGTCGGCTGGATTGCGGCCGCACGGGCGACGATTGTGACGGGGTTTCTAACGGTTGCATCCGACGTAATTCGTCGCAACGGTGGAGTATTCTTAGCAGGTAGTGACCGAGCGCCTCCCCTGCCCAACCCCCTTACCGGAAGGACATCGCCATGCCCCGCAAATCGACGCTGGACCCCCAAGTCAAGGCCCTGTTGGACAACCTCAACCTCGAAGACGGCGACGACGAGTTGCTCGCCGAACCCGCCGAGGATGCCACTCAGCACCTGTGCGTCCTGTTGGAACGCCTGACCAACGGCCGGGAGCGGGCGCTGCGTCCCGGGATGTTGGCGACGTGGAAGCCGGGCCTGAAGAATCGCCGCTTCCCACGTTACGGCGAGCCGGTGGTCGTGGTCGCGCTGCCGGATACGCCGATTATCAACCCTGGCGATGAGTCCGGGTCGCCGTATTTTCGGGAGCCGCTGGATTTGCTGTTGGGTGTGTTGCGCGGCGACGACCGCGAGTTTCTGGTCTACCACGCCGACCGCCGCCGCTTCCAACCTTACGAGGCGGATGGCGGCGCGAACCGCCCGTAGATACGGGTTTCCAAACCTGCCGCGATGGGGGTACATCTCGACTGAAATCGAAATTCTTGCCCGCCATGACGGCTCTGGAAGACCGCTGATCGCTGGCAACCGAGAGCGCTCCCGGGTTCTTGCGAGGCGACTTCATTGCAGTCATACTTTCGGTATGAAAACGGCGATTTCCCTACCCGACGACGTTTTTCTCGCTGCGGATCGACAGGCGAAACGGATGCGGAAGTCCCGCAGCCAGCTCTATGCCGAAGCTCTGACCGAATACCTGGCGCGACATGCCCCGGACGAGGTCACCGAGGCCATGAACCGGGTTGTCGAGCAGCTCGACGAACCCTGGCCCGAGCCGTCGCTGGCGGCGGCGGCGCGCCGGGTGTTTGAGCGCGCCGAGTGGTAGAGGTCCGGCAGGGGGAGGTCTGGTGGGCGGAGTTGCCGGAGCCCGCTGGGTCCGGTCCCGGGTTTCGCCGACGGTGGTCGTGGTTCAGGGCAACCCCCTGAATCGGAGTCGTCTCGCCACGGTCGTCTGCGTGCCGCTGACCAGCAATCTCGTCTGGGCCGACGCGCCGGGGAACACGTTGATCCCCGCCCAGACCGCCGGCCTGCCCAAAGACTCGGTGGCCAATGCCTCGCAGATCATCACCCTCGATCGAACTTTTCTGGCCGACCGGGTCGGGCAGCTCCCGCCGAAACGGCTCGCTCAGATCCTTCACGGTATCGACATCGTGCTCGGTCGATGAGCCGCGCGCGCGACCCCGCATCGTTTACTCGCCGAATCTCAATCTGCTTGAATGGCTCTGCAGGTCCTCATCCCCGCAGCACCCGCCTTAGCCGTTCCACGCCCTCGGCCAGTGGTGGAATGGCGTTGGTGTAGGCGAATCGGACGTGCCGTTGCGGCAGGTGGTGGCCGAAATCAAGGCCCGGCGTGATGGCGACACCGGTTTCTTCCAGCAGGCGCAGAGCGAAAACGTAGCTGTCGTCGGTGAAGCGGCCGCAGTCGGCGTAGAGATAGAACGCGCCGTCCGGGGTGACGGGGATGTGGAACCCCAGTTCGCGCAGCGCCGGCAGCAGAAAATCCCGCCGCGCCTGGAATTCCCGCCGCCGCTCCTCGAAGATCGCTTGCGCTTCTGGCGTGAATGCCGCCAGCGCCGCATATTGCGCCGGAGTGGATGCTGCCAGGAACAGATTCTGCGCCAGCTTTTCCGCATCGCCGACGCAATCCTCCGGCGGCGCCAGCCAGCCCAGCCGCCAACCGGTCATCCCGTAGTACTTGCTAAAGCTGTTGACGACGAAGACCCGCTCCGAATACGCCAGCGCGGTTTGAAGCGAGGCGCCGTAGACCAGACCGTGATAGATCTCGTCCATGATTACCCGCCCATCGCGAGCCTCGACCATGGCGACGATGGTCGCCAACTCATCGGGCGCGATCACCGTGCCGGTGGGATTGGCCGGCGAAGCCAGCAGCACCACCGTCGTCCGTTCGTCCCAGTGGCGCTCCACCAACTCGGCGGTGAGTTGGTAACCGGTCTCCGGCCCGACCGGAATACCAACCGCCTCGCCTTCCACCAGCCGGACGAAATGCCGGTTGCAGGGATAGCCCGGATCGGCCAGCAATACCCGGTCGCCGGGATTGATCAGTACCGCCGTCGCCAGTTGCAACGCGCCCGAAGCGCCAGGGGTGATGAGGATGCGCCGGGCCGGAACCTCGACGCCGTACTGCTCCCGGTAGTGATCGCTGATGGCCTGGCGCAGTTCCGGCAGGCCAGCGGCGGCGGTGTAGCGGGTGCGACCTTCCGCCAGCGCCCGCTGGCCGGCGGCGATGATCGGCGCGGCGGTCGGAAAGTCCGGCTCGCCGATTTCCATGTGGATGATGGAACGGCCCGCTGCTTCCAGTTCCCTGGCGCGAGCCAGCAGGGCCATGACGTGGAATGGGGTGATGTCCGCCATGCGTCGGGCGGTCGCCACCTGGTTAAAGGCCAAACGCCCGCCCCCGGTTATCTTCTTCGTCCTCGTGAATGGCGAGATCGGTCGGATTGGACGATTGCGCGCCGCTGCCGGCCTCGCCGCCTTCGGCCAGCCGGATTTTCAGGCCAACGTTGTTCTTGGAATCCGCGTTCTTGATGGCCTCGTCCTTGGAAATCTTGCCTTCCCGGTACAGCTTGAACAGCGACTGATCGAAGGTCTGGGTGCCCGACTCGGTGGATTGCTCCATCGCATCCTTGATGTAATCAATCTTGCCCTTCTGGATCAGATCGGCGATGTAGGGCGTGTTCAGCAGCACTTCCACCGCCGGCACCAGGCCGCCGCTTAACGAGCGGATCAGCCGTTGTGACACGATGGCGCGCAGGTTCAACGACAGGTCCAGTAGCAACTGCGGACGGACATCCTCGGGGAAGAAGTTGACGATGCGGTCCAGCGCGCCGTTGGCGTTGTTGGCGTGCAGGGTGGACAGCACCAGATGGCCGGTCTCGGCGAAGGTCAGCACGTACTTCATCACCTCGCGGGCGCGGACCTCGCCGACCAGGATCACGTCCGGCGCCTCGCGCATGGCGCTGCGCAGGGCGTTTTCGTAGTTGTGGGTGTCGATACCGATTTCGCGCTGGCCCACCACCGATTTTTTGTGCTGGTGGGTGAATTCGATGGGATCTTCGATGGTGATGATATGGCCCGGCGAGCTGGAGTTGCGGTGGTCGATCATCGCCGCCAGGGTGGTGGATTTACCGGACCCGGTGGCGCCCACCAGCATGACCAGACCGCGCTTTTCCATCACCAGTTGTCGCAGCAGGGTCGGTAGACCCAATTCCTCCACTTGGGGAATATCGCCCCTGATGAAACGGATCACCATGGAGACTTCGCCGCGCTGCTTGAACACGTTGGAACGGAACCGGCCAACCCCCTGCAGCGGGATGGCGAAGTTGAGTTCCCACTCGTGCTCGAATTCCTTGATCTGGTCGTCCTTCATGACCGAGTAGGCGATTTCGCGCACCTGCCCCGTCCCGAGTACCTTGTTGCCGATCGGGCGCACCACGCCGCCGATTTTGATGTTGACCGGAGCACCGACGTAGAAGAACAGGTCGGATGCGTTTTTGTCGACCATCAGTTTGAGATAGGGGGTAATGTCCATTGAGAATTCCTCCGCTTCAGGCCAGCCGATTCAGACCGTTGAGCGCCGCTACCCGGTACGCCTCGGCCATGGTCGGATAATTGAATGTAGTGTTAACGAAGTATTGGATGCTGTTGGCAGCGCCCCGCTGGGCCATGATCGCCTGACCGATGTGAACGATCTCGGCGGCCTGGTCGCCGAAGCAGTGGATACCCAGAAGTTCCAGGGTGTCGCGGTGGAACAGCAGCTTGAGCATGCCAACCGTGCGGCCGGTAATCTGGGCGCGCGCCAGGCTCTTGAAATAAGCGTGGCCGACCTCGTAGGGTATCCGGGCCTCGGTCAGCTCGCGCTCGGTGCGGCCCACCGAACTGATCTCCGGTGAAGTGTAGATGCCGGTCGGGATGTAATCTACCAGATGATGGTCGCAACTGCCGTTGACCAGGTGGGTGGCGGCGAAGCGGCCCTGGTCGTAGGCGGCGCTGGCCAGGCTGGGATAGCCGATCACATCGCCCACCGCGTAGATGTGCGGCAGGGCGGTGCGGTAGTTCTCGTCCACCTTCACCTGGCCGCGGTTGCTGGGCACGATGCCCAATTCCTCCAGCCCCATGTTCGCGGTATTGCCGGTGCGGCCATTGGCCCACAGCAGGACATCGGCCTTGATCCGCTTGCCGGACTTGAAACTCATCATCGCGCCATCCGGCAACCCTTCCACGCCGTCGTATTCCTCGTTGTGGCGGATCATCACGCCCTGGTCGCGCAGGTGGTAGCTGAGCGCGTGGGCGATCTCGTCGTCGAGGAAGGACAGCAGTTGCGAGCGGGTGTCCACCAAGTCTACCTTGCAGCCCATGTTGCGGAAGATGCTGGCGTATTCGCAGCCGATCACCCCCGCGCCATAAATGACGATGGAGCGGGGCGTGGTGGACATGCCGAGAATGGTGTCGCTGTCGAAGACGCGCGGGTGGTTGAAATCGATGTCGCGGGGTCGGAACGGGTGCGAGCCGGAGGCGATGACGAAGGCGTCGGCAGTCAGGACGGTCGGCTCGTTTTGCGCGCCGGCGCGGACTTCGAGCGTGTGGCCGTCGAGGAATTTGGCGTGGCCATGGTAGAGCCGGACCCGGTTGCGCTCGTAAAAATCCCGGCGCATGGTGGTCTGGCGGGCGATGACCGATTCGGCGGAGCGCAACAGATCGGGATAGGACAGCTTCAGGGCGTGGCCGAGCGCGTTGCGGAAGGCGGGGCTGGTGTTGAACTCCAGCACCCGGTTGATGGAATGCCGCAGCGCCTTGGACGGAATGGTGCCCCAGTGGGTGCAACCGCCGCCAACCAGGTGGTACTTTTCGATGACCGCCACCGATTTTCCCTCTTTGGCGGCTTTCATGGCGGCCCCTTCTCCTCCCGGGCCGGTACCGATCACGATGACATCGTGGTTCTGGTCGTTCTTCATTAATCGCGCTCGTCGGTGGTTTTGGCAGAAGATGTGGGGACGTTCCACTGGTTTTTGGTGGCTGACGATTTAGTTTAGTCCCTTTGTGACCGGGGCAAAATGGAGATTGATAGCGGCTGTCACCCCACTCACAGGTACCGCAGCGCGAACGGCACCATCTCGCCCAGCACCTTTTGCACCGCCGCGTTGGCCGCCCGGGCCGCGCCGCCGGCATCCTCGCTGGGCGCCGGCTCCACCGCCTCGAACACCTGCGTGCCCAGCACGTGCCCGCTCTTCATGTCCACCACCTTGATCCGGGCCATCAGCCGCACCCGGCTGGGTTGGGTCATGAATTCCTGTTGCAACCGAATTACGTCCACATCCACCCGCATATTCGCCAGTCCCGGCGCCGGCGGCGAGACCACCGCCTTGAATGCCCCCGTGGTCTCGAACGCGCGCACCAGGATCGGCAGCAGCATCCGGGCCGGCGCGTCGCTCCACACGCTGTCTTGGTAGTAATCCAGCTTCGGCGGTTGCCGGGTGTAGGCGATGCGGTTGGAGTCGAATCCCGGCGCCGCCCTGGGAACCGTCACCAGCAGCGTTTTGCCGCTGGTGCGCCGGGCCGGCGCCGGCGCGAATGCTCCGACCTCCAGCAAATAGCTTTGCGCAGGCGGCGATTGATCCTGCGGCAGCGTGCATCCCGCCAGCGCCAGCAGCGCCAGCAGCGCCAGCAGCACCCATCCGAACCAGCCCATCCCGACGGTCGGCTGGCATTCAATCACGCGCGTCATGCCCATCCCTCTGTGGTTCATCGTTCGCCAGGTCCCGGCCGACCGCTGGGCTTGCCCAGCAGCAGGGCGCGGGGATTCTGTTCCAGTAACCCGGCCAGTCGTTGCAGGGTCGTCACCATCTCGCCGGCCTGCGCCAGCAACTCGTTCAACTCGGGCAGGGTGGTCTGCCCCAGCCGTTGCAATTCGCGCTGCCCGCCCTTGGCCATGCCGCTCAGGTCCAGACTGGTTTGGTTGAAGGTATCCGCCGTTTTCCGTACCGCCTGGGCGCCGGCTCGAAAATCACTCAGGGTCGCGCGAAGTTGCCCGCTCAAGTCGCCGGAGCTTTCCAGCGTGACCGTCAGTTGATCCAGCGCCTTGCCCAGCCGTTCCGCCCGCTTCGCCAGCGTACCGGTGAAGGTTTCCACATTGGCCAGCGTTTGGCGCAGGCTGTCGGCCCGGTCGGCGACCGCCCCGGTCATCGTGTCGAGATGTTGCAGGGTTCGGGTCAGAGCGATCTGGTTGTCGTCGCCCAGCAATCGTTCCAACCGCCGCGACAGGCTGTCCACGTTGGTCAGAATATTGTTGAAGGCGTCGTCCAGCCGCGCCACCAGCGACGGGCCAGCCTGAATCACCGGCAAATCCTGACTGTCTTCTTTCTCCAGCGGTAGCGATTGACCGCCGCCGCCGCTCAACTCCACGGCCGCTACCCCGGTCAGCCCCCGGGTGGACAGCGTGGCGATGGTGTCGCGGCGAATCGGCGTACCACGCTCAACATTCAACACCACATCCACCTGATCGGGATTGTTGCGGTCCAACCGAATGGATTCCACCTGCCCGACCTGGACGCCGCGATAGCGCACGGTCGCCTTGGGATTCAGGCCGGCCACCGACTCCCGGAAGTATACCCGGTAACGGTCATAGGTCTTGGTTTCGCCGCCCAGCGTCAGCCAAAACGTCGAACCCAGCACCGCCGTACCCAGCAGCAGCACGAACAGACCGACCAGGGCGTAATTCACTTTGCTCTGCACGCCTGCTCCCGCGCCGCGCGCCCGCGCGGCCCCTCGAAATAAGCCCGAATCAGCGGGTGTTCCGCCACCGTCAGTTCCCGCATCGGCGCATAACCGATCACCCGCTTTTCACCCAGGAACGCCACCCGGTCGGTGGCGCTCCACAGCGTGTCCAGATCGTGGGTCACCATCACCACCGTCAATTTCAGCGACTCCTTGAGTTGCACCACCAGTTCGTCGAACGCCCCGGCGCTGACCGGGTCGAGTCCGGAGGTGGGTTCGTCCAGAAACAGCAGCGCCGGGTCCAGCGCCAGCGCCCGCGCCAGCGCCGCCCGCTTGATCATCCCGCCGCTCAACTCACGTGGCAGCTTGGCGCCGGCGTCGGCGGGCAACCCGGCCAGCGCGATCTTGAGATCGGCGATGTCCGCGATCCGCCCCGCGGACAGGCGGGTATGCTCGCGCAGCGGTACCGCCACGTTCTCCCGCACCGTCAGCGAACTGAACAGCGCCCCCTGCTGGAACAGCATCCCGAACCGCCGGCGCAGCCGGAACGCCGCGCCATCGCCGATACCGACGACTTCCTGGCCGAACAGTTCGATGGAACCCGCCGCCGGTTGCAGCAGCATGATAATCGCCCGCAACAGCGTGGTCTTGCCGGAGCCGCTGCCGCCGACCAGGGCGACGATCTCGCCGCGGCGGATGTCGAGATCCAAATTCTCGTGAATGACCGTCGCGCCGAACTGGGTGCGCAGTCCGCGCACCGCGATCACGGTATCCGCCGGGTCCACGCTCAGCGCCATAATCCCACACTGCCGAGGACCACCGAGAACACCGCATCGGCGGCGATCACCAGAAAGATTGACTGCACCACGCTGACCGTGGTCTGCCGGCCGACGCTGTCAGCCCCGCCGCGCACCTGAAAACCCTGATAGCAGCCGACCAGGGCGATGATGGCGGCGAACACCAGCGTCTTGCCGATGCCGAGCAGAAACGAGGTCGGCGTCACCACTTGCGGGAAGCGGTCGAGGAAATCGCCGAAACTCACCTCCAGCAGCGCCCGCGCCATGACCATGCCGCCGAACACGCTGAGGATGTCGGCGAACGCGGTCAGCAGCGGCAGGGCGACGGTCAGCGCCAGCAGCTTGGGCAACACCAACAGATCCATGGGCGGAATGCCGATGGTGCGCAGCGCGTCCACCTCCTCGGTGATCTGCATCGTGCCGATTTGGGCGGTGTAGGACGAGCCGGTGCGACCGGCGACGATGATGGCGGTGATCAGCGGGGCCAGCTCGCGCAGCATGGTGAGCGACACCAGTTCGACGATGAAGATGTTGGCGCCATAAAACTTGAGTTGCTGCCCGCCCTGATAGGCGATGACCATGCCCATCATGAACGACAGCAAGGCGATGATGGGCAGGGCGTTGACGCCGGCGGTTTCGATGTTGCCGAACAGCGCCCGCCAGCGGAACCGGCCGGGCCGCAGCGCCAATCGCCCCAGCGTCGCCGCCGCCTCACCGATAAACGCCAGAAACCCGATGGCGTGGAGGGTGTGCAACCCAACCCGCCGGCCCAGTTGTTCCAATGCGCCCTGAGTCGTGGGGGGAGGCGGAATCGCTCCGGCGCTGGCGCGGCGCTCCCGCACCAGGTCCAGGAGCGCTTGATGTTCTTCGCGCAGCTTGACCAGTTGGGCCGGGTGGCCCGCTTTTTCCAGTTCGGCGACGAGATCGAGCAAGCGCAGCGCGCCGGTCGTATCGATGGCCTGGATGCTGGAACCGTCCAGCCGTATCTCGCCCGTCGACCAGCGGATGCCGCGCGGTTGCAGATCCAGCGCCTCAATGCCATCCAGCGTCCAGTCACCCTCGCAGCGGTACTGCCCGCTTTCGCCACGGATGGCGGCGGAGAGGGGGGAGGGGAGGGTCGCCATGGGGAGAATGTCAGCCGGCCCGCGCTTAGCGTGGATTCAACCGCCGCCAGGTCGCGGGGTCTTGCTGGCCGCCGGGCTTTTCCCAGATGCCGCGCCGGGCCCGTTGCGCCTCGGCCTGGGCCTGCCGATAGGCCGGCGAGTCGTTGTACTGCTCGTAGACCACCGCCCGTCCCTGCCGGACCATTTCCAGACCGGCGTCGCGCTCGCCGGCAAACACCTGGGCGACGGTCCGACCGTAGTGGTCCTGATCCATCACCCGCAGCCGAACCGAATCGCGCCGGGGCAATAAACCGCGAAATGTCTCGCGCGAACGGTCGCCCCACGGTTCCTGCTTCATTTCCGGAGCGTCGATGCCGAACACGCGGACCTTGACCTCGCCGTCCGGGCAACTGGCGGTGAGGGTGTCGCCGTCGTAGACCGATTTGACGGTACAGACCAGTTCCGTTCCCCTAGCCAGCGCCGAGGAGGGGGCCTTGGGTTCGTGCAGAAAGTAACTGATCGCCACGACGGCGACCGCCAGCCCGCCGATCAGCCAGGGCGAGCTGCTCTTGCGGCGCCGGGTGCGGTTCAGTTCACCGCGCAATGTCTGTTGCAACAGTTTCAGCAGGTCTTGTTTCACGGAGGATGCCGGCGTGATAGGCGAGATGTTCGCCGATGAAGGTGGCGATGAAGTGGTAGCTGTGGTCGTAGCCCTCTTGTCGCCGCAGGGTGAGCGGGAAATTCCGGGCGGCGCAGACCCGTTCGAGCGACTCCGGATGCAACTGCTGGGCTAGAAATTCATCGGTGGTGCCCTGATCGATCAGCAGAGGAATGGTTTCCGCTCCCGCCTCGATCAACCGGGCGGCGTCGTAGGCGACCCATGCCTGGCGGTCGTTGCCCAGATAGGCTTTGAAGCAACCTTGCCCCCAGCCGCAGGCCATCGGATGACAAATCGGGGCCAAGGCGGAAACCGAGCGATAGCGGCCCGGCTCCTTCAACGCGCAAATCAGCGCGCCGTGGCCACCCATCGAATGGCCGGCGATGGAACGGGCATCGGTGAGCGGCAGTTCCGCCTCGACCAGCGCCGGCAGTTCGCGGGTCACGTAGTCGTACATCCGGTAGTGCCGCGCCCACGGTTCCTGGGTAGCGTTGACGTAGAACCCGGCGCCCTGGCCGAGATCGTAGCGCTCCGGCACGTCCGGCACGTCCGCGCCGCGCGGGCTGGTGTCGGGAATGACCAGGGCCAGCCCCAACTCCGCCGCGTAGCGTTGCGCGCCCGCCTTGACCCGAAAGTTGTCGTCGGTGCAGGTCAGCCCGGACAGCCAGTAGACCGCCGGTACCTTCTCCGCCTCCGCCCGGGGCGGCAAATAGACGGAAAAGGTCATGGCGCAATGGCAGCTTGGGGAGTCATGGCGGTAGCGGTTCAGCCAGCCGCCGAACTCCTTGATCGACTCAATTTTTTCCACGCCTCGCCCTTTTAGAACAGAATCACCGAGCGGATGCTCTTGCCTTCGTGCATCAGGTCGAAAGCGGTGTTGATGTCCTCCAGCGGCAGGGTATGGGTCACCATGCGGTCCAGTTCGATCCGGCCCTGGAGATAGTTCTCCACGTAACCGGGCAACTGGCTGCGGCCCTTGACCCCGCCAAAAGCCGTGCCCTTCCAGGTGCGGCCGGTGACCAGTTGGAACGGGCGGGTGCGGATTTCCTGACCCGCGCCGGCTACCCCAATGATGGTGGACACGCCCCAGCCCATGTGGCAGCACTCCAGCGCTTGGCGCATGACCTCGACGTTGCCGATGCACTCGAATGAGTAGTCCACTCCGCCGTTCGTCATCTCCTTGATGGCGTCAACGACACTGCCGCTGATAGCGTTCGGGTTCAGGATGTCGGTCGCGCCCAGCGCCGTCGCCATGGCGAACTTGTCGGGGTTGAGATCGATGGCGATGATGCGCCCGGCTTGCGCCATGATCGCGCCCTGAATCACCGACAGGCCGATGCCGCCGAGGCCGAACACCGCGACTGTGGAACCGGGTTCGACCTTGGCGGTATTCAGCACCGCGCCGATGCCGGTGGTGACGCCGCAGCCCAGCAGGCAGATCTTGTCCAGCGGCGCCGCCGGATTAATCTTGGCCAGGGCGATTTCCGGCACCACGGTGTATTCGGCGAAGGTCGAGCAGCCCATGTAGTGAAACAGTGGCGTCCCCCGGCAGGAAAAGCGGCGGGTGTGGTCGGGCATGTAACCGGTCCACACCGTGGCGGCGATGGACTGGCACAGATTGGTTTTGGTGGAGCGGCAGTACTCGCACTCGCCACATTCCGGGATGTAGAGCGGGATGACGTGATCGCCGGGCTTGAGGCCCTTGACGCCGGGACCGCACTCGACCACCACGCAACCGCCCTCGTGGCCGAGGATGCAGGGGAACGCGCCTTCGGGGTCGTCGCCGGACAGGGTGAAGGCATCGGTGTGGCAGACGCCGGTGGCCACGACCTGTAACAGGACTTCGCCTTGCTTCGGTCCTTCCACGTCGATTTCTTCAATGGCCAAGGGCTGTTGCGGCTCCCAGGCCACGGCTGCACGGGCTTTCATGGGTGCGATCTCCTCCAATGGTTGTTGGCGTTCCGCCGCCTTTACTTTGCCGCCGCCAGCGCCTGCTCCAGATCGGCGAGGATGTCGTCGATGTGCTCGATGCCGATGGACAAGCGCACCAGATCTTCGCTGACGCCGGCCCGGGCCAGTTCCGCCGGTGACAGTTGCCGGTGCGTCGTGGTCGCGGGGTGGCAGGCCAAGGACTTGGCGTCACCGATGTTGACCAGCCGGGTCACCAGTTGCAGCGCATCGATAAACTTGGCGCCGGCTTCGCGCCCGCCCTTGATGCCGAAGCTGAGGATGCTGGAGCCGCGCCCACCCATGTACTTGTCCACCAGCGGTTTTTCCGGGCTGTCCGCCAGCGCTGGGTAATTGATCCACACGACCTGCGGGTGACCACGCAGAACCTCGGCGACCTTGACCGCGTTCTCGCAGTGGCGGTCCATCCGCACCGGCAGGGTCTCGATCCCCTGCAAAATCAGGAAGCTGTTGAACGGCGAAATGGCCGCGCCGGTATTGCGCAACGGCACCACCCGCGCCCGGCCGATGAAGGCCGCCGGCCCCAGCGCCTCGACGTAGACCACGCCGTGATAGGACGGATCGGGTTCGTTCAGCCGGGCGAAACGGTCTTTGTGCTGGTCCCAGGGGAAGCGGCCGGAATCGACGATGATGCCGCCGATGCTGGTGCCGTGACCACCCATGTACTTGGTCAGGGCGTGAACCACGATGTCGGCGCCGTGCTCGAACGGCCGGCATAGATAGGGCGTCGGCACGGTGTTGTCCACGATCAGCGGCACGCCGTGGGCGTGGGCCACCTGGGCCAACGCGCCGAAATCCACCACGTTCGCCGCCGGATTGCCGATGGATTCGCAGAACACGGCCTTGGTCTTGCCGTCGATCAGCCGGCCCATGGCCTCGACATCGCGATAGTCGGCGAAGCGCGCTTCGATGCCAAAACGCGGCAGGGTGTGGGCGAACAGGTTGTAGGTACCGCCGTACAGGGTGGAGGTGGTGACAAGGTTGTCGCCCGCTTCCGCAATCGTCATGAGGCTATAGGTGATCGCCGCCATGCCGGAGGCCACCGCCAGCCCGCCGACGCCGCCTTCCATCGCCGCCACCCGTTGCTCCAACACGGCGGTGGTGGGGTTCATGATCCGGGTGTAGATGTTGCCCGGCACCTTCAGGTCGAACAGATCGGCGCCGTGCTGGGTGTCGTCGAAGGCGTAGGAGGTGGTCTGGTAGATGGGAACGGCGACGGCCTTGGTGGTCGGTTCGGGCGTGTAGCCGCCGTGAATCGCGATTGTTTCGATTTTCATGGTTTCGGGTTCCATCGGTTGCCAAGGAGGAAAGCGAAAAGAGTCTGAACGCGGGAGTCAGGCAATGTCCAGCAAGGCCACGCCGTAAACCAGGCTTTGCAAACACAGCCAAGCATAGCCAGCGGCCAGCAGGTCGTCGAACATGATGCCGAAACCGCCGCCTACCCGCTGGTCGGCCTGCCGGATCGGCCAGGGCTTGAGAATGTCGAACAACCGGAATAGCGCGAAGCCGGCGATGATCCATAGCCAGCCCGGCGGCGCGGCGATCATGGTGATGAAATAGCCGATCACCTCATCCCAGACGATGGCGGGATGGTCGTGGACGCCCAGATCGCGGGCGGCGCGGTCGCAAATCCACACCCCCAGCGCAAAGCCGGCCACGGTCAGCAGCAGATAGGTCCACAACGGCAGCGGTTGTATCAGCAGGTAGAGCGGGATCGCCGCCAGCGTGCCGAAGGTGCCGGGCGCTTTCGGCGCGCAGCCGGAGCCGAAACCGAGGGCGAGAAAATGAACGGGGTCGCGGAAAACGCGAGCGCAGGGCCTTACGGCTCCTGCTCCCTTGGTATGGGAAGCAGGGGATGGGGAGGCAAGCTGATTCATCGTTTTTCTGGCATCCAAATTCCGCAACATCGCTAATGTCTCGGCAATCTTATTTCAAAACCGCCGTTCCGGTCACCGGCATCCACCCCCAGCGTTCCGCGACGAACACTTCGTGCGGATTGAAGCGGGATTTGTAGGCCATCTTGCCGCAGCGTTCCACCCAGTAACCCAGATACACCCACTTCAGTCCCAACCGTCGCGCCTCGGCGATTTGCCACAGAATCGCATGAGTGCCCAACCCGCGCGCGTCATGGAGCGGATCGAAGAACGTGTAAACCGCCGACAGCCCATCGCCCAACCGGTCCACCACCGCTACCGCCAGCAATTCCCGGTCGCGGCGAAACTCGCACAGCCAGGTCGGACACCAGCGCGAGGCGACGAACGACCAGTAGTGGTCCGGGCTGGCCGGGTCCATGCCGCCGCCGGCATGGCGAGCCGCGATGTAGCGGGCGAACAGCTCGAAGTGTTCGTCCTGAAACTCGGCTTCCATCACCCGCGCCCGCAGATCCTGATTGCGCGCCCAGATGCGCCGCTGCGCGCGGTTCGGCTGGAACCGCTCGACCGGGATGCGCAGCGACCGGCAGGCCACGCAACCCCGGCAATGCGGGCGGTAGACGTGATCGCCGCTGCGCCGGAAGCCCAGGTCCGCCAACCGGGTGTAGATCCGGCCGTCGGTCGCCGCCGGGTCGGCGACCAGGTTGCGCGCCCGCCGACCCGGCAAATAGCTGCAGGGATACTCGGTGGTCAGGAACATGCGCAGGTCGTACAGCGAGTCGCGGGGATTGCTCATGGCGGCGCGGGGGGAGTCAGCAGGTCGGCGAACAGGTCGTCATCGAGGCGCCAGGGTCCGTCCCGGCCCGGCAGTGGGCAATACCGTTCCAGCAACTGGAGGAAGGTGGCGCGGGGAAGGTCCACCGCGCCCATGCGCGCCAGATGCTCGGTGCGCACCTGACAGTCGATCAGGGCAAACGCCCAGCGGCGCAGTTGCGCGGCCAGCGCGGCCAGCGCCACCTTGGAGGCGTCGCTCGTCGCGCTGAACATGGATTCGCCGAAGAACACCTGGCCCACCGCGACCCCGTACAGACCGCCCGCCAGTTCGCCCCCATGCCAGGTTTCGATGGAGTGGGCGTGGCCAAGTCGGTGCAGCCGACAGTAGGCCCGGTTCATCTCCGGGGTGATCCAGGTGCCGGAGTCCGGGGCGCGCGGCGCGGCGCAGGCGGCGATGACCGCCGCGAAGGCGGTGTCGGCGGTGACGGTGAACCGGCCCTTTTTCAGCGTCTGGCGCAGGCTGCGCGAGATGTTGACCGATTCCGGGAACAACACCAGCCGCGGGTCCGGCGACCACCACAGAATCGGCTGGCCGGCGGAATACCAGGGGAAGATGCCCATCCGGTAGGCGCGCAACAGCCGGCGCGGCGCCAGACTGCCGCCGGCGGCCAGCAGGCCGTCGGGCTCGGTCAGGGCGCGGTCGGCGGGGGGAAACGGCTGGCCGTCGTCACGCGGATCCAGCCACGGCAGGCGCATCGGGCGTTACCTCGTCGCGGTAGGGCGAATGTTGCAGCAGTTCCCGGGCATACTCGCGCACCGCCGGCGTTTCCCGGGCGAGGAAGTCGGCAATGGCTTGACGAAAGCCGGAATGGGCAATCCAGTGGGCGGAATGGGTGAAGGTCGGCAGAAAACCCCGGTAAATCTTGTGTTCGCCCTGCGCGCCCGGTTCGAACCGTTGCAGGCCCGACTGGATGCAATAGTCCAGACCCTGATAATAGCAGGCTTCGAAATGCAGGCTGTCATAATCCGCCCGGCAGCCCCAATGCCGGCCATAGAGCGTGGTGGCGCTGCGCAAGCTGATGGCGCCGGCGACCTCGCGGCCTTGCGCGAAGGCCAGCGCCAGCACCAGCCGGTCGCCCAGCGTTTCGGCGATGTCCTGGAAGAAGGGCAGGGTGAGGGTCGGGACGCCGCCCAGCCGCTGGAAGGTGGACCGGTAGAATTCATGCAGGGTATGCCATTGCGTTTCGCTGAGCTCCCGGCCGGTCAGAATCTTTAACTCCAGGCCCGCCTCGCGCACCAGGCGGCGTTCGCGGTTGATGTTCTTGCGCCGCTTGGCGGTGAAGCTGTCGAGGAAGTCCTGAAAATCCCGGTAGCCGCGATTGCGCCAGTGGAACTGGCAGCCCAGCCGGGGCAGAAAGCCTTGGGCTTGCAGCCGGTCCAGCTCGGTCGGTGGCGGAAACAGCCAGTGAATCGAGGACCAGCGCCGGCGGCGGGCCTCTTCCAACACATACTCGATGATGGCGCGCGCGGTGTCCTCGGGCGCGGGCTGGTCAGGCGCCAGCAACAGCCGGGGACTGGTGGCCGGGGTATAGGGGATAGCGCCGACCAGCTTGGGGTAGTAGGGCAGTCCCTGGCGTTGGTAGGCTTCCGCCCAGCCCCAGTCGAACACGAATTCGCCGTAGGAGTTGAATTTCAGATACAGCGGCGCGGCGCCCAACAACCGCCCCCGTTGGTCCCGACAGACGACGTGCCACGGCAGCCAGCCGGTGTGTTCGCCGACGCACTGATGGCGTTCCAGGGCGCTCAGAAATTCGTGGCTGAGAAACGGGTTCTGGTCGGGAACCAGGGCGTTCCACTCGGCGGCGGGAAGGTCGCTCAAGGCGTCGAGACGTTGAATGCGCATGGTTCGGAATCGGTGGGCAGGGGTCGGACGGGAGGCGTCGGCGCGCGAACATGAATGTCCACCGCGTTGATTGGAACTTGAAACGACGCATCGGTTCGCCCCCGCCCTTCACCTCATCGCCCCGGAATGGGACAATGGCCCTGCTTGACTTCCCCGACGGTCCCGCTGGCGGCCGTATCCATGGCGTCCGATGGCGTCGCATATATTCACGAATTCACGACAGGGATTGAATTTTGGCGCAGGCACATCGAATCAAGACTGAAACGCCCGCGATCCGGGTGGGTATCCTCCGTTTTATCCATGGACTAGTACGGGAACTCGGTTTCTGGGCGCTGGCGGCGGTCGCGTTGGGGATGATCGGCGCGCTGGTAACTTTCAGTCCCGAGGATCCGGCCTGGACCCATACCGCGACGGCGACCCGGTTTCACAATCTCGGCGGCGTGGTTGGCGCCTGGTTCGCCGACGTGACCCTGTACTTCTTCGGCTATGCCGCCTATCTGTTACCGCTGGGCGTGGTGTTCCTGGGCTGGCGGCTGTTCAAACGCGGCGCCCTGCTGGAGTTGGACGGCGAGATCGTGCTGTTCCGGGTTATGGGGTTTTTGGTGACGCTGGCGATGGCCTGCGGCCTGGTGGCCTTGCACCTGCGCGCGGCGCCCGGAACCGTGCCCGGCCCCGGTTCGGCCGGCGGCCTGGTGGGGATGCATGTCAACCAGTTCCTGATCCAGGCTTTCGATGTGGTGGGCGGTAATCTGTTCATGGTGTTGTTGTTGCTGGCCGGCGTGGTTCTGACCACCGGGTTTTCCTGGCTGACCTTGCTGGATTGGGTCGGTCTGGCGGTGTTGAAAACGGTGGACTGGGTCGGTGGCCTGGTGATGGCGCCATTGCGCTGGATGCAGCCGAAGACGACGGGCGGCGACGCCCACCGTGAGGCTGCGGTCGATGTCGCGCCGCCATCCGGCCCACCGGACGCGACGCCCACGACCGGGACGAGGCCCCTGACCCGGCTTTTTCCGGCGCTGGCGGGGGGACTGGGGCAGACTGTCGGCAGATTATTGGCCGGATGGCGTTCCCGCCGGGAGGTCGTCGCGGCGACTGTGCTGGCGGTTCCGGTCGCGCCATCCGAGCCAATGCCCGCGCCGGGTGAAGTCGGTGAGCCGCTGGCGGCCGCGCCCACTGGCCGGCATGCGGCGCGCATCGAGCCGGTGTTAAGT
>JBATNZ010000098.1:0-3717 GCA_049290615.1 Candidatus Contendibacter sp.
TCGAATACCTCCGCCTCGGTCATCAGAATTTCTCCCCGTCTTTTACTCTATAAACAGCCTCACGATAATCAATGTCACCCAAATGATGCGTATCGCGCTCCGCTCCACAAGAACCGACGAAGAACCTAAGAAACTAAGGATTTTTGATTTTCATTTTCTGGAAGAGCTCTATTTTCTTCTAATATATCTTTATTATCATCCTCTTCATGCCATTCCAAACCAAGCATTTCTAGTTGGTTATGCCAGTCACGTGGATTATCTTTTATAATTTTCCTTACTTGCTCAAAGAGCAGATCAGTCTTTATTTTTTGGTACTCTTTCAATATATCTTTTTGCGTAGTCATTTGCGTTATGCCTTTCACACCATCAAGTCTAACAGTTGATTAGACAGAATAGGCCAATAGTGCAATAGGCAGAATAGGCCGTAATAGTGCTAGGCAGAAATCATGCCCGATCACGCGCCCACCTTTCCGCCGCCAGGCCCCGCCGTGTCGCCGTGTCGCCAGGCCCCGCTGTATCACCGTTCGCCTGACGCTCATTCAAAGATAGGCCACACCCTCACACTTTACCAGCGCTTTCCGCCCCGCAACCGCCACAATCGCCACAATCCACGCGACTTTCAGTAACCCCGCGTCAATCCTTGCGCCCATCGTTTCGGAGACCGAACCATGGGCGACTTCCAAAGCTGCATCAAGATCATCCTGACCGAAGAAGGCGGGCTGGCCAACCACAGCCGCGACCCAGGCGGATTGACCCAGTACGGCATTTCGCAACGCAGCTACCCCAACATCGACATTGCCGCGCTGACTCTCAACGACGCGCTGGCGCTTTACCGCCGCGACTACTGGAACGCGATCCAGGGCAACGATCTACCGGTCGGGCTGGACGTGTTGATGCTCGATTGCGCCATCAACCAGGGACCGGGCACCTCGATCAAGCTGATTCAGGAGGCTACCGGCATCCAGCAGGACGGCATCATCGGACCAGTCACCCTGAGCGCCGCCCAAGACGCCATGCCCCACGTCATGACCACCTTCGCGGCCTTGCGCGCTTGGCGCTACGAGATCAACCGCAACGAGGACGTATTCGGCAAAGGTTGGTTTCTACGCCTGTTCCGCCTGTTCGACATCGCCACCCTCTGGAACCGCCCATGAAAATCGGACCCGTTGACTTTGCCCAGCCCTCAACGTGGCGCGGCCTGCTGGGATTGGCCGGTCTGATCGGCTGGACGCTGACCCCGGAGCTACGCGACCAAATCGCTATCGGCATCGCCGGAATGTTGGCCGCTATCGAAATGTTCCGCGATGAGTACCGCAGCAAAAGACAGACCACGGCCCCAACCACTCCCGTTAATCCTGATCCTTCTGATCTTCCTAATCCCGCTCATATCGCTATGCGGATGCGCCAGCAGCCCACCGTGCGGAATACAACCGAGGGTCAGAATTCCAGCTTTGGCGATAGATGAAATCCGCCTGAATTGCACCCTCGACTTTTAACCCCACCACCACACCCGGAGACATCCATGTCAGCCCTAGCCACCACCTACCGCCTGTATTCCTCGAACACCAACCCCTTGCAGAATTTCTCCCTGGACGACGCGAACGGCATAGCGAAGCCGTATACCTCGTGGGCGCAGCAGCCGGATGAAAACGGCCTGGCGGTCTGGCAGCTTGAGTACGCCGAGCCGACCGAGTGCGTGTTTGCGACGCCGATCTTTACCGACCCGAACAACCCGGTTCCGGTCTATCTGGCGGCGCTGAGCACGGACGGCCTTAACTACATCCACACCCTGAGCGGCCAGGTCTTCAACAGCGTCAGCGCCAGCGCCGACCGGCCCACCGCCTACGGCGCGCATTACATCGGCTACGTGAAGAGCGCGAGCGCCGATCCAGTCACCGGCCACTATTCGTGGGCCATCAAGGTTCCGGCGCAAGTCACGCCGAAGATCAAGGCCCGCACCAAGGACCCATTGACCGGCGTCAAGCTGTACGGCAACGACATTTCGATGCTGTGGTATGGCCCGCTGCCGCTGGGCTTGCAGATTCAGTGCGACGTGGAAGACATCACCGATCCCGCCGGCTGGTTCGACTTGTCGGATGTAACCAACGTCACCGGCTACGCTGAAAGCTCGGTGGGGATGAGCCTGCTCAAGATCAATTCCGAGATCGTGCCGCAGGACGGGTTCAGCCACAGCCTGAAATTCCGCGTGCGCTACAACCTGGCGGGCGACGTATCGGAGTGGGTTGAGACGCCTTGGAAGTCGGCCACCTATCTGTTGCCGCCGCCGAACCCGGTCAGCGCGGTAGCGGCGACCCTGATCCGCGACCGCAATGATGTGGTGCCCGACCGGCTGCGAGTCGATTGGACCTGGGCGGCCACCGACCCGGGTGATGCGGTCGAGGTCTACGCCATCGACTATCTGGGCAAGAAGCACCTGCTGGGCGAAGAGACCGACAACGCCGTCACCAGCATGACGGTCGAGAACGTCAGCCGCTTTGTCACCCAGGCGACCGGCCCGGCGAACCAGAGCGCCTATCGGTTCGGCGTGATTGCGAAAAACCGCACCACCAAGAGCGACCTGGTGTTGACGGCCTCGCCGCTGCTGATCACCAACAAGCTGGCCGATACCAGCCCGCCCACGCCCGACGAAATCGCGGGCACCGCCCACGACCGGACTCACAACGACGTGCTGTCACTGGCGTTCAACGAGGTCGATTCGCTGCCGGGACTGTCCCCGGATCAGATCACGGCAACCAAGGGCCATCTGAGTTTTGCCCTGGACGCCATTACCCGCACCGTCAAGAGCATCGTCAAGGACGGCGGTAGCGCCACGCTGAACCACCTTGGCACCTTCCGCGCCAAGTGGACCAGCGAACGCTGGGGCCGCAATCCCAGCAACGGCGACCCGGTGCTGATTCCCGCCAGCCGCAGCAACGCCTTTACCCCGAGTCAGGGCTACAAGGTCGGCACCAAGTACGGCCTGATCCTGACCGACACCGAGGCGAAGACCTACACCCCGCCCAGCGGTGGATAAGTTGCAGGTAAGGCCGGCCCGGTCCACAGGCAACCGGCCACCGGCCACCGGCATAGGGAAGCCGCCTTTGGGCGGCTTTTCTTTTCAGGTATGCGGGTGAGCTCACCTATCAGGTATGCGGGCGATAGGGATTAAAAATGTCCATTGAAATCATGAAAGTAGTGTACACGCCCGACGGCGACACGATCAGGGTGTTCCGCACCATCGGGACGGGCCCCGAGGAAATCAGGGTCCGGCTGGCCTACATCGACGCGCCAGAGATCGGCCACCCGCCCAGCCACGCCAGCGCCATCAATGCCAGAGCCTATCTACGCCGCTTGCTGAATCTGGGCGAGCGGGTCGAAGTGCGAATACTTGGACAAGACGTGTACGGGCGACTCATCGCCGAAGTCATCAATCTGAGGAATTACGCCAATTGTGGCTTGAGGATGGTGGCTGGCGGTTACGCGGCGCTGTACCAGTGCCCGCGATGAAACCCTCGACACGCTGGGAGCCATGCTGATCGAAAGGGTGGCGTTCGAGGAAGAACAAGCCCGCATCGCCGCCGAACGGGAAGAGCTAGTGGTTCAACCGTTCTCAATTGATGGATAGAGGCGCTTGAGTTTGATGCGGGCATCGGGGGTAGTGAATCGCCAATTGACTGGCCTGGGGTCGGCATTGCGCGCCTGTTCCCAGGCGGCCAC
>JBATNZ010000099.1:0-4436 GCA_049290615.1 Candidatus Contendibacter sp.
TTTGGCGAACCGTATCAAACCAACGGTCCAGTTGAGCGGCGTTCAAAAAACTTTCTAGCAATATGCGTACCATCACCGCGACAGGTCGGTTCTGAATAAACCGCTCCAAGACTTCGCCAAACATAGAAATACCTCAAGATATTTCAAAAATTGTGTTATTATACAAGAAATTATCAATGACCTTAAGAGGGCTGCATTGACCTGACTTATCTCACCAGCCGGGGCCGCTGGTATTTCATTTCCTGGAAAGGCGACGCGAGCAAGTCCGGCGGGGTCGCCACCAACATCGGCGTGCATTTCTTCGACATGTTGAGCTGGATTTTCGGGCCGGTGCGGGAGAATCAGGTCCACCTGCGCCAGGAGGACGCGGTCGCCGGGTTCCTGCATTTGGCCCACGCCCGGGTGCGCTGGTTTCTGTCGGTGAATTTCGATCACCTGCCGGCCGAAGCCAAGGCCAAGGGCCAGCGCACCTTCCGGGCGATCACGGTGGACGGCGCCGCGTTCGAGTTCAGCGAGGGTTTCACCGAACTGCACACGGTGGCCTACCGGCACATTTTGGACGGCCAAGGGTTTCCGTTGGAGGAAGCCCACCCCAGTATCGAGATCGTCCATGCGATCCGCGCGGCGCCGCCCCTGGGGGCGCAGGGCGATTACCATCCGTTTGTGCAAACCGTGTTGAAGCGGTCATGAGCCATTATCAGCACGAAACCGCGATTGTCGATGCCGGGGCGGTGATCGGCGAAGGAACCCGGGTTTGGCATTTCGTCCATGT
Source organism: Candidatus Contendibacter sp. (assembly GCA_049290615.1). Lineage (GTDB taxonomy): Bacteria > Pseudomonadota > Gammaproteobacteria > Competibacterales > Competibacteraceae > Contendibacter. The sequence continues at coordinate 773 of JBATNZ010000099.1, forward strand.
CTGCGGCGGGGCGCGCATCGGGCGAGACTGTTCGCTGGGCCAGAACGTGTTTGTCGGTAACCGGGTGGTGATCGGCAACAATGTCAAGATTCAGAACAACGTGTCGGTGTACGACAACGTGGTGCTGGAAAACGACGTGTTCTGCGGTCCCAGCATGGTGTTCACCAACGTCTATAATCCCCGGTCGGCGGTGTCGCGTAAGGACGAGTACCGGGATACTGTGGTGCGGCGCGGGGCGACCCTGGGGGCCAATTGCACGATTGTCTGTGGGGTCACAATTGGCGAATATGCCTTCGTCGCCGCCGGGGCGGTGATCAACCGCGAGGTTCCGGCCTATGCGCTGATGGCGGGGGTGCCGGCCCGGCAGATTGGCTGGATGGGTCAGCATGGCGAGCGGCTGGATTTGCCGGTGCAGGGCAACGGTGAGGCTCGGTGTCCCGCCACGGGTGAAATCTATCAACTGGCGGGCGATCAAGTCAGACGAATCGAGGAGTAACCTCATGAATGTTCAAGCCGTCTGGGAAAACGGGGTGTTTCGGCCCACGCTGCCGCTGACCCTCAAGCAGCGCTCGGTGACGCTTCAGGTACCGGACGAAGCCATTGCCAGTGCTGAGCGTTTGGAAGGTATCGGAGTCAGCGATACGGAGTGGGCGGACCAGCCCCCGTCATCCCTGGATACCTTGCTCGGCGAGCATCCGGATGACCCCTGGTTAAAAACCCTAAAAGAAACCGAGGAGCGAATCCTGGCGATTCCCGAGGATCAGCTCCCTGAACTGACGGCCAAGCAGATGGAGCGGATCGCCGCATTTGCCCAGCGCGAGGATCGCTGACCGTGGATTTGTTGCTGGATGTGAATGTGGTGATTGACCTTTGCGCGCCACGGGTCCCGTGGTACGGTCCAGCGAAGGAGGCGTTGGCGCAGTGTGCGGCGACTGGGGGGCGTGCGTGGTTGTACACGGGTTCGGTGCAAACCCTGCAATACAACCTGTACAACGAGTTGAAAGCGTTACGTCCGGAGTTATCCCATCGCCACTGTATGCAACTGGCCAAATGCCGATTGGCCGATTTTGCCCAGGATAAGCACTGGCTGGCGGCGCTGGCGGGCGAGGGGGCGGTGTTTGACAGTGACGATCCCGAGGACGAGCAACTGATTCGGGCGCTGGCGCGGTTTGGCGGTGAGGCGCGGTTGTTGAGCCGCGATGGGCCGCTGGCTGAGTGCTATCCGGATCGGGTGATCAGCCCGGAAGCGTATTTGGCGTTGGACCGGCCGCCCCAGCCGCTGGAATTCATCGACCTGAAAACCCAGCAACAGACCTTTCGCCCCGCGCTCGAACAGAACCTCCATCGGGTACTCCATCACGGCCACTACATCATGGGGCCGGAGATCACTGAACTGGAAGCGGCGCTGGCCGAGTATGTGGGGGTGAAGTATTGCATCACCGTGGCCAGCGGCACTGATAGCCTGGAGATGGCCTTGCGGGCCTTGGGCATCGGGCCGGGCGATGAGGTGATTACGGTCCCGTTTACCTGGATCAGCTCGGCGGAGGTCATCGGCCTGGTGGGCGCGACGCCGGTGTTCGTGGATATCGAGCCGGCCAGTTTCAATATCGACGTGACGAAGATCGAAGCAGCGATCACCCCGCGCACCAAAGTGCTGCTGCCGGTATGCCTGTTCGGGCAGATGCCGGATTTTGGCGCGATCAACGCCATTGCCGCCCGTCATGGCCTGCCGGTGATCGAAGACGCGGCGCAGAGCTTTGGGGCGACGCGGCACGGCCGGCGGAGTGGCGGAGTGACGACCATCGGCAGCACCTCGTTCTTTCCCGCCAAGCCGCTGGGGTGTTATGGCGACGGCGGGGCGCTGTTCACCGACGATGACGGACTGGCGGAAAAGATGCGCGCCATTCGCACCCATGGCGGAATTCGGCGGCATCATCACCCGCTGTTGGGGATGAACGGGCGGTTTGATACGATGCAGGCGGCGGTGCTGCTGGCCAAATGGCCCCATTTTGCCGGGGAAGTGGAAGCGCGGGGCCGGATCGGCGCTCGTTACACCGAGCGGCTCCAGGACTGCTGCGTCACGCCGCGCGTCCTGCCTGGCAACACCCACGTCTATGCGCAATACACGATTCGACTGGCGGAACGGGGGCGGGTGGCGGAAGCGCTGAAGGCCCAAGGCATTCCGACGGCGGTGTATTACCCCAAGTGTCTGCACGAGCAGCCGGTGTTCGCGGCACTGGGCTATCAATGGGGCGATTTTCCGGAAGCGGAGCGAGCGTCGCGGGAGGTATTGAGCCTGCCGATGCATCCGTTCCTCACCGAGCGGGAGCAGGAGCGGGTGGGCGAAGCCGTGCGGGCGGCGGTCGGAGATTCGCGATGACGGCATTGAACAGCCCGCACGACCGGTTTTTCAAGGCGGTGTTCGGGCGGGCGGAGGTGGCGGCGGAGTTTCTGGCGCGCTATCTGCCGCCGGCGGTGGCGGTGGCGGCGGCGCTGGACTGGACCACGCTGCGGGCCGAGAAGGATTCGTTTCTGGACCCGGCGCTGGCGCAGCATCCGGCGGATTTGCTGTACGCCGTGGAGGTGCGCGGCGGTGGAACGGGCTATGTTCAGGTGCTGTTCGAGCACAAGAGTTATATCGAGTCGCGGATCAACCTGGATCTGCTGCGCTACCGGGTGCGGATTTGGGAGCAGTGGCTCAACGCGGGGAACGCGGGGCCGCTGCCGGTGATCGTGCCGGTGGTGGTCTATCACGGCGCGGCGGCGTGGCGGGTGAGCCGGCAGTTTGCGGAGACGGTGGACGATGCGCCGGTGCTGCTGGCGTATGTGCCGAGCTGTGTCTATCATCTGGTGGACTTGAGCGCCTACCGGGATGAGGAACTGCGCGGCGCGGTGAGGCTACATGTGGCGTTGCTGACGCTGAAGTACGTTTTCCGGGACGAGCTGCGGGAACGATTGCCGGGGATTTTGGGGTTATTGCGGGAGTTGGAAGAGAGTTCGAGCGGACTGGATTTCATCCGGGTGCTGTTGCGGTATCTGGCGCAGGTCGTGGGGACGGACCGGTTGAGCGAAGCGGACTTGCGTCAGGCGGTGACGCAGGCTTTGAGTGGTGGAGGTGAACTCATGATGACGATTGCGGAACAGTGGGAACAACGGGGCATTGAGAAGGGCATTGAGAAGGGCATTGAGAAGGGCATTGAGAAGGGCGAGGCCAAAGCCCTGCTGCGACTGGTTCAAGCCAAGTTTGGCCCGCCGGGGGTGGAGGTGGAAGCGCGGGTTCAGGCGGCGGAGCCGGCGCAACTGGAACGGTGGCTGGAGCGGATTCTGACGGCGAATAACCCGGATGAGTTGTTTGGTTGAGGGTTTATGAGGGTTCGGTGTCTTTCCATCGATGTGTTGCGGCGGGTCACGGGGACCGGCCTGGATCGGTGGGGCGACTTCCCGGAAACTGAGCGGGCATCGCGGGAGGTGTTGAGCCTGCTGATGCATCCGTTGCTGGCCGAGCGGGAGCTGGAGCGGGTCGTCGCCGTGTTGAAAGGGCAGCCGTTCACTCCCCCCTTGACTTCCCTGAATTTGACGGGGCAGGATGGGGACCGAGAACCCTGTTAACGAGTTGAGTTTACCGCTTCCATGCACCTGAGCGATCACAGCCTGCGCCAGATCG
>JBATNZ010000100.1:0-13518 GCA_049290615.1 Candidatus Contendibacter sp.
GCCAATCAACCCCCTTCTGCGCCGTGTTACGCCGGGTTTCCCACGCCTGGGTTTCCTGACGCAAGGTCTCCAGATTAGGGATCCGCCGGTCCAGGCATTGGCGGGTAAGAACACTGAGTTCCAGTTCGGCGATATTGGGGTCTGCTCACGAAACGGACAAAATCGTACGCTAACGACTCTAAATCCTTTTTAGACAAAGGCTTCCAATCGCTGCCTGCTTTGGTGTCAGATTGGAGCGTACCCTAATTTGGCGTCAGGAAATTCGGTGTGGCCACGTCAGAATAGAGTCGCCTTTCGCATTACTTGACACCTGCCGTCCAGGGTCATAGAGTTCTTCCTGACACTTTGCCCAGGAGGACCCCTTGCCCGGTCAGCGCATCGGCTACGTCCGGGTCAGCAGCTTCGACCAGAACCCGGCACGCCAACTGGAACACGTCCAGGTAGACAAGGTCTTCACCGATCAGGCGTCGGGCAAGGACACCCAGCGACCGCAACTCGACGCGCTGTTGGGCTTCGTGCGCGAGGGCGACACCGTAGTGGTGCACAGCATGGACCGCCTGGCGCGCAACCTTGACGACTTGCGCCGCCTGGTGCAGAAGCTCACGCAGCGCGAGGTGCGCATCGAGTTCGTCAAGGAAAACCTGACCTTCACCGGCGAGGACTCGCCGATGGCGACCCTGATGCTGTCGGTGATGGGCGCGTTCGCCGAGTTCGAGCGCGCCTTGATTCGCGAACGGCAGCGCGAGGGCATCGCGCTTGCCCGGCAACGCGGGGCTTACCGGGGTCGCAAGAAAGCGCTTTCGCCCGCGGGGGTAGCCGAGCTACGGCGGCGCATCGAGGCCGGGGAACCGAAAGCGGCGCTCGCCCGGGCGTTCGGTATCAGCCGCGAAACCGTATACCACTACCTACGCACGGATGCGTGACGATGCCACGCCGCAGCCTGCTGACGCCCGCCGAGCGCGCTTCGCTGCTGGCCTTCCCCACGACCGACGATGAACTGATCCGCCACTACACCTTTTCCGAGCCCGACCTGGCGGCGATCCGCCAGCGGCGCGGCCATCACAACCGGCTCGGCTTTGCGGTGCAGTTGTGCTACCTGCGCTATCCCGGCTTCGCCCTGCCACCCGACGCGGAACCGCCCACGCCCTTGCTGGCCATCGTCGGCCGGCAGTTGCGCATCGATCCGGCTATTTGGCCGCAGTATGCACGGCGGTCGGAGACCCGGCGCGAGCATCTGGCCGAATTGCAGGCGTGGCTGAACCTGACGTCCTTTTCGGTTACGGACTACCGCCGCCTCGCCCGCTCGCTCGCCGAACTGGCCCAGCAGACCGACCGGGGCATCGTGCTGGCCGAAGCGCTGGTCGAGCGGTTGCGACAGCAGCGCATCATCCTGCCGGCACTCGAGGTCATCGAACGGGTGTGCAGCGAAGCACTGACGCGCGGCACGCGCCAGGTGTACCAGGCGCTGACCGCGCCATTGGCCGACCACCACCGACGCGCCCTCGACGGGCTGCTGGCGATCCGGGAAGGCACCCAGGGCAGCGAGCTGATCTGGCTGCGCCAGCCGCCGGGGCCGCCCAAGCCCAAGCATGTGCTGGCCCACCTGGAGCGGCTGAAGACGCTGCGTGAATTCGGGCTGCCGAACGGGCTGGAACAGGCCGTCCACCAGAACCGACTGCTGAAACTCGCCCGCGAAGGCGGGCCGATGACCGCCCAACACCTGCGCGACCTGGAGCCCGCTCGCCGTTACGCGACGCTGGTGGCGGTGATCCTCGACACGCGCGCCACGCTGATCGACGAAATTATCGACCTGCACGACCGCTTCATGGGCGCGCTGTTCAGCAAGGCCAAGCGCCACCACGCCGACCGCTTCCAGGCATCGGGCCAGGCGATCAACGACAAGGTGCGGCTGTACTCGCGCATCGGCCGCGCCTTGCTCGACGCCAAGCGGTCGGGCAACGATCCGTTCGCCGCCATCGAGGCGATCATCCCCTGGGACGTGTTCAGCGCGAGCATCACCGAAGCGGAGAAGCTGGCCCAGCCGGAAGCCTTCGATGACCTGGCCTTGGTCGGCGACGGCTTCAACCAGCTCCGGCGCTACACGCCGACCTTGCTGGCCACGCTGACTCTGAGGGCCGCGCCAGCGGCACGCGAACTGCTGGCTGGCGTCGAAGTGCTCAAAGGCATGAACGAGCGCCAGGCGCGCAAGGTGCCGGACGACGCCCCTACGTCGTTTGTGCGCAAGCGCTGGGCCAGCCTGGTGCGCACGCCGGACGACGGGCTCGACCGGCGCTACTACGAGCTGTGCGTGTTATCCGAGCTGAAGAATTCACTGCGCTCGGGCGATATCTGGGTGCAAGACTCGCGGCAGTTCAAGGATTTCGAGGACTACCTGTTGCCGCCCGCGCGGTTCGCGGCCCAGCGCGACCAGCAGGCGCTGGATCTCGCCGTCGAGACCGACGGCGAGCGCTACCTCGAGTCGCGACTGGCTGTGCTGGAAGACGAACTGGCGACGGTGGAACGACTCGCCGCCGCTAATGCGCTGCCCGACGCGGCCATCACCAGCGCGGGCGACCTCAAGATCACGCCGCTGGACAACGCCGTGCCACCCGACGCCGAAGCACTGATGCAGCAAGCGTACGGCTTGCTGCCGCATCTGAAGATCACCGAGTTGCTGCTGGAGGTCGATGACTGGACCGGTTTCACCCGCCACTTCAAGCACCTCAAGAGCGGCGCGGCGGCCGAAGACCGGCACCTGCTGTTGACCGCCATTCTGGCCGACGCGATCAACCTGGGGCTGAGCAAGATGGCCGAGTCCTGTCCCGGCACGGCCTACGCCAAGCTGACCTGGTTGCAGGCGTGGCACATCCGCGACGAGACGTACTCCGCCGGACTGGCCGAGCTGGTCAATGCCCAGTTTCGCCAGCCGTTCGCCGCCTACTGGGGCGATGGCACCACGTCGTCGTCGGACGGCCAGAACTTCAAGGCCGGTGGTCGGGGCCAGTTCGCCGGCCAGGTAAACCTGAAGTACGGCCAGGAGCCGGGCGTACAGTTTTACACCCACCTCTCCGACCAGTACGCGCCGTTCCATACCAAGGTCATCAATGCCACCGTGCGCGATGCGACCCACGTGCTGGACGGCTTGCTCTACCACGAGTCGGACCTGCGCATCGAGGAGCACTACACCGACACGGCCGGCTTCACCGACCATGTGTTCGCGTTGATGCATCTGCTGGGCTTCCGTTTCGCGCCGCGCATCCGCGATTTGGCCGACAAGCGTCTGTATATCCACGGCGACGCCAAGCCCTACCCGACGCTCGCCGGACTGATCGGCGGCAGCATCAACGTGAAGCACATCCGCGCCCATTGGGACGACATCCTGCGGCTAACGGCGTCGATCCAGCAGGGCACCGTCACCGCCTCGCTGATGCTGCGCAAGCTCGGCAGCTATCCCCGCCAGAACGGTCTGGCGGTCGCGCTCCGCGAACTCGGCCGCATCGAGCGCACGCTGTTCGCGCTGGACTGGATGCAGAACGTCGAACTGCGCCGCCGCGTGCAGATCGGTCTGAACAAGGGCGAGGCCAGGAACGCGCTGGCCCGCGCCGTGTTTCTGAACCGGCTCGGGGAACTCCGCGACCGCCGCTTCGAGAACCAGCGCTACCGCGCGAGCGGCCTCAACCTGGTGGTGACCGCCATCATCCTATGGAACACGGTCTACCTGGAACGGGCGATTCAGGCGCTGCGCGACTCGGGTCAAGATATCGACGAGACACTGCTGCCACACCTCTCGCCGTTAGGTTGGGAGCACATCAACCTGACCGGCGATTACATCTGGCAGCAGAACAAACTGGTCGAGCAGGGCAAGTTCCGGCCACTACGGGTGCTCGGCAAGGCTTAGCGTACGATTTTGTCCGTTTCGTGAGCGGACCCCATGATCACAACCGCCACCTCGGAGGGGGAAACAGGTTGGCGAACATTTTATACCGGGCTACATTCTGGTAGGGTTTTTTCACAGCCTCTCACCCAATGCGGCCTGACCCGGTTGGATGGCGACGGCGATGGGATACCCTGCGCCTCGCTCTGTCGCCGCTGACTGGGGGGAAAATGCCATGGCCTGGGTTTATCTGATCGTGGCCGGCCTGTTTGAAATCGGCTGGCCGGTTGGCCTGAAATTGTCGCAGACGCCGGGCCGGCTGGTGCTGGGCGTGATCGTCGCCGTGGTCTGCATGACGGCCAGCGGAGCGTTCCTGTGGCTGGCGCAACGAACCATTCCGATAGGCACCGCCTACGCGGTCTGGACCGGCATCGGCGCGGCGGGAACCTTCGTGGTCGGCATTGCGTTCCACGGCGATTCCGCGGGCGCGTTGCGGCTGGTTTCGGTCGGGTTGATCATCGCCGGCATCGTTGGCTTGAAATTGGCGCACGGCTCCGGCTGAAGGAGAGAACTGATGCCGCGACACGCCGCTCTTCGGAGCTTCACGCGGCCTCAAGCCGGCTCCACGTCTTCATAACCCGCCAGAGTGAAGCGCGGGGTACAGACCGCCAGAAAGATCAGGTCGGCGTCCCCGGTGTTGGTGATGCGCTGGCGGACACCAGGGGGAATGAGGACGACCGCGCCCGGCCCGACGTCCTCGGGCGGTAAGTCGCTCACTTCGACCCGCCCCCACCCCTCCAGGATCAGATACCGCTCGGTCGCGTTCCGCAGGCGATGCCAGCGGGTGGTCGCACCGGGTTCCACGCGGGCGCGGGCTACGGAAACCGCTTCATCGGCCGAGGTATTCCACCATTCGATGATGAAGCAGCCTTCCGCGAAGAAATACTCGGTCGCCGTAATCCGGGCTGAATCGGTCATAAGGGGGGTTGCAGACCGATGAATGCGCACAGTCGCGAGCCACGGGCCTTGAGCCATCGGTTAGGCGCTATCGCCGGCGGCAACGCGCTGGGGAAACGACACCTCCAACACCACGCAACCCACGTCCGTCTTGAAGGGGCCATGAAGTTCACCGGGAGGGCGGCTGGCGTAATGACCCGTTTCCAACCACCGGTCAAACGCCTGGTCATAAAGACGCCCGCTGACGATGAACACCTCCTCGGGGTAAACATGGGTTTTCCCGCCGAAGGGCGCGGTATCGGCTCCAGGAAGAAAACGGGTCAAGCGGGTGTATTCGCCAGTGAGGCGGTCGATACTCAGGGTGAGTTCCTCGACCATGTCTTCCAGGCCGGGGATGGGCGTCCATCGTTCCCGGCTTTCCGGACTCAATGGGTTCCAGTAGGTTGTGGTTGATTTCGCCATGGGAAGCTCCTACTCGTCAAATCTCCGTATCGCAAGTATAGCCAGCAGGATCAAAGGGATGGTTCAATATGGATTCCAGACGGTTGAGGACGGCTCGCCCGGACGGCAGTCGGCGGCTATACTGAATGAGATCTAAACCGCTGCGACCGAAGGCTCCCGACGATGATCAACCTTCAAAATCTGCTGGATGAGGTCAAGTGCTACGAAGCCATTCGCCAGTTGCGGTAGCCTGACGGGGTCTCCACTAACATCCCGCTGCCATGAATGATTCCCCGCCGTCTTCGCGCGATCCGTCGTGGTACGAGACCCGCTTCCGGCTGGCCTGGGACAACCTGCGCGGCATCAACGACTTCATTCGCTTCGCCGACGATAAGGCGCGTTCGTTGCTAACCATCGCCACGGTATTCATGAGCGGTTTCCTGGCCTCCGCCTTCCCGGTCGTGACCTTGGCTCGTTCCTGGTCTTCGCCGGGCGGATCGATCCTGTTCTACCTGTCCCTGATCGGCATGGTGCCAATCGCGGCACTGTTCCTCACCGAGATGATGCTAGCCATGCACCACCTCCTGATGGTGCTCCGGCCGCGCATCGTCGAGGGCGCCGCCGATGGTCCCGCCTCACCGTTTTTCTTCCCTTCGGCCGTGGCCATGGGCAGCCGCGGGGTGGCCGGATTCTGGCAGGAGTTCGACCCCCGTGCCGGTATCGAGCTGATCGCCCATGAGATAGCCACGAACGCCAGCATCGCCCAAGATAAGTTCCACCACATCGCCGCCGCCAGCCGGTTCATCTCGATCTCGGTTTACACCGTGTTCGTCTACATCGATCTCTTAGCCATTGCCATCGTCTTTAGCACCGGCCACTGATCGGAGCCATGCGTTCTATCTCCAGCGGCATGAATGCCCAACAGTGTAGTCATCGCTTGCGCCCACGGCATAACCCCAGCCTTGGTGGAATGCAGAGCAATGCTACCCTTTCATCAAGATCGACCTTTCAACCTCTCCAAATCCTTTCATGACCGACAAACCCTACCCCGCTTCGCCTCGCCCGACCCTCGATGACCTCGACCCGGAAAGCGCCACCACTGATCGTTCCGGCGAGGAACGGAACCGTCGCCTCCGTTGACCGGCAAAAACCGGACTCGGTCGACTGCGGCAGTCGACGTTCTTCGCTACTCGCGGCGTGGGTGCCGGCGCGCACGAACACGATCAAGTCCGGCTTCCCGCAGTCATCGAGCTTGTATAGGAGCAGGAAATCGCCGCCGATATGGCACTCGCGATGTCCTGCCCAGTCGCTCCTCAAGGGGCGATCGAGCCACTCCGGTCCGAGCGGACCCTCATTGGCGATCAACAACAGCATCGCTTCCTTGATCCGGTGCAGGTCGTACCGGCCCGCCCGAGACAATCGCTCCCAGTCCTTGAAGAAGGACTTCGCATAGTCCGAAGCGCGCGGCAACGAGGCGCGCTTACTGGTCGCGGTTTTTCCTACTGTAAATTTTCCTGTGATGGCGAGGATTCGAGCGTGGGCTGGGCCGTAAACTCATCGCTCAACCTATTGATCCTGCTGATGGGCGTACCCTACGAGGACCCAAACCGCAGCTCGGATCACAGGAAAATTTACAGTAGGAATTGTTCCGCCAACTCCGCCAGGGCCTTGTCGCCCTTGAGCGCCGCCAAGGCCACCTTGGCCTTGAAGACCGCCGAGTGGTTTCTTCTCGTTCTTTTCATCTCCGTTCTCCCATATCGACCCTGCAAAGGACCGGTGATTAGAACAGAAACATCACTTAAGCCAGTGTCCTATTTTCCGGGGCCAGATCTCATCACCCTATCGGGTAGGGCTACACCTATGGCGTGATGTTGGACGTCGTGGGTGAAGCGGAGAGAACGAGCGCACGATCCTCCCAATCGAGCGAGACGGCAAAACGCCGCCCTTCTGCCTGCCAGTGCGTCATGCGCCCAGCAACCACAGCGAGCGCTGCGGCAACTTCAGCGGATGGCGTCGGTGGTAAGACCGGTGCGCCCATCGCTGCCTCTAGATGCGTCACCAGCAACCCGAGCGACACTGGCGCACCTCGCCCGCGCGCCAGCACCGCCAGCGCTGTCTTAAGCGCGTCGAGCGCGAAGGGGCGGTTTCGGTTGGCGAAAAACGCCTCCGCGATGGCGAGCCTCATGCCGATCACCCGTTGGCGGGCATCCAGTTTCAAGGTGAGTTCGACCGGGGCTCCGCGTTCGGGCCGGAAGCGTAGAACCCTACCGCCGTCGGTCATCGACTCATGCGCCGTCTCCACCAGCGCAAACCAGCGAAACCATTCACCCCGGCGGACGGTGGCAAGATGCGCACCGATAAGACCGGGTGAAGCGAAAAGATCAAACAGGCTGACGAGCCCCGCGCGAATCGTCGCAGTCATTCCCGATCTGTGCAAATCTTATCACCCTGTTGTCGCGCCATGGCGCTTAAACACGCACCGGCTCCACCCTAATGACCGGCTTGGAAACGCCGGCCTCCATCCAAGAGCCACCATGATGACCGAGACCGTCCACGTTGTCGCCCATATTACCGCCCGCCCGGATACGGTGGCTGAAGCGCCCTGTTGCTAAGCCTGCTTGAACCGACCCGCCAGGAATCGGGCTGTTTACGCTACATCCTGTTGCACAACTCCACCGATTCCATAGATTTCACTTTCGTCGAAGAATGGGCCGATGCAGCGGCACTGGACGCGCATCTTGCCGCCCCGCATGTGCAAGCCGTCCTTGTCCAAGCGTCGCCCCTGCTGGGTTGTGCCGCCGTCCAGACTTTCTCCATTCCGCAGTCTTTGCAGCGAAACGGGCGATCCACATAGTAGCGAAACGTTCGGTATAGTCTTGGAAAAGACGGTTTCCCGTGATGAATTAGCTATAATAGCTAATCAAGCCACCTTCAGGAACGCCTTCATGAAAACCATAGCCGCGACTCAAGCCAAGAACAGCTTCGGCATCCTGCTGGATAGCGCCCAGCAGGAACCGGTGACCCTGACCAAACAGGGGCGGGCGGTGGCGGTGGTGCTGTCGGTCGCCGAATACGAACGGCTGGAAACGCTGGAAGACGCCTACTGGCGCGAGCGGGCGCACGCGGCGGAAACCGGGGGCTACGCTGGGGTGGACGCCGGCGTGGCGCTGCTGCGGAACCTGCTGAATGCTTAAACTCGATCCCTCGCGGCAAGCCGAAAAGTTCCTGAGCGACGTACAGCAGGGCAATCCTAAGCACGCCCGGCAACTCGGTCAAAAGCTTCAGGCGTTGCTGGAAAACCCGAACCCGCCGGACGCCAAGCCGTTGAAAGGTGAACCAGCCGGTTACTGGCGGGCCGATGTGGGTGAATACCGGCTGATTTACCGCATCGAGGGCGATGTCCTCAAACTGGCTCTGGTCGGCAAACACAATGATGATGACATCTACCGACAATTTGAGCGGTTGCGTTGACGAAGCACACTGCACGAACGCACTACAGGATTGACCGATGGAAGACCCCGCCCCCTACCACGCCGGTCCCACCGATAGCGCCGAACCGCCCCCCGCCATCGAGGACCTGGTCGCCCAAGCCCACGCCAACCGCCAGAGCATCCCCTACGAAACCGGCAAACAGTTGCTCGCGCGACTGCCGGAACGGCCGCGCGCCCTGGCCGAGTTGGCGCTGGTCTTCCCCAAGCGCGCTTGCATCTCTTTCAGCGCCGCCGCCTGCGTCTCCAACTCCCGCGCCAACTCCTCCACCTGTTGGCCCACCCGTGCAAACAGTTCCACCATCGCTTCCTCCCCTTCCAGGAAGGCGCGATGGATCTCGTCACGGGTCGGCAGTCGAAGGTTCATGAAGTCAGACCGGTGGGATACGTTGGTAGTTACGTCCCTTGAAAAAATTGCCCGGTTACCTGCTCACACCGTCAAATATTGCCTGACCAGCCCATCGTTCAACTCCGCCATTGCTCCGATCGCCACCGCCCGGCCCTTGTCCACGATGCAGAACTGCCGCGCGACCCAGCGGGCGAACGGCAGCTTCTGCTCCACCAGCAGCACGGTCATCCCCTGCTCCTGATTGACCCGCTGGATTGCCATACCGATCTCGCGGACGACAGCGATCTGCGCGCGGACGATGGTGTCCTGCTCCCGGTTCAGCCGACAGATGACCCGGCCGATTTCGCGAACCACGTTGGGCTGAATCCCTTCGGTCGGCTCGTCGAGAATCAACAGTTTTGGCTCCAGCACCAGGGCGCGGCCGATCGCCAGTTGCTGTTGCTGGCCACCGGACAGATCGCCGCCACGCCGTTTGAGCATGGTTTTAAGAACCGGGAACAGCTCGAAAATGAATTCCGGCACCTGCCGCGGCCGGCGCGGGTTCACCGCCAAGCCGATTTTCAGGTTTTCCTCCACCGTCAGCAGCGGAAAAATCTGCCGGCCCTGCGGCACGTAGCCGATACCGAGCGGCGCGCGCCGTTCCGCCGCCAAGTGGTTCAGAGGCTCGCCTTGAAAAACGATCTGGCCGGAGCGGACCGGCAGGAGTCCCATGATACATTTCAGCAGGGTGGTTTTACCGACCCCGTTGCGTCCCATCAGGCAGATCACCGAGCCTTCCGGCACCGCTAATCCGAGATCCCACAGCGTGTGGGATTCGCCGTAATACTGGTTCAGACCCTCAATGGTAAGCATCGCCGGCTCCCAGATAGACCTCAATGACCAGGGGATCGACCTGCAACTCATCCAGCCGCCCTTCCGCCAGCACCCGCCCCTGATGCAGCACGGTCACTTTATCGGCGATGGAGCGGACAAAGCCCATGTCGTGCTCGACCACGACGACCGAGTGACTGCCGGCCAGCGATTTGAGCAGCTCGGCGGTGCGCTCCATCTCCGCCGGGGTCATACCCGCCACCGGCTCGTCCACCAGCAGCAGCCGCGGCTCCTGCATCAGCAACATGCCGATTTCCAGCCATTGTTTCTGCCCGTGCGCTAGAACCCCAGCCCGGCGGTTCGCCTGCTCGTTCAGGCCGACCCGTTCCAGCACGGCGGCAATCCGGTCGCGCTCCTCGCCGGTCAGCCGGGTGGTCATCAATCCGCGCAACCGTTTGGTGCCCGACATCGCCAGTTCCAGATTCTCCAACACGGTCAGCGGTTCGATCACGGTCGGTTTCTGAAACTTGCGGCCGATGCCGATGCGGGCAATCGCCGGCTCGTCCAGCTTCAGCAGATCGATGGTCTGGCCAAAGAACACCCGCCCGCTGTCCGGCTTGGTCTTGCCGGTGATGATGTCCATCATCGTGGTCTTGCCGGCGCCATTGGGGCCGATGATGCAGCGCAGCTCGCCGTCGCCGATGTACAGCGACAAGTTATCGATGGCTCTAAAACCGTCGAAGCTGACGGTCACGCCTTCCAGATACAGCAGAATGCCGTGGGTCGCATCGACCGGCGCGACCGGCGCGTGCATGCCGATGGCATCGAGTTCCGAAACCAGTTCGCTCATGACGTGGCCTCCCGGCGGCGGCGCAACAGACCGATCAAGCCATTCGGCAGGAGCAGGGTGACCGCCACGAACAAGCCGCCCAGGGCGAACAGCCAAACCTCCGGCAGCGCGCCGGTCAGCCAGGTTTTGGCGTAGTTGACCAGCACCGCGCCGACGACCGCGCCGACCAGGGTACCGCGGCCGCCGACCGCCACCCAAATCACCGCTTCAATGGAGTTCAGCGGGGCAAACTCGCCGGGATTGATGATGCCGACCTGCGGCACGTACAGTGCGCCGGCCACTCCGGCCAGCATGGCCGAGAAGGTGAACACCAGCGCCTTGACCCGCTCCACCCGGTAACCGAGAAAGCGGGCGCGATCCTCGGAATCACGGATCGCCACCAGCACCCGCCCCATCCGGGTGGACACCAGCCAGCGGCAGGCCAGATAACCACCGGCCAGCGCCAGGGCCGACAGTACGAACAGGACGATGCGGGTACCGTCGGCGTGGATCGGAGTGCCCAACACGTCCTTGAAATCGGTCAGGCCGTTGTTGCCACCGAAGCCCATTTCGTTGCGGAAGAAAGCCAGCATCAGGGCATAGGTCAGGGCCTGGGTAATGATCGACAGGTAAACCCCCGACACCCGCGAGCGGAAAGCGAACCAGCCGAACACGAAGGCCAGCAGCCCCGGCACGACCAGCACCATCAGCACCGCGAACCCGAACAGATCGAAGCCGTGCCAGTACCAGGGCAGTTCGGTCCAGTTCAAAAACACCATGAAGTCGGGCAATACCGGATCGCCGTAGACCCCGCGCGTGCCAATTTGGCGCATCAGGTACATGCCGAAACAGTAACCCCCCAGAGCGAAGAAGGCGGCATGGCCCAGACTCAGAATACCCATGTAGCCCCATACCAGGTCGATCGACACCGCCAGCAGGGCATAGCACAGATATTTGCCGAGCAAGGTCACGGTATAGGCGGTCAGGTGCAGCGGGTGGTCCGCCGGAACCCACAGATTGAGAATCGGCACCCCGATGCCGATGACGATCAACACGGCCATTAGAACCAGCCCGGCGCGATCGGAAAGCAGCCAACTCGGTAAGCGCATCAATTCAGATTCCGCTTGGTTAAGTTGATTTTTGTACCCTCTCCCTCGGGGAGAGGGTGGCGCGAAGCGCCGGGTGAGGGTTCTTTAACGATGCAAGCGCCAAGAAGCACCCTCACCCCCAACTCCTCTCCCAAAGGGCGAGGAGAGTTAAACTTCCGCTGCCCGGCCACGCTGCGGGAACAGTCCGCGCGGCCGTTTCTGGATGAACAGGATCAGGAACACCAGCACCAGAATCTTGGCCAGCACCGCGCCGGACCAGGGTTCCAGCAGCTTGTTGGCGACGCCCAGCGACAAACCGGCTACCAGCGTGCCCCACAGATTGCCGACCCCGCCGAATACCACCACCATGAATGAATCCACGATGTAGTTCTGCCCCAGGTTGGGGCCGACGTTGGTCAACTGCGACAGGGCGACTCCAGCCACGCCGGCGATGCCGCTACCCAGACCAAAGGTGAGCGCATCCACCCGCGCCGAGCGCACGCCCATCGCCCGCGCCATCGCCCGGTTCTGCGCCACCGCCCGCACCTCCAGCCCCAGCCGGGTGCGTTGCAGGGCCAGCCACAACAGGGCGAACACTGCGATGCAGAAACCGACGATCACCAGCCGGTTGAGGGTAACCTCCAGCGGGCCGAGCAGGATGGTGCCGCTCATCCAGTCCGGGGTGGCCACCGAACGGTTGAGCGGCGAAAAGATCGAGCGCACCGCCTGTTGCAGGATCAGGCTCACCCCAAAGGTCGCCAGCAGGGTTTCCAGCGGACGGCCGTAGAGAAAACGGATGATGCCGCGCTCGATGGCAATGCCGACCAGCGCGGTTACCAGAAAGGCCAGCGGCACCGCCACCGGCAGCGACCAATTGACCGGCAACCATTGCTGCGTCAGCCAGGTGGTATAGGCGCCCAGCATCATCAACTCGCCGTGCGCCATGTTGATCACGCCCATCACCCCAAAGGTCACCGCCAGCCCGATGGCGGCCAGAATCAGCACCGACCCCAGCGACAGGCCGAAGAACAGGGTTTCGGCCCAGCCCAACATTTGCAGGCGGAACTCGGTGCGGCTCAGGGCGTTTTTGGCCGCTTCCCGCACGCCGGCGTCGCCATCATCGGCGGCCACGCGGGTCAACCGGCCGCGAATCTCGGTTTGCATCTGACCGCCGAGCGCGGTAGCGGCCGTGGCGCGGACCGCTGCATCGTCGCTAGCCAGATCGGCCAGCGCCAGCGCCATTGCCAACAAATCCTTGATCCCGCTATCCGATTCTGCCTCCAACCGCGCGCGCAGCGGCGCGGCGCCCGCCGGATCGGGATTGCGCATGAACGCTTCGACCGCCGCCTTGCGTTGTTGGGGATCGGCGTTGGCGAGTCCCAGACCAGCCAGCCGATTCTCGATCAGACTGCGCAAACGATTGTTGGCCGTGATCCGGTCCAGGCTGCGTTTGCTGACCGATCCCAAGGTTTCGCCGGTCACCGCATCCTCGATGGCCATCTCCGCCGCGTCGTTCAGGCCGATGACGGTGCGGTTGCCCTCTTCCTGATAGTACAGCCGGCTGTCGGACAGGGCCTGCAGGATCGTGGCCAGCCGTGGATGATTCGAGGTCACCAGCGATTCGACCAGTTCGGCTTTACCGTCGAAATCGGCATCGCGCAACTGCACCAGGGCCGCGCGCG
>JBATNZ010000101.1:0-24246 GCA_049290615.1 Candidatus Contendibacter sp.
GTTCCTCAACCGTCAAACGGACTACATATTTGGGCAGCGGCATGGTCAGGCTCCTGGTCAGGGGTACTCCTACAGGAAATCCCATTCCCCGCTTTAAGTCAACTCAGCCCAGTTGAACCACTAGCCCTCTCCCCTTGACAAGGGGAGAGGGGACTGAATGATTACTCAACTCGGCTCCAGCCCATCAACAGAACCTGTTACAAAGAGCATAATCGTTCTTCAGCATCGGAGGCCATCATGACCGCAAGAAAAAAAGCCCAAGCGAAGGCATCGGAAGCCACGCGCGATGCCAAGACCATCGAGGCGCGGGAGATCGATGGAAAAGCCGCCGAGGTGCAAGAGACGGTCGAAAGTACCGTTGCCGGTTTCCCCATCGTCGGCATCGGCGCGTCCGCCGGGGGGCTGGCGGCGTTCGAGGCCTTCTTTTCCGGCATGCCCGCCGCCACCGATCCCGGCATGGCCTTTGTCCTGGTGCAGCACCTGGCCCCGGATCACAAGAGCATCCTCACCGACCTCATCCGGCGCTATACCCGCATGCAGGTTTTCGAGGTCGAGGACGGGATGGCGGTGCAGCCCAACTGCGCCTATATCATCCCGCCGGGCCGCGACATGGCCTTTCTGAACGGCTCTCTCCAATTGCTGGAACCCTCCGCCCCGCGCGGGCAGCGCCTGCCGATTGACTTCTTCTTCCGCTCCCTGGCCCAGGACCAGCACGAGCGGGCCATCGGCATCGTCCTTTCGGGCACCGGCAGCGACGGCACCCTGGGCGTGCGGGCCATCAAGGGCGAGGGCGGCATGGTCATGGCCCAGAACCCCGCCTCCACTGAGTTCGACGGCATGCCGCGCAGCGCCCTCGCCACCGGCCTGGTGGACTACGAGCTGCCGGCGGCCGAGATGCCCGCCCAGCTCATCGCCTATGCGGCCCATGCCTTCGGCCAGCCCCCCCGGGCCGCCACCGTCCCGGCGCCCCAGACCGAGAGCGCGCTGAAGAAGGTTTTCATCCTGCTGCGCGCCCAGACCGGCCACGACTTTTCCCAATACAAGCCGAGCACCCTCCACCGCCGCATCGAACGGCGCCTGGCCATCCATCAGATCGAAACGATGGACGGGTATGTCAAGTACTTGCAGCAGACGCCGGCCGAGGTGGAAGCGCTGTTTCGCGACCTGTTGATCGGCGTGACTAATTTCTTCCGCGATCCGGAGGCCTTCCAGGCGCTCGAGCAACAGGTCATCCCCCAGCTCTTTGCCGGCAAGCCCGCGAGCGCCGTGATCCGCGTCTGGTCGGTGGGCTGCTCCACCGGCGAGGAAGCCTATTCCCTCGCCATCCTGCTCGCCGAACGTCAGGAGGCGATGCAGCAGAGTTTCAAGGTGCAGGTCTTCGCCACCGACATCGACGGCCGGGCGATTGCCGCGGCCCGGGCCGGTCGCTATCCGGCCAGCATCGCCGCCGACCTCACGCCGGAACGGCTGGCGCGCTTTTTCGCGGCGGAGCCCGACGGCAGCGCCTACCGCATCCACAAAAGCATCCGCGACCTGCTGGTTTTTTCCGAGCAGAATGTGATCAAGGATCCGTCGTTCTCCAAGCTCGACCTGATCAGTTGCCGCAACCTCCTGATCTACATGGGCAAGGAGTTGCAGAAGAAGCTCATGCCCCTGTTCCACCACGCGCTGAACCCGGGCGGCGTGCTTTTCCTGGGCACATCGGAGACTGTGGGCGAGTCTGGCGATCTGTTTGCCACGCTGGACCGCAAAGCGAAGCTGTATCAGCGCAAAGAAGATTTTCACGGCGCGCAGCGCGTGGCCCTGGGCCGCTTTCTCCCGCCCCTGACGGCGCTCGATGTGGCGCTCCCACGGGCCGCCGGAAAAACGGCATTCCCAGTGAAACTGCCGCTGCGCGAGCTGACCGAGCAGGCACTGCTGCGGCAGGTCGCCCCGGCCGGCGCGCTCGTCAATGCTCGGGGCGACATCCTCTACCTGCACGGCCGCACCGGGCTGTACCTGGAGCCGACCCCGGGCGAAACGGGCATCAGCAACATCCTGAAGATGGCCCGCGAAGGATTGCGGCGCGAACTGGCCATGGCCCTGCACCAAGCCGCGAGGACCAAGGAACTCGTGCGCCACCCAGGCCTGCGCGTCAAAACCAACGGTGACTTCACCACCGTCAACCTGACCGTCCGTCCGGTGACAGCCGGCCCCGCCGCGACCCTGGAGGCACTCCTGTACCTGATCGTCCTGGAGGAAGCGCCGCCCTCCGCCCACGAATCGGCGCAACCGACCCCCACCGTGCCAGCCGGCGCGGGGGCGGCCGGCCCCGGTACGGACGCCGACGCGCGCATCGCGGCGCTCGAGCAGGAACTGCGGGCCAAGGAAGAGTACCTCCAGACCACCCATGAGGAACTGGAGACCGCCAACGAAGAGCTTAAATCCTCCAACGAGGAGATGCAGTCGGTGAACGAAGAATTGCAATCCACCAACGAGGAACTGGAGACCTCCAGGGAGGAATTGCAATCGGTCAACGAGGAACTGGCCACGGTCAACGCCGAACTGCAAACCAAGGTGGCGGATTTGTCGCAATCCAACAACGACCTGAGCAACCTGCTGGCCGGCACCGGCATCGGCACCGTCTTTGTGGATCATCGGCTGCGCATCCTGCGCTTCACCCCCCCCGCCTCCAAGATCATCAACCTGCTCCTGAGCGACGTGGGGAGGCCCGTAAGCCACCTCGTCTCCAACCTGGTCGGCTACGACCGCCTGGTGGCGGACGCGCAGGCGGTGCTGGACACGCTGGCGCCCAAAGAGGTGGTCGTGCGGACCACGGCGGGCCAGTGGTACACGCTGCGCATCCAGCCCTACCGCACGCTCGACAATGTGATCGAGGGCGCGGTGATCACCTTTGTGGACATCACGGAGATGGAGCGGACGCGAGAAGCGCTGCGGCAAGCCAATGACCAGCTCCGTCTGGCCGTGGTGGTGCGCGATGCCCACGATGCCATCACCGTGCAGGACCTGGAGGGCCGCATCCTGGCCTGGAACCCGGGCGCGGTGAGGATGTATGGGTGGAGCGAAGCCGAGGCGCTGGGGATGAACGTCCGCGACCGGGTCCCGGAGGGGCTGCGAGAAGCAGCGTTGGCCGACGTACTGAAGCTGTGCCAGGCCGAAATTCTGGAACCGTATCGTACCCAACGAATCGCCAAGGATGGTACGGTCCTTGACGTCTCGATGGTCTCCACCGCTTTGGTGAACGAGACCGGGCGGAGGTATGCGATTGCGACCACGGAACGGCCGACAGAATCAAAGAATGGATCGAATGGGGGAAACGCACCATGAAAAGCCAGGATGACCGGCCCGAACTGCGCCGGCGGGCCGAAGAGATCGCCCGGAAAGAAGCGGCCCAGTCGTTGGAAGACCTGGAATCCCGGTCGCCCGACGGCATCCGGCAGGCGCTTCACGAACTGCGGGTGCATCAGATCGAGCTGGAGATGCAGAACGAGGAGTTGCGCCGGGCGCAGGCGGAACTGGACACCGCGCGGGCGCGCTATTTCGACCTCTACGACCTGGCGCCGGTGGGCTATTGCACCCTCTCCGAGAGGGGACTGATCCTGGAGGCCAACCTCACCGCCGCCACCCTGCTGGGCGTGGCCCGGAGCGCGCTGCTCAAGCAGCCGATCTCCCGCTTTATCTTTCCCGAAGATCAGACGATCTACTACCTCTTCCGCAAACAGCTCTTTGCGACAGGCGCGCCGCGGGCGTGCGAACTGCGGATGATGAAAAAGGACGAAACGGCATTCTGGGCGAATCTGGAAGCCACCGTCGCGCGGGACGCCGCCGGCGCGCCCGTGGGCCGCGTCGTGCTGAGCGACATCACCGCGCGCCGGCGGGCCGAGGAAACGCTGCGGTTGCAGGGCGCCGCCCTCGAAGCGGCCGCCAACGCCATCGTCATCACCGACCGCGCGGGACGGATCGAATGGGCCAACCCGGCTTTCTCGGTCCTGGCCGGCTACCCCCCGGACGAGGTGCTCGGCCGGAACCCGCGCGACCTGGTGCGCTCGGGTGCTCACAGCCAGGAGTTTTACGCGGACCTCTGGCGGACCATTCTGGCGGGACGGGTGTGGGAGGGGGAGATCGTCAACCGGCGCAAGGACGGCAGCCAGTACCCCGAAGCCATGACGATCACGCCGGTGCGGAATCCGGACGGGACCATCGGGCACTTCGTGGCGGTGAAACAGGACATCACCGCGCGCCGGCGGGCCGAACAGACCTTGCGCGAAAGCGAGGCGCGGCTACGGGCCATCGTCCACGCCGTCCCCGACGTGCTGCTGGTCTTGGATGAGGAGGGGCGCTACGTCGAGGTTCTGACCGCCCGGCCCGAGCTGCTCTATACCAAGCCCGAGGCGCTGCGGGGCCGGCGGCTCGGCGAGAGACTGCCGGCGGCGGTGGCGGAGCAGGTGCTCGAAGCCATTCGCCAAACCCTGCGAACCGGCCAGATCCAGAGCCTGGAATACGAGCTGCCGATCCCTAAAATCGGCCCGCGCACGTTCGAGGTGCGGCTCGCCCCCTTGGACGCGACGCTGCCGGGCGGACCGATGGTGGTGTTGCTGGCCCGCGACGTCACCCAACGCCGGCTCACCGAAGAGAGCCTGCGGCAAGCGCAGAAGATGGAGGCGGTCGGGCAGCTCACCGGGGGGATGGCCCACGACTTCAACAACCTGTTGGCGATTATCCTGGGGAATCTCGAACTCCTGGCGGAGCAGCTCCAGGACCCGGCGCTGGGCAACCTGATGCACGAGGCGTTGGCGGCGGTGGAACGCGGCGCCAGCCTGACCCATCGCCTGCTGGCGTTCGCGCGGCGCCAGCCCCTGCGGTCGAAACGGACGGACCTGAATCAACTGGTGGCCGGCCTGAGCGATCTGCTGCGTCGCAATCTGGGCGAGACCATCGTCTTGCGGACGCGCTTGGCCGAGGACCTGCTCCCGACCGTCATCGATCCGGGCCAATTCGAAGCCGCGCTGCTCAATTTGGTGGTCAACGCGCGCGATGCGATGCCCCTTGGTGGACAACTGAGCGTTGAGACGGCCAATTACTGGCTGCACGAGGACGCCGCGCACACCCGGCTTTATGAAGTGGAACCCGGGCAGTACGTCGTGCTGGCGGTCGGCGACACCGGCAGCGGCATGACGCCGGAGGTGCAACGGCATGCCTTCGAGCCCTTCTTTACCACCCGGGCGGTCGGACGGGGCAGCGGGCTGGGACTCAGCATGGTCCATGGCCTGGTGAAACAGTCCGGTGGGTTCGTTCATCTCGACAGTGAGGTGGGCCGGGGAACGACGCTCCGCCTCTATCTGCCCGCGGCGGAGGCGGACGCCGGCGCGGCCGTCGAAACCCCTTCCGAGCCGGGGTGTCCCGGCCCCGGCCAGCGGCCAACGATCCTGGTGGTGGAGGACGAGGGCGCGGTGCGCCGGATGGCCGTGCGCATGTTGGCGAGTTTGGGCTACCGGACCGTCGAGGCGGAGACGGCGGCGGCGGCGCTGGCGGTGCTGGAGGCCACCCCCCAGGTGGCGGCGCTGTTCGCGGACGTGGTCCTGCCGGGCCCTCTGAGCGGGGTGGACCTCGCGCGGCACGCCCTCCAGCGACGACCCGACCTCAAAGTCTTATTCACCTCGGGCTATGCCGAAGCGCACCTCAGCCGGTTCAGCGACCGCCCGGCGGGCAGCGACTTGCTGGACAAACCCTACCGCAAGGCGCAACTCGCGGAAAAGCTCCACGCCCTGCTCGACGGCGGCGCGGCGGCGGAGTCGGGTTGAGTCGGTCGGCGGGCCGCGCCCGGCTGGGGTGAGGTTCCCGCAACGGTCCGGAACCCCTATGGAGCCAACAGGTCAAGGTGCGGCTCGGCGAGATCGCGCGGAGGGTGCCGCCGTCGATCATCACGTCGTGATCGTAGCGCTGCCCGTCGATCTCAATCTCGCCGAACGCCATGAACTTGACTTTCATGTCAGGTCCTCATCGCCGTAGTGATTGATGACTTTGGCAGCGATCTTGCCGGCGGCCGGTTACAAAGAGCAAAGTTTGTCAAGATAGGCGGCGCCGCCCAACTGCCGCATTTGCCGTTCGATCCAGCGCTGGCGTTTGAGCACGTAGGCCGAGGGTTGATCCACCCGGTAGCGCAGCGGATTGGGCAGCACCGCCGCCAGCCGCGCCACCTCGCCGGCGGTCAATCGCGCCGCCGCTGCTTCAGCCTCAGAAAACGCCCCATGCCACTCCCAACGCCATGGTTTCGCCCAGTTCCTCGCAGCGTTGCAGCACGTCGGCGGTCAGCTCACCCCTGGCGATGATCGGCTCGCAAACTGGCTTGAGCGGATAGCCACGGGCAATACGCTCGATGCTGGTCAGTGCCCCGGCGCCATCGTTGCCCGCGCTGATGAACACCGCGTAGGGCAAACCGTTGACCTTGCCCTGCGCCGGATAATAGGTGCGATCCAGAAAGTTCTTCAACGCCCCCGCCATGTAGCCAAAATTCTCCGGTGTGCCCAGCAGCAGGCCGTGCGCCCACAGCAGATCGTCCAGGCTGGCGCGCAGGGCCATTTTTAGCCACGTTTCGACCTCCGGTACCCGCCGCGCGCCGCGCAGAACCGCCCGCGCCATCGTTCGGGTGTGGCCGGTCTGGGAGTGGTAGACGATCAACAGATGCTTGCGTGGCTCGGTCACGACAGTGCCCGATGGTACCGAAGCCAAGGCGGCGCCGGCAGGTGAGACCTTAAGCGATCTGGTTGAGGCCGGGCGATTTGCGCCACGCCACTGCCCGCTCCAGGCGGTCGTTGCCCCAGAAAATCTCTTGATCAACGATGAAGGTCGGCGCGCCGAATACACCGATGGCCCCCGCATGTTCGGTTTGCGCCCGTAGCCTGTCCTTGCTGGCGGGGATCAAAGCCTGTTCAATTTTCTCGGCGCCCGACACTCCAACACGGTCGAGGCATGCCTCAACAACCGTGCGACTGGAGATATCCCGATCGTCGGCGAAGTTGGCACGGAAAACTTGCCGCACGAACTCCGGGAGCCAAGGTTCCACTGCGAACCAGCAGGCGACCCGCGCCGCCAGCACGCCGTTACGGGGGAAAACCGACGGTCGCCGCAACGGTATACCCAAATCCGCGCAGATGCGTTCGAGATCGCGCCACATATAGCGGCCCTGCGTGGGGTAGAGGTTGAACGGCGAATCGTTCCAGCCTTGTCGCTGGAAGATCGGCCCCAACAAAAACGGCTTCCAGACAACGGCAACCCCTTCCTCGCGCGTCAGCGTTTCAATTCTTGCCACTGCGGGATAGCTATACGTGCTGGCGAAATCAAACCAGAACTCGATGCTTGCCATGATAGGTCTTTAACGTCAGACGTTGTGATTCAGGAGCATTGTGAAAATCCTGGAAACTTGATCGGTGATGCTCACCGACGAAGGTTCGCATTAAAACGCGAACTCACCAGCTTTCCGGTCGTGTAACTTGCCGCGCCCCAGGATTTTCGTTATGGTGGCAGGTCTTTTTACCAAGGCCAGAAACAGCGTGTCAGCGAGGATTTATGTCGAAAGAAGACCACATTGAAATGGAGGGCACCGTGGTTGATACCCTGCCCAACACCACGTTCAGGGTACGGCTGGAAAACGGCCACGTGATCACGGCGCATATCTCCGGCCGAATGCGCAAGAATTACATCCGCATCCTGACCGGCGACAAGGTAAAGGTGGAACTGACCCCCTACGATCTCAGCAAGGGCCGCATCACCTATCGCGGGCGCTGAGTCAGGCAGCTAATCCCGGTCGTTATTGCTCCTTCGGTATTGCATGGTAGCCAGCGGCCCCGGGCCGCGCGCCGCCGACTACCCCAGATCCCCGTCTCAGGGCACCACCTCTTCCTCGGCGATTTCCACTTGCAGATCGCCGGCGCGCGCGGTGACGCTCACATGCCCACCGTTCATCAGCCGGCCGAACAACAGCTCCTCGGCCAGACGGCGCTTGATGCTCTCCTGGATGATCCGCGCCATCGGCCGCGCGCCCATCCGGGGATCGTAGCCGCGCTTGGCCAGCCACTCCCGCCCCTCCTTGTCCACCTCCAGCGTGACCTTTTTCGGCTCCAGTTGCGCTTCCAGTTCGATCAGGAACTTGTCCACCACCTGGGCGATGATCGACGGCGTCAGCGCCTTGAACTGCACGATGGCGTCCAGTCGGTTGCGAAATTCCGGCGTAAACATCCGTTTGATGACGTCCAGGCCATCGCTGCTGTGGTCCTGCGTCGTAAACCCGATGGACGCCCGGTCCATCTGTTCGGCGCCGGCGTTGGTGGTCATCACCAGGATGACACTGCGGAAATCCGCCTTGCGACCGTTGTTGTCGGTCAGCGAGCCGTGGTCCATGACCTGTAGCAGCAGATTGAACACGTCCGGGTGCGCCTTCTCGATCTCGTCCAGCAGCAGCACCGCGTGCGGGTGCTTCAGAATGGCGTCGGTCAGCAAACCGCCCTGATCGAAGCCGACATAGCCCGGCGGCGCGCCGATCAGCCGCGACACCGTATGCCGCTCCATGTACTCGGACATGTCGAAACGGATCAGTTCGATGCCCATGATCCTGGCCAACTGGCGGGTCACCTCGGTTTTGCCCACCCCGGTCGGGCCGGCGAACAGGAAATTGCCAATGGGTTTCTGCTCGTTGCCCAGCCCAGCCCGCGCCATTTTGATCGCGGTGGCGAGGGTATCAATGGCCTCGTTCTGACCAAATACCACCAGTTTCAGATCCCGCTCCAGGTTGCGCAGCACATCCTTGTCCGACGACGATACCGTCTTGGGCGGGATACGGGCCATCTTGGCGATGATGGTCTCGATGTCGGTGACGTTGATCACCTTCTTGCGTTTGGCGACCGGCAGCAGTCGCTGGCTGGCGCCGGCCTCGTCGATGACATCGATGGCCTTGTCGGGCAGATGGCGGTCGTTGATGTAGCGCGCCGACAGCTCCACCGCCACCCGCAGCGCCTTGTCGGCGTACTTGACGTCGTGATGTTCCTCGAACCGGGTCTTCAGTCCCTTGAGGATCTGATAGGTTTCCTCGACCGACGGCTCGACCACGTCGATCTTCTGGAACCGCCGCGCCAGCGCCCGATCCTTCTCGAAGATGCCGCGATATTCCTGATAAGTGGTCGAGCCGATGCACTTCATCTCGCCCGAGGCCAGCATCGGCTTGATCAGGTTCGAGGCATCCATCACCCCACCGGAGGCCGCACCGGCGCCGATAATGGTGTGGATCTCATCGATGAACAGGATGGCGTTGCGCTCCTTGCGCAACTGCGCCAGCACCGCCTTCAGCCGCTTCTCGAAATCGCCGCGATATTTGGTGCCGGCCACCAGCGCGCCCAGATCCAGGGCGTACATCGTGGCGTTGCGCAGCACGTCCGGCACCTCGCCGTCCACGATCATCTTGGCCAGCCCCTCGGCAATGGCGGTCTTGCCGACCCCGGCCTCGCCGACGAACAGCGGGTTGTTCTTGCGCCGCCGGCACAGGATCTGAATGGTGCGCTCGACTTCCTCGCGGCGGCCGATCAGCGGATCGATACGCCCCTGCCGCGCCAGCTCGTTGAGGTTGCTGGCAAAATTCTCCAGCGGCTTGGCGTTCTGACTCTCAGCATTTTCCTCGGCGTGGGGCGTGGCCGATTCCGGCTCGTCGGCCGCCTTGGAAATGCCGTGCGAAATGTAATTCACCACGTCCAGCCGGTTGATTTCCTGCTGCTTGAGCAGATACACCGCCTGCGATTCCTGCTCGCCGAACAGGGCAACCAGCACGTTGGCGCCGGTGACTTCCCGGTTGCCGGAGGACTGCACATGCAGCACCGCCCGTTGCAATACCCGCTGAAACCCCAGGGTCGGCTGGGTCTCGCGCGGGTCGTCCGCCCGCAGAATCGGGGTGTTGTCGCGGATAAAAATCTGCAAATCGCGTTTCAGCCGGTCCAGGTGGGCGCCGCAGGCCCGCAGCACCTCCGCCGCCGCTGGATTGTCCAGCAGGGCCAGCAGCAGATGCTCGATGGTCATGAACTCGTGGCGCCGATCCCGCGCCTCGCGGAACGCAAGATTGATGGAAAATTCCAAATCCTTGCTCAACATACTCGCACCTCGAATCGCGCTCGGTGGTTTTGAAAGTTAGGCTTCTTCCATGGTGCACAGCAACGGATGCTGGTGGCGGCGGGAAAATTTGGTCACCTGCGCCACCTTGGTTTCCGCGATATCGTGGGTATAGACCCCGCACACGCCCCAGCCCCGGGTGTGGACGTGCAGCATAATCTGGGTGGCCTGTTCTTGGCCCATCCCGAAAAAGCGTTCCAGAATCCGCACCACGAATTCCATCGGCGTGTAGTCGTCGTTCAGCAGGATCACCTTGTACAACGGTGGTTGCTTGAGTTCCGGCTTCGCTGGTTCAACGACCAGACCGTGATCTTGATCGGATGATGATGAATATTCCGTGCTCATGGCATTGCTAAGGCATCTGCTGAGAGGATGTAAAGTTGTTGAGTGTCCGGTGGCGACGCGCCCGGGTTGCGTCGCTCCGCCCGGGTCATGGGCTGACCATTAGATAATACGCGGCCCGCAAGTTTCCTCAAGGGTGGACAGGGTGGAAAAAACTCCGGCGAGACTCGGTCGGCGCCACCGGATCACCTCGCGCTTAAGCCACCCCGGCGCCCCTGGCCTGCGCGTCGGCGTGATAGGACGAGCGCACCAGCGGCGCGGAGGCGACATGGGTAAAACCGAGCGCCTCGCCGAACTCGCGCAGGTGATCGAACTCCTCCGGCGGCGCGTAACGTTCCACCGGCAGGTGGTGGATGCTGGGCTGCAAATACTGGCCGAGCGTCAGCATCTCCACATCGTGAGCGCGCAGTTCGCGGATGACCGATTCGATTTCCACCGTGGTCTCGCCCAAGCCCAGCATCAACCCCGATTTGGTCGGGATGCGCGGCCGCCGTTCCTTGAAGCGCTTGAGCAAGGTCAGCGAGTATTGGTAATCAGCGCCCGGCCGGGCCTGTCGGTACAGGCGCGGCACGGTCTCCAGATTATGGTTGAATACATCCGGCGGCTCCCGCTCCAGGATGTCCAGGGCCACATCCATCCGACCGCGGAAGTCGGGCGTCAGGGTTTCGATGACGATGCCTGGCCGCGCGGCGCGCACCGCTCGGACACAATCGGCGAAATGGGCCGCGCCGCCGTCGCGCAGGTCGTCGCGGTCCACCGAGGTGATCACCACGTATTTCAGCCCCATCGCCGCCACGGTGCGCGCCAGATTTTCCGGCTCCTCGGGATCGAGTGGGTTGGGCCGGCCGTGGCCCACATCGCAGAACGGACAGCGCCGGGTGCAGATGGCGCCCATGATCATGAAAGTAGCGGTACCGTGACCGAAGCATTCGCCCAGATTGGGGCAACTGGCTTCTTCGCAGACCGTGTGCAGACGGTTGTCGCGCAGAATCTGCTTGAGCCGCTGCACTTCCGGCGTGCCGGGGAATGGAGCGCGAATCCAGGACGGCTTGCGCAAGCGCTGTTTGGGATCGGTCGGCGCGATCTTGATCGGAATGCGAGCGACCTTGTCCGCGCCGCGCAGCTTCTCGCCCGGCTGGGGAGCGGTTTTCGGCGCTGGCGCAGCGGAGGTATCGCGGGAAACGGGGGAATCGGACATGACCTGTTCCTGGATGGGATGGGATGGGATGGGATGGGATGGGGCGGACAACCAAGCTTTCGACTCGGGATTATGCCGCGAATTCATCCATAAATCCCGCGCTGGATCACGGCTGGATTCTGGAAATCAGGGCAACCCCTCGGTGTCGCCGAAGCGGGCATGGCCCAAGTAGCGGCCAAGGCGCGGCAGCAGCTCCTCGGCGGCGGCGGCGAGCGTGAGATCCACGCCGAGATCGCGCAACTGAGTCACCCGCAGGCCGGGGTAACCACAGGGATTGATGCGGGTGAACGGCTCCAGATCCATGGCCACGTTGAGGCTCAGGCCGTGATAGCTGCGGCCCTGACGCAGGCGCAGCCCCAGCGAGGCCACCTTGGCGTCCCCGGCGTAAACCCCCGGCGCGGTGGGCCGGGCGTGGGCGGCGACGCCGTGGGCGGCGAGCAGGTCGATCACCGCCCGCTCCAGCACCGTCACCAGCGCCCGCACGCTCAATCCCAGGCGCCGCACGTCCAGCAGGCAGTACACCACCACCTGCCCCGGCCCGTGATAGGTCACCTGGCCGCCGCGATCCACCTGAACGACGGGAATATCACCCGGCGCCAGAAGATGCTCGGCCTTGCCGGCCAATCCCTGGGTGAATACCGGCGGATGCTCGACCCACCACAGTTCGTCCAGCGTGTCGGCGGCGCGGGCCTCGGTGAATGCCCGCATGGCGGCGAACACCGGCGCGTAGTCCCGGCGACCCAGGCGGCGAAACAGCAGGAGTTCGGAATGGGAATTCACCGTAGTCCTCGCGCGAGGTCACTACTATTTCCCCTCCCTGGACAAGGAGGGGTGGCGCGCAGCGCCGGGGTGGTTTGAAAACAGTGGGCTACAGCACCACTTTGACGGGCGGACAGCCGCTCAGATCCTGATAAATGGCGTCCAGTTGCGCACGGTCGCGGGCGCGCACCACCACCGTCACCGACTGATAGCGACCAGCGCGGCTGTCCCGCACCCGCACCCGCGCCTCGTCCAGATCGGGGGCGTGCCGGCGCACCACATCCACCACCAGCGTTTGGAACTCGGGACCGCCGGCGCCCATCACCTTGATGGGAAAATCACAGGGGAATTGCAACGGCGATTCAGCGTTCATGGCGGCTGCCTTCCCGGCTGTTCGCGCTCAACCGAACAGGGAATGGAAGAACAGCAGGATCGCGTCGATCATTCGCCCGAACCAGCCGCTCTCCGGCACGTCCCGCAGCGCCACCAGCGGCGTTTTGCTCACTTCCTGATCGCCCAGCTTGACCACGATTTCGCCAAACGGCTGATCCTTCTGAACCGGCGCGATGATGGTTGGCTGCACCGTGGTCGTGGTGCTGACCTGCGCGGCTTGCCCCTTGGGCACGGTCACGTACAGTGGATGGACCACGCCCAGCGGCAGTTCGTTTTCCTGGCCCTTCCAAATCCGGGCGGTCACAACCGGCGTGTTGGCATCGTGCAGCTTGCGGCTCTCGAAAAAGCTGAAGCCGTAGTTCAGCAGCGCCTGGCTGGCCTGAAAGCGCTCCTTCTCCTTCTGGGCGCCCAGCACCACGCCGATCAGTCGGGTGTCGTTGCGCTTGGCCGAGGACACCAGACAATAACCGGCTGATTCGGTGTGGCCGGTCTTGACCCCGTCCACCGAGGCATCGGTCAGCAACAGCCGGTTGCGGTTCTGCTGCTCGATGTTGTTGTACTTGAAACTGCGCACCGAGTAGCGGGGATACTGGTCGGGAAAGTCGCGGATCAGCGCTCGGGTCAGAATCGCGATGTCACGAGCGGACATGTAATGGTTGGGATCGGGCAATCCCGGCGCGTTGGTGAAACGACTGTTCTTCATCCCCAGCCGCTCCGCCTCCTGATTCATCAGCTTGGCGAAGGTTTCCTCGGAACCGGCCACATGCTCGGCCAGCGCCACGGTGGCGTCGTTGCCGGACTGCACCACCATGCCCATCAGCAGATCTTCCACCGACACTTGCGTTCCAAGCTTGACGAACATCTTGGAACCGGACGTGCGCCAGGCCTTCTCGCTGATGGTCACCTGATCGTCCAGGTGAATCTTGCCGGTTTTCAGCGCTTTGTAAACGACATAGGCGGTCATCAGCTTGGTGATGCTGGCTGGCTCCATCCGCTCGTCGCTCTTCATCTCCGCCAGAACGCTGCCACTCTGGTGATCCAGCAGAATATAGCCGCGCACCGGCGCCTGCGGCGGCGGCGGGATGGGTTCGGCCCGCGCGGCGGTCCAGCTCAGCGTCAGCAGCGCGAAAACGAAAAATGGCAAGAACAGGGTGCGGACTACAGTTGAATACGGCATGTCGCGGCAGTCTTCCGTGGTGGCAAACTCGTTGGCAGGGGATTCTAGCGAGAAATCCGGCCCAAAAACAAACCGCCTGGCCGTAATGACACGGCCAGGCGGTTGCGGATTACGGTGACGGGAACAATCAAAGTCCGCATCAATCCGCGACGCCGCGCGACCGGCTGGTCTTCAGGCTGGCCAACCGAACCGCCATCGGCCCGGACGCGCTGGCCTGACGCGGCGGAACTGGTTTGCCATTACGGTTGGCGTTCGTGGCTGGAAGCGGCGGCTTAACCACGGCTTCCCTGCCTTTCAGCGCTGGCGCGGCGGAGGGCGGGCGAATGCCCGCGCGCCCTGGATTGCGGTCATCCTCCGCTCTGGTCGGCTTCACGTTCGCCGTCTTCGCCACCGCTTTCGGCGCATTACGTTCCACATCCGCCAGCGCCAGCCGTGTCGGCGTCTTCGCCACCGCTTTCGGCGCATTACGTTCCACGCCCGCCAGCGCCAGCCGCATCGGCGTCTTCGCCACCGCTTTCGGCGCATTACGTTCCACGCCCGCCGGCGCCAGCCGCGTCGGCGTCTTCGCCACCGCTTTCGGCGCATTACGTTCCACGTCCACCAGCGCCAGCCGCGCCGCCGGTGTCTTAACCGGGAGCGGGTTCCGTTCCAGGCTGGCCAGC
Organism: Candidatus Contendibacter sp.; assembly: GCA_049290615.1. GTDB lineage: Bacteria > Pseudomonadota > Gammaproteobacteria > Competibacterales > Competibacteraceae > Contendibacter. The sequence goes on from JBATNZ010000101.1 coordinate 14,681, forward strand.
ACTCGCGCTGGCGCCGAAGGTCGAATCGGCGCCGCGCGGGCGAACTCGATCTCGGCGGCTTCGGTCTTCGGTTTCGCCCACTCCGCGCGGCTGGCCAGCAGTTCCCGCTGTTCGGCGCGGTAAGCCGCCAGCTTCGGCAGGAACTGATACGGCTCCAGCGCAACCACTTCCACCGGGGCGGTGCCCCGATCCTGCATCCCGAGCCGGACGGCGGCGGCGTAGGACAGATCGATGAGCCGCGTGCCAACGAAGGGTCCACGATCGGTGACCTTGACCACGGTATTGCGACCGTTCTCCAGATTGGTCACCCGCACGTAGGTCGGCAGCGGCAGGCTTTTATGGGCGGCGGTCAGCTCGAACATGTTGAAGGGCGGACCGCTGGACGTCTTGCGACCGTGAAAATCCCAGCCATACCAGGACGCGGTGCCCCGTTCCCGGTAGCCCGCGCTGGTTTCCTTGACCCGGTAGCGCCGGCCGAACACCACATAGGTATCGGCATTGCCCGTGCGACTGGGTGATTCGACCTGGGGGACCGGTTCGTCGCCGGTCGTGGCGGCATCCAGGGCGTTCAGCGGCGGGTGCGCTGGCTGCTGGTTGTCGGGAACGGTGCTACAACCAGCCAGCGCGCCCGCCAACGATACCCAAACCAAGGCATGGCTCCAAGAAGATTTGGCCATAAAAATTCCTCCCTACCACCGGGGACGTGCGGGGAGCGCGCCCAAACGGTGCTATTTTTGTGGGTTTTCAGAATATGACTCAGTCAGCGCGAGTCACGCGTTCCGGCTTGGGGGCGCCGGCATAAGGCCGCTCATGACGCTCGCGGATTTCCTGGCCCAGTTGGTACACCGCCATGGCGTACAACTGGCTATGGTTATAGCGGGTGATGACGTAGAAATTGTCGAACCCCAACCAATATTCCGGCCCTTCCCGTCCCTGGAATTCCAGCAGCATCGCAGCCTGGACACTGCTAACCGGCGCCTGGAGCGTGACACCCTGGGCTTGCAGGCTGGCGACGCTGTACTGGGGCTGGCCCAACTGGCGGCTGACCAGGGCCGGATAGGCCGCGCCGCTGACCTGAGCCGGCGCGGCGACCGGCGCGGCGGTGCGCCAGCCATGCTGCTTGAAGTAGTTCGCCACGCTACCGATGGCATCGTGGGGATTGCGCCACAGGTCGCGGTGGCCGTCGCCGTCGAAGTCCACCGCGTAGGAGCGGAAACTGCCCGGCATGAACTGCCCGAATCCCATGGCTCCAGCGTAGGAACCGCGCGGGACCAGCGGATCAATGCCTTCCGCCCGGGTCAGCAGCAGGAAATTTTCCAATTCCTTGCGGAAATAGGCCGCGCGCCGGGGATAGTCAAAGGCCAGGGTGGACAGGGCTTCCAGCACCCGGTACTTGCCCATGTTGCCGCCGTACTGGGTTTCCACCCCAATGATGGCGACCACGATTTCCGGCGGCACCCCGTGAACCTGCTCGGCCCGGGCCAGCGCCGCTTCGTTGGCCCGCCAGAATTCAACTCCGCCCTGAATGCGCTTGGGATTGACGAAAATCGTCCGGTAGGCATACCAGGGCTTGGCCTCGGCCGGCCGGGACATGGCGGCGATGATGCTGGGCTGGGCGTAGGCGCGGGCGAACACCGCCTGCAGGCGCGCCGCGTTGAAGCCATGCCGGGCCGCCATCTCGCGGATGAAAGCCTGGACGTCGGCCCGGCGGACCAGTGGCTGGCCGGGATTCGTGACGGAGGAACCGGTCGTGGTTGTCTCCGGCGCCGGCGTGGACGGCGAGTTGGGAAGGTCCAGCGGCAGCCGGACCGGCGCCGGCGCCGGCGGCGCGCAGGCGCTCAACAACAGGGCAATACCGAGCAGATACAGTCTCTTCACTCGCTAGTCTCGTCGTGGGCCAGGATGGCGGTCATCGCGTCGGGTTCCGGCGGTGGGTATAGATGCTCGTCAGCATACCGAAACCCGCCATGAGCGTCACCAGTGAGGTTCCGCCATAACTGAACAGTGGGAGCGGCAAACCCACCACCGGCAACAGGCCGGAAACCATGCCGGAGTTCACGAAAGCATAGAGGAAAAAAATCAAAACGAGACTACCGGCCAGCAACCGCGTGTAGGTATCGGGCGCCCGGCTGGCCATGTACAGGCCACGGGCGATGATAAAAAGGTACAGAACCAACAGCAAACAGGCGCCAACCAGGCCAAATTCCTCCGAAAACGCGGCGAAAATAAAATCGGTCGAGCCCTCCGGCAAAAAATCCAGATGCGACTGGGTGCCATTCAACCAACCCTTGCCATAGATGCCGCCCGAGCCGATGGCGATTTTGGATTGGATGATGTGGTAGCCCGCCCCCAGCGGATCGCTTTCCGGATCCAGGAAGGTCAGCACCCGCTGGCGCTGGTAGTCGTGCATGACGTAGATCCAGAATAGCGGAACCGCCGCGCCCAGCGCGCCGGCCAGCCCGAGCAGGAGCAACCAGCTCAGGCCAGCCAGGAACAGCGCGAACGCGCCGGCGCAGCCCACCACCAACGCCGTGCCCAAGTCCGGCTGTTCGGCGATCAGGATGAAGGGAATGGCGGTGAGCAGCGCCCCACCCAACAGATGCCACCAGCGTGGCGGCAACGGTTTGTCGGCGAAGAACCAGGCCATCGTCATCGGCACGGCGAGCTTCATGATCTCCGAAGGCTGGAACCGCACCACGCCCAAATCCAGCCAACGCCGCGCGCCCTTGGAGACGTCGCCGGCGACCATGACCGCCAGCAGCAACAGAATGCCAATCAGATAAATCCACGGCGACCAGAACCGGAAGTAACGCGGCGGCAGTTGCGCCAGTGCCAGCATGATGACAAATCCCAGACCAAGCCGGATGGCCTGACCGATCACCAGGTGGAGATCGCGCTGGCCGGCGCTGTAGAGCACCACCAGCCCCAGGCCCGATATCGCCAGCAACCCCATCAGCAGGAACGGATCGAGATAGAGCAGCTTGAGGAACTTGCCGCTGGCGTCCTCCAAGCGGTCAGCCGTCAGCAGCAGCGATCCGATTCGAGCCGATGTGGGTTTGCAGTCACTCGCCACGCGCTTGGCCGTCCTGAGCGGCTTGAATCCCGGCGGTGATGGAATCGTCGTACTTGTTCAGCAGATAAGCATCCATGACCTTGCGGGCCAGCGGCGCGGCGGTGGAACTGCCGCCGCCGCCGTGCTCGGCGATCACCGCCACAGCGATGCGCGGCTCCTCAACCGGGGCGAAGGCGATAAACAGCGCGTGATCCAGCAGGTGCCTGGCCAGGCGCTTGGCGTTGTAGCGCTCGCCCTGGCCCAGGGTGAAGACCTGGGCGGTGCCGGTCTTGCCGGCGATCCGGTACTTGGCGCCGGCGCCGATCTTGTGGGCGGTCCCGCCCTCGACTACGTGAATCATCCCGGCGATCACCGCATCCCAGAACCGGGGATTTTTGACTATGACCGGCGGCAACGGCCGCGGCGCTTCCGGCGTCTTGACCCGGGTGCCGGGGTGCTCGGTGGCATGCAGCACCCGCGGTTGAAAATTCTTGCCCTGCTGGGAGATGACGGCGACCGCGTGGGCCAGTTGCAGCGGCGTGGCCAGAAAATAGCCCTGGCCGATGCCGGCGCTGAGGCTGTCGCCGCCAAACCAGGGCTGTTTCTGCACCAGACGCTTCCACTCCTGGGATGGCAGCAGCGCGCCTTTCTCGCCAGGCAAATCGACGCCAGTCGGCCGACCCATGCTGAACCGGTCCAGGAACTCATGCGTGCGGTCGATGCCCAGATTCAACGCTAGGTTGTAGAAGTACACGTCGCAGGACTGGGCGATGGCGCGGTCCATGCTCACGCTGCCGTGGCCGCCGCGCTTCCAGTCGCGGAACTGGTGGCTGGAACCAGGCAGCCGGTAGAACCCGGGACAGAACACGCCGCTGTTGCGGTTGACCACACCGTATTCGAGCCCGGCCAGGGCCATCAGCGGCTTGATGGTGGAGCCGGGCGGGTAAATCCCGCGCAGGGCGCGGTTGAGCAACGGCTTGTCCTTGGAGGTGTTCAGCGCGCGGTAGGACGCGAAGTCGATACCGTTGACGAAGGGATTGGGGTCATAGACCGGCTGGCTGGCCAGGGCCAGAATTTCGCCGTTGCGGGGGTCAAGGGCGACGATGGCGCCGTTGTAGCCTTCCAGCAATTTTTCCGCGACCGCCTGCAAGCGGATGTCGATGGCAAGATAGAGATTCTGGCCGGGCGTCGGCGGGGTGCGGCTAAGCACCCGCAGCGGCCGGCCGTCGGCGTTGGTCTCAACCTGCTGCCAGCCGGCGCGCCCACGCAGCACGTCTTCGTAGGAGCGCTCCACCCCGGTCTTGCCGATGTGGGTGCTGCCGCTGTATTGGCCGGGATCGAGCCTGCTCATTTCGCTCTCGTCGATGCGGCCGACGTAGCCGATGGCGTGAACGCCCAGCGGCCCGAGCGGATAGCGGCGGGTCAGGTCGGCCTTGATGTCCACGCCGGGTAGCCGGTACAGGTCGATCGCCAGCCGGGCGATCTCCTCATCGCTCAGCCGAAAGCGCAGTGGTACGCCGGTGTAGGGCGGAGCGCGCCGGGCCAGTTTGCGAAAGCGCTCGATATCGGCATCGGTCAGTTCGATGCGCTGACGCAATTCCGCCAGGGTGGCGTCCATATCCCTGGTCTGCTCGCGGGTAATCTCCAGGTGATAGGAGGCCAGATTGTCGGCCAGAAGCACCCCGTTGCGGTCGAAGATGAAGCCGCGGGTCGGCGGCAGCGGTTGCAGGCGGACCCGATTGCTGTCGGACAACAGGGTAAAGCGCTCGTGGTTGAGCACCTGCAAATACACCATCCGGCCGGCAACCGCCAACAACCCCAGGAACACCGCGAACAGCGCCACCAGCGCGCGTCGAAAGAACAGTTCGCTCTCGGTGGCGTTGTCCTTTTGCCGGGCCAGCAACTCGTCCGTAGGGAACTTGGCGAATGGACGCCAGGTTTTCATCGTCGTCGGCCAGGAAGGTCAGGTAACTTGGAAATACCGGCGCATGTCGCGCAGGATCACGAACAGCAGGGGCCAGCCCATCATACCGCCCACCGCCGGGGCCAGATACCACCCGTCGCGCGGTGGGTAGCCGATCACGCCGCTGATCCAGAACACCAGAAACTGTTCGATCAGCAGAAACGCCAGTACGCTGAGCGTCTGCCGCCAGGGCGAGAACACCCGGATGCGTCGGTGAGTTTGCAAGGTCAGATAGGCCAGGGCCGCGAACGCCAGCGCGTGCTGGCCCAGCAACGCGCCGCGACCGACATCCACCAGCAGTCCGACCAGCCAACCCATGCCGATCCCGAACCGGTACGGCAGCGCCATGCACCAGTAAATCAGCACCATCGCCACCCAGTCCGGCCGGAACCGGTCCAGCCCGCCCGGCAGCGGCATGCTGGCCGCCACGAAGGCCAACAGAAAACTGCCCGCGATGACCCAGCCGCCGGTGGGACGAACCATGGTCATGGCGGCGACGGCGCGACCGCCGCTCCGCTCGCTGCTGGCTTGGCGGGTTCCGCGGCGCCCGATTCGTTCTCCAGCAGCATCACTTCCCGGATTCGGTCCAGTTGCGCGACCGGCTTGGCGACGATGTGAGCGAACGGACTGCCGGGATCGAATTCCACCTTGGTGATCGCGCCCACCGGGTAGCCGCGCGGAAACCGCCCGCCCATCCCGGAGGTCACCAGCAAATCGCCGACTTTCACGTCCTCGTTGTTGGGAATATGCGGCAGTTGCAGTTCTTGAAAGTTTCCAGTACCCAACGCCAGGGTGCGCGCGCCGGTGCGATTGATCTGGATCGGCAGGGCGTGGTTGGGGTCGGTGATCAATATCGCGGTGGAGGTGAAGGGATCGGCCCGGATAATCTGGCCGATGATGCCCTGCTGGTCGAGCACCGGCTGGCCAACATAGATGCCGTGCTGGCGACCCCGGTTGAGCAGGATGTGATGCCGGTACGGATCGAAATCCACCGCCAGCAACTCGGCGATCAACACCCGCTCCGGGGCATTGACCGCCGATTCCAGCAGAGAGCGCAGCCGGCGGTTTTCCGCTTCCAGGGTAGTCAGCTTCTGCAACTGGGCGTTGAGAAACACCTGCTTGTCGCGCAGCCGGGCGTTCTCCGCCAGTAGTTCGGCGCGGCCGGCGAGATTCTCGCTCAGCCAGCCCTGGATATCGGCGGGCAACCGCGCCAGGTAATGCAATGGATACATCGCGGTCGCCAATACGTCGCGTGCGCCATCGAGCGCGTGATAGCGATGGTCCACCGTCATCATCACGATGGACAACGCCACCCACAATCCAAGCTGGAGAGTCGCCTTCGGGTTGACCGTGAACAAGTATTGAGCGCGCCGGCTGGGTTTAAAAACGGCCACCGCTCATTCGATGGCGAAGGCATCAATGGCGCGCTCGTCCTTGGCGATCAGTTCCAGCACCCGGCCACCACCGCGCGCCACGCAGGTCAGCGGATCCTCGGCGATGATCACGTTCAGGCCGGTTTCCTCCATGATCAGCTTGTCGATGTCGCGCATCAGCGCGCCGCCGCCGGTGAGGACGATGCCGCGATCCGCCACATCGGCGGCCAGCTCCGGCGGGGTCGCCTCCAGCGCCATCTTCACCGCGCTGATGATGCCCGACAGCGGCTCCTGCAAGGCTTCGAGGATTTCGTTGCTGTTGAGGGTGAAGCTGCGCGGCACGCCCTCGGCCAGGTTGCGGCCCTTGATCTCGATCTCGCGCACCTCGTTGGTTGGATAGGCGCTGCCGATCTCGTGCTTGATTCGCTCGGCGGTGGGTTCGCCGATCAGCACACCGAAATTGCGGCGCACGTAGTTGATGATCGCCTCGTCGAAACGGTCGCCACCGATGCGCACCGCGCCGGCGTAGACGATGCCGTTGAGCGAGATCACCGCCACCTCCGAGGTGCCGCCGCCGATGTCCAACACCATCGAGCCGCGCGCTTCCTCAACCGGGATGCCGGCGCCAATCGCCGCCGCCATCGGTTCGGGGATCAGATACACCACCCGCGCGCCCGCGCCCATCGCCGATTCGCGGATCGCCCGCCGCTCGACTTGAGTCGAGCCGCAAGGGACGCTGATCAGGACACGCGGGCTGGGGTTGAAGAACTTGCGAGCGTGAACCTTGCGGATGAAGTGCTGGAGCATCTTCTCGGTGACGGTAAAGTCGGCGATCACGCCATCCTTGAGCGGGCGGATGGTCGAAAGATTGTTGGGAGTGCGGCCCAGCATTCGCTTGGCGTCGGTGCCCACCGCCGCGATGGTGCGGATGCCCCGAACCGGATCCTGATTGATGGCGACCACCGACGGTTCGTTGAGGACGATGCCGCCGCCCCGAACGTAAATCAGCGTGTTAGCGGTTCCCAGATCGATTGAAAGATCGTTGGAGAACTTCCCGCGCAACCATTTGAACATGTTGTTGAAAATACCAGGTTGTCAAAAGCAGACAATGTAGCAAGCAGGGCGGTTGGGAGCAAGCCGGCAAAATATGCTAGGGTTAGGAATCTTATCAAGCTGTCAGGAGAATTCGCCCGATGTCACTGGGACCCGCCGAAGTCGCCAAAATCGCCCATCTGGCGCGGCTGGCCATCCGCGAGGAGGATGCGCCGGCCCATGCCCACAATCTGTCGGCCATTCTGGATCTGGTGGCGCGGATGAACGCCGTGGACACCACCGGCGTCGCGCCGATGGCCCATCCCCTCGACATGGCGCAGCACCCGCGCGCCGATGAAGTCACCGAAGCCAACCAGCGCGAGCGGTTCCAGGCCATCGCCCCCCAGGTCGATGCCGGCTTGTATCTGGTTCCCAAGGTCATCGAATGAACCCCGCCTCTCCGACCGCCATGCACGACCAAACGATTGCCCAACTTAGCTCCGGCCTCGCCGCCGGCGCGTTCAGCAGCGAAGAGCTGACCCGCGCGTTCCTGGCGCGCATCGAACAGTTCAATCCAGGGCTGAACGCCTTCATCACCGTCACCGCCGAACCGGCTCTCGCCCAGGCCCGCGCCGCCGATGCGCGCCGGCGGCGGGGCGAGGCGGGACCGCTGACCGGCGTACCGATCGCCCACAAGGATATTTTTTGCACCAACGGCGTGCGCACCTCCTGCGGCTCGCGGATGCTGGACCGTTTCATCGCGCCCTATGACGCCACGGTCGTCGAGAAATTGAACGCCGCCGGCGTGGTGATGCTCGGCAAGACCAACATGGACGAGTTCGCCATGGGTTCGTCCAACGAGACCAGTTTCTACGGCCCGGTGCGCAATCCCTGGGATGTGGACGCGGTGCCCGGCGGTTCCTCCGGTGGGTCCGCCGCCGCCGTGGCCGCGCGACTGACGCCCGGCGCCACCGGCACCGACACCGGTGGTTCCATCCGTCAGCCCGCGGCGCTGTGCGGCATCACCGGTATCAAGCCGACCTATGGCCGGGTGTCGCGCTGGGGCATGATCGCCTACGCCTCCAGCCTGGACCAGGGCGGGCCGATGGCGCGCACCGCCGAGGATTGCGCCCTGTTGCTGGGCGCGATGGCCGGCTTCGATCCGCGCGATTCCACCAGCGTGGATCGCCCCGTGCCCGCTTACAGCGCCAGTCTTGACCGGCCGCTGGCGGGGTTGAAAATCGGTCTGCCCAAGGAGTATTTCGGCGAGGGTTTGGACGGCGACGTCGCTCGCGTGGTCGAAGCCGCCATCGCCGAATACCGGAAACTCGGCGCGGAGACGGTCGAGATCAGCCTGCCCAACAGCCAACTGGCGATTCCCGCTTATTACGTGATCGCCCCGGCGGAATGTTCGTCCAACCTGGCCCGCTTCGACGGGGTTCGCTACGGCCACCGCTGCGAGAATCCGAAGGATTTGCTGGATTTGTACACCCGCTCGCGCGGCGAAGGTTTCGGCACGGAAGTCACCCGCCGCATTCTGGTCGGCACCTTCGCGCTGTCGGCGGGTTATTACGACGCCTATTACCTGAAGGCGCAGCAGATCCGGCGGCTGATCAGCGACGATTTTCGGCTGGCGTTCGAACAGGTGGACGTGATCATGGGACCGACCTCGCCGACCGTGGCCTTTAATCTCGGCGAAAAAGTGGACGACCCAATCACCATGTACCTGTCGGATATCTACACCATCGCGGTGAATCTGGCCGGGCTGCCCGGTCTGTCGCTGCCGGTGGGCTTCGTCGGCCGGCGGCCGGTGGGCTTGCAGCTCATCGGCGACTACTTTGCCGAAGAGCGGCTGCTGAACGTGGCGCATCGCTACCAGCGGGTCACCGATTGGCATATGCGCGCGCCCGCCGCGTTCGCCTGACAAGCTCCCCCTCGCCCTTCGGGAGAGGGGCTGGGGGTGAGGGCATTGCTTTCAAAAATTCGGGGTAGTGCGACATGATGGAATGGGAAACGGTCATCGGGCTGGAAATCCACGCCCAACTCGCCACCAAAAGTAAAATTTTCTCCGGCGCCGCGACCGCTTACGGCGCGGAACCGAATACCCAAGCCTGCGCCATTGATCTCGGACTGCCGGGCGTGCTGC
>JBATNZ010000102.1:0-6947 GCA_049290615.1 Candidatus Contendibacter sp.
CGACCGCGCCGCGATGGGTCAGGCGGGCCAGGGCGTTGATGGAGGTTTGGACCAGCCAGTGACTGGGCCGGTTGTCCATCTGGGCCATCAGGCCAAAACCACAACTGTCCTTTTCAAATTCAGGGCGATACAGGCCCCGCGAGGGATGGGTCGTAAACATCGGGCGCTCCGCTAGGTCAGGCAGGCAACAAGACCGGATGAACCGGAGAATTCCAGTCCGGCGCGACAGGGCGCGGCGACTGGAAGGTGTCCTCCGGACGCGGGGATTCCGGATGACGAACGCGGCGGGGGCCTTGTAATGGAGTTTTGATGGGTCGCCGACAGGGAACCAAGTATATCGCCGAACGGGCGGCGTGGGCAAACGTCGATCTTGATACCCTTTTGAATTAACATGTTTTTCTAAAACAGGAACCAAGCCCGGAGGGGTTTCCTCGCCACCTCCGGGGATGCAAAGAGCCGCTTTGGCGGATCGCGCTGGCCCGTCGTTCAGCTGCGTCCGGCGCGTTTCTGAACTGCGAATTCCTGCGCGTCCACGGCGGCGATGGCGGTCATGTTGATGATCCGCCGCGCGCTCGCCGAGCGGGTCAAAATATGCGCTGGTTTGGCCAGACCGAGCGTGATCGGTCCCACCGAGACGCTATTGGTGATTTCCTTGAGCAGATTATGGGAAATATTGGCGGCGTCGGCATTCGGCATGATCAACAGATTGGCCACGCCCTTCAGCCGCGAATGCAGGAACACCCGGCTGCGGAGTTCCTCGGACAGGGCGGCGTCGCCGCGCATCTCGCCTTCTACTTCCAGATCCGGGGCGCGCTGACGGATGAGTTGCAGCGCTTCCGCCATCTTGCGGGCTTGCCGCGATTTGTGTGAACCAAAGCTGGAGTGCGAGAGCAGGGCGACTTTCGGCGGTACGAAGCGGCCCACTTCCTCGGCCGCCAGCAAGGTGATATCGGCGATTTCCTCGGCGGTCGGGTCGGCGTTGATATCGGTGTCGCAGAAGAACAGCGGTCCGTGCGAGGTAATCAGCATATTCATCGCTGCCGGGGTTTTCACCCCTTCGCGCAGGCCGATGATGTCCAGCACGTATTCGATATGATCGGGATAGCCGCCGACCATTCCGCACAGCAGGGCGTCGCCGTAGCCGAGGCGCAGCAGCAGCGCGCCGATAACCGTGGCGCGGGTGTTGACCCGGACCCGGGCCTTGTTGGGATCGACCCCGTAACGTCCGCGCAACTGGTGGTATTCCTGCCAGCATTCCTCGTAATAGGGGTTGTGTTGCGGGTCGATCACCTCAAAGTCCTGATCGGGACGGATGCGCAGGCCCAGTTCGGCGATGCGTTGTTCGATCCGCCAGCGCCGCCCGATGAGGATGGGCTTGGCGAGGCCGTCGTCGACGACGCCTTGCACCGCCCACAGCATCCGTTCTTCTTCGGCTTGGGCGTAAATCACCCGCTGGGGATCGGCCTTGGCGCGGTCGAACACCGGGCGCATGATCAGGCCGGAACGGTAGACTCGTTGGCTGAGTTGGGTGTGATAGGCGGCGAAATCCTGAATCGGCCGGGTGGCGACGCCACTGGCCATCGCCGCCTTGGCGACCGCCAGCGGCAGAGTGAGTAGCAGGCGTGGCTCGAACGGTTTGGGGATCAGGTATTCCGGCCCGAAGGTGATTTGTTGATCGCCGTAGGCGGCGGTTTCCTCTTGGGAGTGCGGCTGGTGGACCAGTTCCGCCAGAGCGTGGACGCAGGCCAGTTGCATCTCCTGATTGATCGTGGTGGCGCCCACGTCCAGCGCACCCCGGAAGATGTAGGGAAAACAGAGGACGTTGTTGACCTGGTTGGGATAGTCGGAGCGACCGGTGGCGATAATGGCGTCGGGCCGCGCGGCCTTGGCTTCTTCCGGCATGATTTCGGGGATCGGGTTGGCCAGCGCCAGGATCAGCGGCCTATCAGCCATGGTCTTGACCATCTCCCCGGTCAGCACCCCGGCCTTGGACAGCCCCAGAAAGATGTCGGCGCCGACGATGGCTTCCGCCAAGGTGCGGGCGGGGGTGTCAGCCGCATAGGCCGCTTTCTCCGGGTCGAGCGGACCCCGGCCCTGATAGATCACGCCCCGGCTGTCGCACACGATGACGTTTTTGCGCGTCAGTCCCAGCCCGACCAGCAGATCGAGACAGGCGATGCCCGCCGCGCCGGCGCCGGAGGTGACCAGTTTCACCCGGCTCATCTCCTTGCCCACCAGCAACAGGGCGTTGAGTACGGCGGCGGCGGTGATGATGGCGGTGCCGTGCTGATCATCGTGGAACACCGGAATTTTCATCCGATCGCGCAACTGGTGCTCGATTTGGAAGCATTCCGGAGCCTTGATGTCCTCCAGATTGATCCCGCCGAAACTCGGCTCCAGGCTGGCGATGATCTCGACCAGTTTGTCGGGGTCGCGTTCGTTGATTTCGATGTCGAACACGTCGATGCCGGCGAACTTCTTGAACAACACGCCCTTGCCTTCCATCACCGGTTTGGCCGCCAGCGGGCCGATGTCGCCCAAACCGAGCACAGCGGTGCCGTTGGTGATGACTGCCACCAGGTTGCCGCGAGCGGTGACGGTGGAGACTTCGCGGGGATCTTCGACGATCACCTCGCAGGCGGCGGCGACGCCGGGCGAGTAGGCCAACGCCAGATCGCGCTGGTTGGCGAGCGGCTTGGTCGGGGTGACTTCGATCTTGCCGTAGGGGGGCATGCGGTGGTAACGCAGCGCGCGTTCGTTGAAATCGTCAGCCATGGCAAAAAGCTCCTGATGAAAGTGCGGCGGGGGCGCCGCCAATGTGGTCAAAACAAGCCAAGGTTACCGCAAAGCCGTTGGGTGGGCGTAAAACTTAAGTGTGGCCATTTGTTGCGCCGGAACCCTGGTGGCTGGAGCAGCACCGCCCATCCCGTGGGAATGCGGTAAAATAGCCGCCGCCATAACAAGTTCCGGGCGCGGCCCCGCGCCTCATTTCTCGCCACGGGAGCACAGCATGACCACCATCCGTCAAGAAGACTTCATCCAGTCCATCGCCGACGCCTTTCAGTACATCAGTTACTACCATCCGGTCGATTACATCAAGGCGCTGGCGCAAGCCTACGAGCGCGAGGAAAGCCCGGCGGCCAAGGATGCTATCACCCAAATTCTGATCAACTCGCGGATGTGCGCCGAGGGTCACCGCCCGATTTGTCAGGACACCGGCATCGCGCTGGTCTTCCTCAAGGTCGGCATGGACGTACATTGGGACGCGACGCTGAGCGTGCAGGAGATGGTCGACGAGGGGGTGCGCCGCGCTTATCTCAACCCGGACAATAAACTACGCGCCTCGGTGCTGCTCGACCCCGCCGGCAAGCGGCAGAACAGCAAGGACAACACCCCGGCGGTGGTGCATTACGAGATCGTCCCCGGCCATCATTTGGAGGTGATTTGCGCGGCCAAGGGCGGTGGCTCGGAGGCAAAGTCCAAGTTCGCGATGCTGAACCCGTCCGACAATCTGGTGGAATGGGTGCTGAAGACGGTGCCGACCATGGGCGCTGGCTGGTGTCCGCCGGGCATTCTCGGCATCGGCATCGGCGGCACCCCGGAGAAGGCATTCATGCTGGCCAAGGAGTCGTTGATGGCCCCGGTCGATATTCAGGAACTGATCGCCCGTGGTCCGAAGAGTCGCGCCGAGGAGTTGCGGATCGAACTGTACGAGAAGGTCAACGCGCTCGGCATCGGCGCGCAGGGTCTCGGCGGCCTGACGACCGTGCTCGATGTCAAGGTGCTCGACTATCCGACCCACGCCGCCAACCTGCCGATTGCGATGGTGCCGAACTGCGCCGCGACTCGCCACGTGCATTTCCACCTCGACGGCACGGGTCCGGCCCGGCTGGAGCCGCCGAGCCTGGACGACTGGCCGAAGCTGACCTACGCGCCGACCAACGCCCGCCGGGTCGATCTGGCCACCGTCACCCGCGCCGAGGTGGCGACCTGGAAACCGGGCGAGGTGCTGCTGCTCAACGGCAAGATGCTGACTGGTCGCGACGCCGCCCACAAGCGGATGACCGACATGCTCAGCGCTGGCCAGAAGCTGCCGGTCGATTTTACCAACCGCTTCATCTACTACGTCGGTCCGGTCGATCCGGTGCGCGACGAGGTGGTCGGCCCCGCTGGCCCGACAACGGCGACCCGCATGGACAAGTTCACCCGCCAGATGCTCGAACAAACCGGCTTGTTGGGCATGATCGGCAAGTCCGAACGCGGCCAAATCGCCATCGACGCGATTAAGGATAACCAGGCGGTGTATCTGATGGCGGTCGGCGGCGCGGCCTATCTGGTGTCCAAGGCGATCAAGGCGGCGCGGGTGCTGGCGTTCGAGGATCTCGGCATGGAGGCGATTTACGAGTTCGAGGTCAAGGATATGCCGGTGACGGTAGCGGTGGACGCCAAGGGCTCCAGCGTCCATAAGACCGGACCGCGGGAATGGCAGGCGAGGATCGGCAAGATTCCGGTGGTGGAGGCCTAGGACTTGGAATCGTGGATGTTCTCATGGGAACTGTAGCTCGTTGATTGGTAAGAGATCAGTTCTTGTACAGCCGCTACCTTCCAAGCTTCGCGCCCGGAGAATTCCCAGCACCGATCCCACCAGTGCGGACATAAAAAAGCCGGGGGTTCTAGGCCCCCGGCCAATAACCACCAAAGGAAGGTGTGGAGAAGAACATCCGAACAATGTCTGAAGCGTAAGATAAGCGGTTTTGTTGCAGTGCGTCAAGTCTCTTGACAACGCAATAAAAAATGCCGAGGCGGGTTGGCTACCTCGGCAAAGAACCACCAAAGGAGGATTGAAGAACAACATTCATAATGAATGTTGCGTTGCAGTATAAAATCTATATTGCACCGCGTCAAGCAATTTTTGAAAACTTTTTGCATAAAAAAATCGTTATTTATGCAATCCGGTTTTTAACCCATGATCAAAACTCCCAAATCCAGGCCGAAGAACCCGGCGCTGACTTTGGGCCGTTTCTGAACCATGCCGCAACACGAGCTTGCCCAGTTGTTCGGCGGCCAGTAGCCGCTGGTGGGCGACCACTGCTTCGTCAAGCGCGAACACCCGATCCAGCGCTGGTTCAATCTGGTGGGTTTCGACGAAGCGCAGCATGGCCGCGAATTCGGCGGGCGATCCCATGGTGGAGCCGACGATGCGCGCCTGGCGGAAAAATAGCCGGGCCATCTCCAGTCCCGTCGGCGGATTGCCCGCCGTCGCGCCGTAGACCACCAACCGCCCGCCCGGCCGCAGTACCGAGAAGCAACCCGGGAAATTGGGGCCGCCGGCGCCATCCACCACCACATCCACCCCGCCGGTCAATTCGGCCAATTGTCTGGCCCAGGCGCTATCACGGTAGTTAACCCCACCCGCCGCGCCCATGCGCTGGGCCTGTTCCAGTTTGGCGTCGCTGCCGCTGGTAACGAATACCCGCGTGCCCAGAGCCACCGCCCATTTCAGGGCAAAGGTCGCCACGCCGCCACCGATGCCGGTCACCAGCACCGTTTCTCCGGCTTGCGCCGCGCCTTGCGTCATCAGCGCCCGCCAGGCCGTCAGGCCGGCCAGCGGGATCGCCGCGGCCTGTTCCCAGCTCAGATGCGCCGGCTTGGGAAAGACGTGGCTGGCGGGAACGCAGAGGTACTCGGCGAACGTGCCGGGATCCGGCATGCCCAACACGCGAAAGGTGGGATTGGGAAAGCGGGGGTTTTCACCCCAGTCGTAGGCGGGATAAATCACGACCTCCTCGCCAAGACAATCCACCGGGGTTTCCGGCCCAAGCCGATCCACCACCCCGGCGCCGTCCGAACCCAGGATGCACGGCAGGCGGATGGCGGGATATTGACCGAGGGTAATCCAGACATCGCGGTGATTGAGCGCCGAGGCGTGCAAGCGCACCCGAACCTGGCCCGGACCCGGGTCCGGGATAGCAGTATCGCTGATGCGCAATTGCTCGGGTCCGCCGAGTTGATCGAGGATGACGGCTTTCATCGCTTATGTTCCTTCGTGAGTGTGGTTCAAACAGGCGGGGCGGGCGCCTCGGCCGAATTGGCCGCCAGCTCGGCGAACAGGCGCAAGGTTTCTTCGGCTTCGGCCACATTCAATCGTTCGAGGGCGTAGCCGACGTGAACGATGACGTAATCGCCCACCGCCACCTCGTCCAGCAGGGCGGTGGAAATGGACTTGCGGATACCACCCAATTCCACCACGGCGGTTTCGGCATCCGGCATTGCGATGACTTGCGCGGGGATGGCTAGACACATACGAGAACCTCATGGCCGTACCAAAGTGAAGTTAAAAGATGCGCACTCGACCCTTATCGCCAGCCGTCGGTGCAAAGGGAAACCCGCATCGCGACCCACGCCTGTCCCAGGCTTAAGCCGCCATCGTTCGGCGGCGCCTGACTGGCCTCGTGAACGCTCAGGCCGTTCCGCTCCAATAGACTCCGTAACTGAACGCCGAGCAACCGATTGAGAAAACAGCCGCCGCCCAGGGCGATGTCGGCCACGGCTTCTCGCCGCGCGGCCTGTGTGACCCAGTCCGCCAGCGCCAGCGCCAGCGTGGCGTGGAACCGGGCCGCGCCCCGGGCGGGTTCGGCGGCATGATCGGCCAGCCAGGCCAGCAGCGGCAACAGGTCGAGTTGACCGCTTGCCGTCAAATGATAGCCGTCAGCGAGCGGATCGGCGTAACCGTGGGTTGCGGCGAGCGCCTCCAGTTCCATCGCCGCCTGACCTTCATAATCGCTGATCCGACGGATATCGAGCAGCGCGGCGGCGGCATCGAACACCCGCCCGGCACTGCTGGTGAGTGGACAGTGGACCTCGTCCCCCGCCTCCAGCAGGCGGCGCACTGGCTCCGCCAGCGGGCCGGGAAAGCGCCGGGGAATATCCGCGCCGCGCCCGAGCGC
>JBATNZ010000103.1:0-3961 GCA_049290615.1 Candidatus Contendibacter sp.
GTAATTGCTATCGCTTAAAGCGTGAGTTGTTTAATCCGATCATTGCTGCATTCATCCAAACGTTCACCCCTAACTTGGAGCACCTGAATCCACAATTTCAACCTCCTGTCAATGCGTAAGTCCTACCAAAGGCATCGTGGGAGGTGATGACGCGCCGCTTGGCGGGGGGAACCGCCGCCAGTTGCTCGCGCACCCACTGATCGGTTGCCTTCAGTTGCGCCAAATAGGCTGCGCCGCGCTGCTGATAAGCGACGGCATGGGCCGGATCGGCCTTAGCGAGACCGTTGATGATGTTGGTCACATAAATCCGCCCATTCGCCAAATCTTGCCACGCATGAGGATCGGTCGAGCCGTGATCGTGATGATCATGGCCTTTATGCGGTTGCTTGCCACCCTTAGATTCATGCTCGGCTTCCTCCTGCATTTGCCGGGGCGCTACGCCCTGGCTGGCCACCACCACCTCACCCTTATAGGCCGATGACTTGAGCAGACGCTCGATCCAGCCCTCGAAGGCCAAGCCATTGACGATCACCAGTTGCGCATTGCCGACCGCCTTGGCGTCAGCCGGCGTCGGCTCATACACATGGGCATCGCCATCAGCGCCCACCAGCGTGGTCACAGCGATGTCCTCGCCGCCGACGTTCTTCACCATGTCGGCCAGAATGCTGAAGCTGGCGACCACGCGCAGCGGCTCGGCCCACGCAGCGGGCATGACCAGAACCAGGGATAACATGAGGTATTTGAAGAAAAAACGCATAAGAGCCTCCTGAAGTCAGGCTTGTAGATGTGGACGGGGTAGAAATCGAACCAGCAGACCGTCCTGAGCGCCCAGAACGATAGAGAGCAGATAGGCCATTCCAGCGGTCAGGATGATGGCGGGACCCGAGGGCAGGTCGTTGTGATAGGACAGCAGCAGCCCGATGTAGCCGGACAGCACGGCGATAGTCGCCGCCACCGCCGCCATGCTCCACACTTCCTGCGCCCAAAACCGGGCGGCGGCGGCGGGCAGCATCATCAAACCCACCGCCATCAGCGTACCCAGGGCTTGAAACCCGGCGACCAGATTCAGCACCACCAGAATCAGGAACACCAAGTGGTAAACCGTCCCCCGCGCCTGTACCGATTGCAAAAATCCCGAATCGAAGCACTCCACGATCAAGGGCCGGTAGATCAGCGCCAGGGTCAGCAAACTCACGCTGGCGATACTGGCGACCAGAAAAAGTGACGCATCATCCACCGCCAGGATGGTGCCGAACAGCACATGCAGCAGGTCTACGCTGCTGCCCCGGGTAGAGACGATCAGCACGCCCAGCGCCAGCGAGATCAGATAGAACGCGGCGAAACTGGCGTCTTCGCGCTGCTCGGTGAAGCGAGTCACCAATCCGGCCAACAGCGCCACGGTCAACCCGGCCACGAAGCCGCCGAGACTCATCGCAGTGAGCGAAAATCCGGCGATCAAAAAGCCAAGGGCCGCGCCGGGCAGCACGGCATGGGAGAGCGCATCGCCCATCAGGCTCATCCGCCGCAGCATCAACAGCACCCCGACCGGGCCGCAGCCCAAACCCAGCGCCAGACAGGCGACCAGCGCCCGACGCATAAAGCTGAACTCGACAAACGGCGCAACCAGCCACTCCAGCAACAGATTCATGGCGCTTGCACCGCGCACAACCGGGCTTGCTCATCCCAGGCTTCGGCCATCTGGCGGGCCTGTTGCAGATTCTCCGCGGTCAACACCTGCGCCGTCTGGCCCCAGGCAATCCGGGATCGGGCCATCAGCAGGGTTTCCGGAAAATGGGCGCGCACCTGATCCAGATCGTGCAGCACGGCGATCACGGTGCGCTGCTGGTCGTGCCAGGCTCGCACCACGGCAATCAAATCGGCCGTGGTGCGGGCGTCAATCGCGGTAAACGGCTCATCCAGCAGAATCAGCCGGGCATCCTGCAACAGCATCCGGGCAAACAGCACCCGCTGAAACTGGCCCGCCGACAGGGTGCGGATGGGCCGCTGCTGAAAATCCGCCAGCTCTACCGCCGCCAGCGCCTCAATCGCCTGCGTTTTCAGGGAGGCAGTCACCGCGCCCAGAACTCCGATCCGCTGCCAATGGCCGAGCAGGACCACATCCAGCACGGTGATCGGAAACTGGCGATCAATTTGCGCCTGTTGCGGCAGATAGGCGATGTCATTCGGCGTCAGCACCGCCGGATCAATCCGTCCGGTGGTCACCGGCAGCAGACCCATGATCGCTTTGAGCAAGGTGCTTTTGCCCGCGCCATTGGGGCCGACGATAGCGGTCAGCGAACCGTGGTGGAACGCGCCCGATAGATGATGCACCGCCGGATGGCGGTTGTAGCAGACGGTTAAATCGTCCAGTCGAATGGCGGGATTCATTGCAGCGCCCAGAATACGGCCAGCCACAGTCCGGCGATTAAAACCGCCGCGCCCGCCAAGCGTTGCGCCGCGC
This sequence comes from Candidatus Contendibacter sp., assembly GCA_049290615.1. Lineage (GTDB taxonomy): Bacteria > Pseudomonadota > Gammaproteobacteria > Competibacterales > Competibacteraceae > Contendibacter. Next base: position 2,462 of record JBATNZ010000103.1, read on the forward strand.
CGCTCGCCAGCAGGCTGAAAGGGGAGGGTGGCTTCATGCGGCGATCTCGAACATGGACACCGCGCCCTCAGCGCCGCCTACCGTCAGCCAGCGCTGGTGCGGATGCCAGGCCAACCGCTGGAACCCATCGCGCAGCGCGCCCTGCCAGACGGGCGCGCTGGATTTTCGCCAGCCCGTTCATGGCGCGCAGCCGGGTTTCCAGCGCCTCCACCGCCGCCGCATCCACCAAATCGGTTTTATTCAGCAGCAGGGTGTCGGCGAACGCGATCTGCTCGCGGCATTCCGCGCTATCCTCCAGATGTTGCGCGAGATGCTTGCAATCGACCAGGGTGACAATGCCGTCCAGCCGCAGGTTTTCTTTCATGTCGTCGTCCATGAAAAAGGTTTGCGCTACTGGGCTGGGATTGGCGAGGCCGGTGGTTTCCACCAGAATCCGGTTGAACTTGTCGCGCCGCTTCATCAGATTGCCGAGAATGCGAATCAGGTCGCCGCGCACCGTGCAGCACAGGCAACCGTTGTTCATCTCGAAGATTTCTTCCTCGGCGTTGATGACCAGGGCCTGATCGATGCCGATTTCGCCGAACTCGTTTTCGATCACGGCGATGCGCTGACCGTGCTGTTCGGTCAGAATGCGGTTGAGCAGGGTGGTTTTGCCGGCGCCGAGAAAGCCGGTCAGCACCGTCACGGGAATGCGGGGATCAGGAGAATGGATGGGCATGGGCGCGGTACCGGTTGATCTGAGATTGGATTCTCATTTCTTAATTAAGATAATGGATTCTCAATTTCAGTCAAGCGGAGGATCATCGTGAGCTACTCGACCCGGCAACGGGAGGTCATTCTGAATATTCTGCGCCAGTCGGGCCGACCGTTGACCCCGCAGGAGATTCGCGAGCAGGCCGGTCAGGACAGCGCCGGAATCGGGTTGGCGACGGTGTACCGTGCTCTCAAGGCGTTCATGGCGCGGGGCGACATTGCCCAGGTCGAGATTCCGGGGGCGTCCCCCTGCTATGAACCCGCCGACCGGGGTCACCATCATCACTTCATCTGCCAGCATTGCCGGCAGGTGTTCGATCTAACGGGCTGCGTCCACGACCTGGAGACGCTGGTTCCCCAGGATTTTCAGGTCCAGCGGCACGAGATCATTCTGTACGGGGTGTGCGCGAGTTGCGCGGAGCGGTGACTGCCTCAGTCGCCAATGGCGTGGAGTTTCCGCTTGAGAGCCATGGCGGCCGATTGCATTCCCGCCCGCCGCGCCTTATATCTTTACCGATTCAGGGGGAGGGCGGCGGCGATGACTCACAACCTGCGGTATCTGTTCAAGCCCGCTTCCGTGGCGTTGATCGGCGCCAGCGACCGGCCCGGTATCAGTGCGGCGCTGACCCGCAACCTGCTGGCGGGCGGTTTCAAGGGCGAACTGTTCCTGGTCAACCGCCGCCATTCGCGCGTTCAAAACATGCCAGCCTTCCAGCACCTGTCCGAACTGCCGCGCGCCCCGGAACT
>JBATNZ010000104.1:0-4518 GCA_049290615.1 Candidatus Contendibacter sp.
GTCTTGATCGCCGGCGATCAAGACCGGCTGACCCAGGTGATCATCAACCTGCTGTCGAACGCCGTTAAGTTCTGCCCGGAATGGGCCGGCGAGGTCGCCATCCGGTTGCGGCCGGTGGCGAACCGCTGGCGGGTCGAAGTCCACGATAATGGCCCTGGCATCGCCCAGGACCAACACAAGCTGATCTTCGAAAAATTCCATCAGGTCAGCGATACCCTCGCCGGCAAGCCGAAGGGTACGGGGTTGGGGCTGCCGATCAGTCAAAAGATCGTCGAGCACCACAACGGGCGCATCTGGGTCAAGAGCGAGATCGGGCAGGGCGCCACCTTCATCGTGGAACTGCCCATGAAACACCCTGCCATCGGGCCGGGGGAATGAGGCGAAGGGTTTAATGCTGCTCGCAGGCGTTCGATGCTTCATCATCGCGCACGCTGGGGTCGGCGGTTTCGCTGGCCGGGTCGCGCAACCGCTCCATCAGCGGGCGGACCTCGCGGCGGAGGTCGAGCCGGACGCGAACGCGGTGGCCCAAGTGCAGCAGCCTGGCACCCAGCCGGTAGCGGCCGTTGGCGCTGCGCTCCACCAGGCCGTGTTCGATCAGCGACGCCAGGATGCGGAAGGCAGTGGAAGGATGCAGGCTGGTGGCGCTGGCCAGGGTTTTAAGGCTGAGGGGTTCGTCATGCGCGGCGAGAGTGTCCAGCAGCCGGGACAGCCGGTCGATTACTTGAATCGAGGAAGTTGCTTTGACGGTCATTCTGGATTCTAACGCGCGGTAATTCATTCATGCTTGGTGAAATTGGAGTCAATATATTGCATTGCAGCGTAAAACGCCACCGCTTTAATGGGAAATGGAGTATGCGGGTCGCTCCGCGATGAAAATCTATCTTGATTTGTTGCGGCGGGTACTGGCCGAAGGGGTTCGCAAACAGGACCGAACCGGGGTGGGGACCTTGAGTGTATTCGGCGCGCAACTGCGCTTTGATCTGCGGCTCGGCTTTCCGCTGGTGACGACCAAGACGCTACACCTGCGCTCGATCGTTTACGAACTGCTGTGGTTTTTACGCGGCGACACCGATCTGCGCTACCTGCGCGAGCATGGGGTGACCATCTGGGATGAATGGGCCGATGCCGACGGCGATCTGGGGCCAATCTACGGCAAGCAGTGGCGCGACTGGGAGGCGGTGGATGGGCGCCATATCGACCAGCTCGCCCGCGCCATCGAACTGTTGCGGCACGACCCGAATTCGCGGCGGATCGTGGTATCGGCGTGGAACGTCGGCGAACTTGAACGGATGCGGCTGCTACCCTGCCACGTGCTGTTCCAGTTTTACGTCGCCGACGGTGAGTTGTCCTGCCAGTTATACCAGCGTAGCGCCGACCTGTTTCTCGGTGTGCCGTTCAACATTGCCAGCTACGCGCTGCTGACCCACCTGGTCGCCCAGCAGACCGATCTGCGGGTGGGCGAATTCATCTGGACCGGCGGCGACTGCCATCTGTACCTGAATCACCTGGAGCAGACCCGCCTGCAACTCGGCCGCGAACCCCGTTCGTCGCCGCGCCTGGTGATCCACCGCCGGCCGGAGTCGCTGTTCGACTATCGTCACGAGGACTTCGAGATCATCGGCTACCAGTCCCATCCCGCCATCAAGGCGCCGGTGGCGGTGTGACCGAAATTCACGCCATTCGGCCACGATCTTCTGGCCATCCGGCCGATCATGACCAGTGATTGCAATCCCATGGTTGCCGTGGCGCTATTATAAAAGGAAACTGACGGCCGAATCGGCTTGACGATTATCGCAAATTATGTTGCGATGCAACAATCAATCGACAATGAGGTTAAATTCGTCATGATGACTTTCCACGGGATGCTGGAGCGTAACCAGGCGGCGAATCTGCTGGCCTTGCAGTGCATGTTGCGGCTTGGCGGGTTGATGGGCATCGGAATGCTCGGTTCGGTGCGCAAGATGCTGGACACCTATCTGATGTGCTTGCGGCATGGGGCGGAATCGATGACGCAGCGTTCGATAACCAGCTCGCCGGAACAGTGGGTGACCGGCTATGCGGACACCATGACCGATTGCGTCGAGAAATCCTGGCAGGATTACCGCAACAACATCCAGATTTTGTTGCTGACCCAGGACGAGGCGCTGATCTGGGTGGCCCGGATCGACCGAGCGTTGGCTGCGGGTTGATGCGCGGGGTTCGTTCTCCGCCGCGATCCCCGATCCTGGGGCGCGCGATCCCGATGCTCGCCGGATCACCGTCATGACCGATTCCAAGCGCGATCCCGCCCGCCCGCCCGCCGCGCCCGAATCCCCGGAGCGCGGGAAACCCAGTCTGTTCGAAGTTTTGAACCGGCCCATTCATCTCCGATTTGGCAAGAACCGCGCGTCGGAGCCGACCACCGAACCCGCCGAGCCCAGACCCGAGCGCTTCGCCCGGTTGCGTGACCGGCTGCGACGCACCCGCCAGAGTCTGGTCAGTGGGCTGTCCGGCCTGTTCGCCGGTAAAAAACTGGACGACGAAGCGCTGGAAGAACTGGAAAACCGCCTGCTGCTGGCCGATGTCGGCATGGAAGTAACCCAGCATCTGATGATGCGGTTGACCGAGCGGGTATCGCGCCAGCAGTTGAACGACGTACCGGCGCTGCTCCAGGCGCTGAACGAGGAACTGCTCGCTATCCTTACGCCCTGCCAACAGCCGTGGCGGCCCAGCGCATCCCGGCCCTATACCATCCTGATGGTTGGGGTCAACGGCGTCGGCAAGACCACCACCATTGGCAAGCTGGCCCAGCGACTGCAAGGCGAGGGGCATTCGGTGCTGCTGGCCGCCGGCGATACCTTCCGCGCCGCCGCCGTCGAGCAGTTGCAGGTCTGGGGCGAGCGCAACCGGATTGCGGTGATCGCCCAGCAGAGCGGCGCCGATGCCGCCTCGGTGATCTACGACGCCATTCAGGCCGCCCAGGCCCGGCGGGTGGACGTGGTGATCGCCGATACCGCCGGCCGATTGCATACCCAGTCGAACCTGATGGAGGAACTCAAGAAGATCAAGCGGGTCATGGGCAAGGTGGACGCCGCCGCTCCGCACGAGGTATTGCTGGTGCTGGACGCCAGCACCGGCCAGAACGCTCTAAACCAGGCGGTGCAGTTCCACGAGGCGGTCGGCGTGACTGGCTTGATCCTGACCAAACTCGATGGTACCGCCAAGGGCGGCATCGTATTCGCCATCGCCCGCCGGCTCGGTTTGCCGATCCGCTTCATCGGCGTCGGCGAGAGCATCGACGACCTGCGGACGTTCGACGCCGCCGAGTTTGTCGCCGCCCTGCTGGATGAAGATGTGGGTGATTGAAACCCCCGACCCTCACCCCCAACCCCTCTCCCGCCAGCGGGCGAGGGGAGCGAACGGTTACCGCCATGGAACTCCCGGCCGGATTTGGCACTCAAATGGCGGGAGTGCTAAAATAGGCGATATCAAATCGAGGGAGGAGTGAATGACGATGACAACGACCGCGTTGGTTCCACGAATGCAGAGCTTACCGGTACCGGTCAACAGTCTGGAAAGCTACATCCAGGCGGTCAGCCAGGCGCCGATGCTGAGCGTCGAGGAAGAGCAGGAACTGGCCCAGCGCTTGCGGCTACGCAACGATCTGGAAGCGGCGCGGCGGCTGATCGTGGCTCACCTGCGCTTCGTGGCGCATATCGCGCGCGGTTACATCGGCTATGGTTTGCCGCTGGCCGATCTGATTCAGGAAGGCAATGTCGGCCTGATGAAGGCGGTCAAGCGCTTCGACCCGGCCTACGGCGTGCGGCTGGTGTCGTTTGCGGTCCACTGGATCCGGGCGGAGATTCACGAATTCATTCTGCGCAACTGGCGGATCGTCAAGGTCGCCACCACCAAGGCCCAGCGCAAATTGTTCTTCAAGCTGCGCGGCGCCAAGAAACGCCTGGGCTGGCTAAGCCACGAGGAAGTGAACACGGTCGCCCGCGAATTGGGCGTAAGTCCCGAGCATGTGCTGGAGATGGAATCGCGGTTGAGCGGTCACGATGTTTCCTTCGATCCGCTCTCCGACGCCGAGGGCGACGATGAAGCACAAGCCTATGCGCCTTCGGCCTATCTGCGCGACGATCAAGCCGATCCGGCCGAAGCGCTGGAACGGGAGGATTGGGAAGCGCGGACCACCAGTCGGCTGAGTGAAGCGCTGGAACGGCTGGACCCGCGTAGCCGCGACATTGTCCAGCGGCGCTGGCTGAGCGACGACAAGCCGACCTTGCACGATCTGGCCGCCGAATACCAGATCTCCGCCGAACGCATCCGGCAGTTGGAAACCAATGCCATGAAGAAGCTGCGGGCCTGCCTGCCAGCGCCTGCCTGAACCTCGATCCGACGCTAAAAAAACCTATGGAGGCAAACTCTGCTCAGGCGTGGTCTAACCAGAGAGGAAGGAACGACTTTTGAGGTAAGGTGGAGGTGTGCCATGAAGACGCGACGCGCGGAGGCGACCCTGGAGCGGCGGTTGCGCCC
>JBATNZ010000105.1:0-21952 GCA_049290615.1 Candidatus Contendibacter sp.
GTTCCTCAACCGTCAAACGGACTACATATTTGGGCAGCGGCATGGTCAGGCTCCTGGTCAGGGGTACTCCTACAGGAAATCCCATTCCCCGCTTTAAGTCAACTCAGCCCAGTTGAACCACTAGCCCGATCACGCCGACCAGGTTGGTTCCCTCGGGGCAGCCCCAGAAATCGGCCAGCGACGCGGCGGTGAGATCGGCAGTGGGCAGGCCCGCGGCGGCCAGCAGCGCGCGGACAGCGGTGGCGTCGGGGCGGGGCTGGATCGGGGGCAGCTTCACGACCCTTCCTCCAGGATCGCCACGGCCCGGGTCCAGCCGGCGGAAGCCCCCCGAATCTTGACCGGAAAGCAAGCAAGGGTGAAGCCATACGGGGGGAGCACTTCCAGGTTGTGCAGCTTTTCCAGGTGGCAGTAGCCGAGGTCCCGCCCCACCTTATGGCCTTCCCAAATGAGCCGGGCATCGTGGCTGGCGGCGTAGCGGCGGGCGGTATAGACGAAGGGTGCGTCCCAGGACCAGGCGTCGGTGCCGGTCAACCGCACACCGCGCTCCAGCAGATACCGCGTCGCCTCAGCGCCCATCCCGCAGCCGACTTCGACGTCATCCGGCTGGCCGTAGGCGGCGCCGGCGCGGGTGTTGACGACGACGATGTTCCAGGGTTGCAGGGTATAGCCGATGCGGCGCAATTCCGCCTCGACCTCGGCGGCGGTGACCATGTGACCGGCCTCGATATGGCGAAAGTCGAGTTTGACCCCGGGCCGGAAGCACCCGTCCAGGGAGACTTCATCAATCGTGAGGGCGCGCTCCCCGCCGTTCATGGTGGAAGCAAAGTGATACGGGGCGTCGAGATGCGTGCCGTTGTGGGTGGATAGTTCCACCTGCTCGATGGCCCAGGCCCCGCCCGCCGGCAGGTCGTCCTGGGTCAGGCCGGGAAGAAGGCGCACAGTTGTTCGACCGACGCCTGGTAGTCGATATAGCGAATCCGGGGGGCGAAGACTGGCGGGTCCGAACGAACGTCGTTCTCCAGCGGAATGGAGAGATCGATGAACTGACGGGGCATGGTCTGGCCTCCTCCTGGTGATGGCGGTGGGTTGACCCCTGGAACCCGGCCGGTGGTTCCGAGCCGGCGTCCAGGCCGGCGGGGTACGAATCGGCGAGACCGGCCGCGGCTTCGTTCAAGCCCCGCCGCTCCCCACGGGCGCGCCAGGGACTTCCACGGGACATTCTCCCGGCACCTCCAGCGGGCTCTCGCCGGGCAGTTCCAGCGGCGGTGCGCCGGGGGCTTCCAGCGGGCTTTCCCCAGGGATTTCCACCGGGATTTCCACCGGAATTTCGGCCGGGACGGCAGCTTCCCGGGATGAGCGGGTTGGGTCGACGATTATGGCGGGGGTTCCTGATCGGGTGGCTGGCGCGAAGCCGGGCAGACAACCGCCCGGCGGGTCGCACCGCGTGCGCCCTGACCTTCGCGCATCCGCTGGCAGGCGTGTGCGATAGCCGTACCACCAGCGGCTGGTCGTGCCGCCCACGTTGCGCACGGTGTGCGGCGCCCCGGCCGGAATGAACACTTCTTCCCCCAGAGCGGGCCGCCAGGTCCGGCCCTGGACCGTCAGTTCGAGCTCCCCTTCGACCGGCAGGAGCAGTTCGTCGACTGGATGGACGAAATCGGCCCACACCTGACCGGGGGGATCGGTCCAGAGGGCACCACTGAAACCGCGTTGCCGCCAGTCGGTTGGCACGCGCGAAGCCTCCATGATCACACCCCCCATTCGGTAAGGGAAAACCCAGCCTAAAATTTAGCACGCCTCTAACGCGGCGGCTTCGTTTGCCTTCACATGGCTGAGAGTCATCCACCATGATGAAGGACAGCGCCCGACCCTTGGAACCCGATCATCCACCCCAGCGCGGGCGCGCGCCGGGTGGCGAGGTCGGGCGAGGCACGCGCGCCAGATTTCGACCGCGAACTCGTCGTAGGGGTGGGTCGGTTCCGCCACCAGGCGCAGCGGATCGCCGGTTTACATCCTGTGAATCACGGTTTCCACGTCGTAATAGGCCAAGCCCGCCACCCGAAATTGATTCATCAGCAGCTTGCGGGACGCTGGGTGGGCGGCGGTAGACCGGGCGAGAACGCCCAACAGCGGCAATGAAGGCAGCCACCGCGAAAAGAGACGGCGAGTAGTGGACATGGCAGGTTCCTTGTCGTACCAGATGGCGCCGGGTCCTGTTAGCCTACGCGCTCCAGCCCTCTGGGGCGAAGGCCGGGAGACCCGAACCGCAGGAGAACGAAGGAGTCGTGGTGAGAATCTGGATTGATGCCGATGCCTGTCCTGGCTCGGTCCGGGACATCGTGTTCCGGGCCTCGCGCCGGGTCAGCGTGCCGGTCACGCTGGTGGCCAATCGCCCGCTGCCACTCCCGCGTTCGCCCGCCCGTTGCCGCGCCAGCCAGCGATCCAGAGGAACCGCATCATGCACTGGCGCAACGAACCCGCCCATTGGCAGGCCCACGCCGACGAGATTTTCGTCACCGCCGACCCGCACACCGACTTCTGGCGCACCACGCATTACGGGCTCATCCGCGATAACGGCCATTTTTACCACCAGGAAGCGACCGGCGATTTTCAAATCGACGTCCAGGTCGGCGGCGAGTACGCGGCGCCCGACGATCAGGCTGGGCTGATGCTACGGCTCGACGAGCGCAACTGGCTCCAGTTTAGCCTTCAGTTCGTGCGTGGGCTGATGCAGATCAGCGCGGTAGTAACCTGCGAGGCGTCGGACGGGTCGATGCTGCCTTTGCCTGACAGTCCGCCCTTGGCGTGGCTGCGACTGCGGCGCCGGGGTGATGGGGTGGAATTGTCCTTCTCCAGGGACGGCGCGGCGTATACGCGCGTGCGGCTGGCCTATTTTCCGCCCGTGGCTCCCGAGGGGGCGGAGTTTCAGAGGCGTTTTTGGACAGCCTCTGGCGAGCTAAGCGATTGAAAAACAACCCTCACCCCTGCCCCTCTCCCGCCTACGGGCGAGGGGTTTTTAGACAGTCTCTCAGGCGCGGTTTACCGGGTGGTGGGTGCGGGCGGTGTAGCCGGGCCAGTAAGACTATACTCCGGGTTGCGCGTGGCTGGTCGCGAGTTGGATGCGCTGCGGGGCAAGGCCCTGGGTGACGGGGAGCAAAGCGTGGTATGGCTTGAAGACAGGTGGCGGGCGGGCGCCAATGGCGACGATGCAGCGAGGATCGAGCATGGGGGACAGGAAGAAACCGAGCGAGGAGATGCGGCTTCGGTCTATGGCTCCATACTCGTCCAGGATCATCAAAGCGGGCGCCCTGATCGGTGACACCAAGACCTTGCTCTCCCACTGGGATGTCGCCGCCTCGGTTGTGGAAAATATCGACCGGGTTCAACGGGAGAACGTGTTCGGCAAAGCATCCCGCTCCCGTGTCGAAGATATTCTGGCGATCTTCCGGCAGCGATACCTCACCGAAGCATCGGTCACCAAGGCGCTGGTTGCTCTCGTTTGCGGCCAGTTCCCGCCCGCCGCTGTGGAACGGTTGCTGTATTTCCACTCGGCTCGTGCCGACCCGTTGCTTCACGATGCCGTCACCGAGATTCTGGTCCCGATGCAGGCACAGGGATTGGTGGACATCAACGTGCCGGCGTTCCAGCGCTCTTTGGCCCAGTGGGTAGAGGAAGGGAAAACGACCGGGCACTGGTCGGAATCCACCATCACCCGCATCGCGCAAGGGCTGCTCTCGGCGCTGCGGGACTTCGGCGTGCTTCAGGGAGCGGTCAACAAGAAGATCGCGCCCGCCTTCGTGCCCATCGAAGCCTTTGCCTACCTGGTGTTTTATCTGAAACAGCACCAGCCTTCAGGGGCCAAGCTGATCGAGTTGCCGGACTGGAAGCTGTTTTTCTTACCGAGGGACGGCGTGGAGCGATGCCTGTTTGAAGCCCATCAACGGCATTTGCTGGAATACCACGTAGCCGGCAGCGTTACCCGGCTGACCTTTCCCGCTGAAACTCTGGAGGCGTATGCGCATGTCCTCGCTCAAAGATAGTCTTGCTCCCCTGGAGAGCCACCTGAAATCGGTTCCGATGCAGATCGGTGTCTATCAAGACCTTCCGTTTGCGATTCTCAGGTATGACCCGACCGATGAATGGGAGCTTCGGCGTGAGATCAAGCTGCTCGCCACTCGCCTTGAATCGGTCGGCAAAGCGGTCCACCTCATCCCGATGTCCGACCTGCTTTGGTCGGCGCTGGCACAGGTTCACGCCAAGGACGATGACGAGGGCCTGGAGGCGGTCATCGCTTTGGAAAAAGAGCGGGGCTACGTGGAAGCCCAGCAGCAGATCACCACGTACTTGTCGAGCAAGGTCTGGGCGCCGTTGTGGGATTTGCTGGCCGACCGGCTGGCGACCCTCAACCCGGAAAACTCGGTGGTCTTCCTGACTCGCGCGGCGGCGATGTCGCCGGGAGTTTTCCACATGTCGATGCTGCTGGATAAAATGCAGGGCAAAACCAGGGTGCCCACGATCCTGTTCTATCCTGGCTCCATTGAAGGGACGACCGGGTTGCGGTTCATGGACCTGAAAGACCGGGATGCGCTGGGCAACTACCGGGTCAAAATCTACGGCTGAGGCGAGGGAACCCCCATGAAGACCATCGGCGAACTGCTGACCCGCGACCTCAGCCGCAAGATCGAGGAAATCATCCAGGTCGATCAGGCGGACGAGCAGTCCGTCTATGCGGAAATCACGGAGTACATCAGTACCGACAGTATTCGCGAGCAGTACCACCATCTGCTCAAGGCCATCGCTGAGGCTCCCGCCGACCTTCACGAGAGCGTGGGGGTGTGGGTGTCGGGATTTTTCGGGTGCGGCAAGAGTTCGTTCGCCAAGAACCTCGGCTACGCCCTGCAAAACCGCACGGTCCTCGGCCGCCCGTTTGCCGAGCTGTTCAAGCAACAACTGGGCGATCCACGCATCAGCGCCTTGCTCGACCTCATCAACGCCAAGATCCCGACTGGGGTCATCCTGTTTGAAGTGGCGAAAGAGGCGGACACGCGCAAGGTCACCCAACGCATTGCCGAGTTGATGTACACGGTCCTGTTGCGTGAGTTGGGGTACTCGGAAGATTTCGACATCGCCGAACTGGAAATCGAACTCGAAGCCGAAGGCAAACTGCCGGAGTTCATCGCCACCTGTAAGTCGGAATTGAAGAAGGACTGGGAAACCGTCCGGGCGGGGGCACAAAAGCTGTCCCGCGCCAGCGCTATTCTGCATCGGCTCGACCCGAAGACTTACCCCTCCGCCGATTCGTGGGCACATACCCAACGCAACCGGGATGCGTCGATCTCGGTCAGCAAGGTCGTGGAACGAACCTTCGAGCTTTGGGGGCGGCGGCGGCCGGGCAAGGCGCTGGTGTTTATCATTGACGAAGTGGGCCAGCACGTCGCCCGGAGCGGCGACAAGATTGAAGACTTGCGGGCGACCATCGAAGAGTTTGGCAAGGTCGGCAAAAACTTGTTGAAGGCCCGCAAGATCACCGCGCCCTGCTGGATCGTGGTCACCTCGCAGGAAAAGCTCGATGAAGTGGTCGCCGCCATCGACTCCAAGCGGGTTGAATTGGCCAAGCTGCAAGATCGCTTCCGCTACCGGGTAGACCTCGCCCCGTCCGATATTCGGGAAGTCGCCACCAAGCGCGTCTTGGCGAAGAAGGTCGAGGCGGAACAACCCCTGAAGAAGCTCTTCGCCGAGAACCAAGGGCAGTTGAACGCCGCTCTTCGGCTGGAACGAACCACCCGCCGCACCGACCTCAACGAAGACGACTTCGTTCACTTCTACCCCTATCCACCGCACTACATCGACCTCTGTATCGGGATCATGTCGGGTATTCGGCTTCAGCCCGGCGCCCCACGGCATTACGGCGGCAGCAACCGCACGATCATCAAGCAAGCCTACGAGATGCTGGTGTCGGAGCGCACGGCGTTTGCCAACAAGCCCATCGGGGCGTTGGTGACGCTGGACAAAGTCTTCGAGTTGGTTGAGGGCAACCTCTCGAATGAGAAACGCACCGACATTCACCAGATTGCCGAGCGGTTCAAGAACGATCCCGAAGACCACGGCTGGGCCTTGCGAGTCGCCAAGGCCATCTGTCTGCTGGAATTCATTCGGGATTTGCCCCGCACCGAAACGAACCTCGCCGCCGTGCTGGTGGAGGAAGTCGGTAAGGCCACCCCGCCCAGCGAAGTGCAAGCCGCCGTGCAGCGGTTGGACGGCGCTAAGTTCATCCGCAATACCGAGGAAGGCTGGAAGCTCCAAACCGCTCAAGAAAAGAACTGGACCAACGAACGCAGCGGGCATCTTGACCCGAAGCCCCGCGAGCGCAACGAACTGACCCGTACCGCCCTTCAGCACATCTTTGATGAACCCGCGTTCAAAACCTTCCGCCACCAGAACCGTTCGTTCCGCATCGGCATCAGCGTGGATGGCGCTGGCATTGGCGACGAAGGCGACTTGCCGTTGACCCTGTGCGTCGCCGAAGATGCCGACGAACTCACCCGGCGCATCGACGAAATCCGCACCGAAAGCCAGCAGAAGTCGCACGAGAACGAGCTTTACTGGCTGTTCTGCCTGACGCCGGAAATCGATGAACTGGTCGGTCAACTGCACGCCTCACGGAAGATGGTGGACAAGTACAACCAGTTGAGCGCCCAGCAAAAAATCAGCCCCGACGAAGCGACGTGCCTACAGGACGAAAAGAACTCCAAGAATGGCTACGAAACCCGCCTGCGGGACAAACTGACCGAGGCAATGGAACGTGGCGCCGGTATGTTCCGGGGCGTGCAGAAGGATGCGTCGGCCTTGGGCAAGGGCTTGGGCGAAATCCTCAAGAAGCTCTTTGGGCAGATCGTGCCCGACTTGTATCCCAAGCTGCACATGGGTTATCGCCCGCTCAAGGGGGACGAGGCCGAACACCTCCTCAAGGCTGTCGATCTCAAGGTCTTGCCGAAGGTCTTCTACGAGAGTGATGAGGGCCTGGCGCTGGTGGTCAAAGACGGGGCCAAGCTCGTCATCAACGCCAACGCCGACGTGGCCAAGGAAGTGCTGGATTACTTGAAAAACGAACACAGCTACGGCAACAAAGACACCCGCACGGGCAAGGCGCTGGAGAAGCGGTTCGGGGGCACGCCCTACGGTTGGGAGCGCGACATGCTGCGGCTGATCCTCGCCACGCTGTTCCGGGCGGGCGAGATCGAGGTCACCTACCAGGGTAACCGCTTCCACAATTATCAAGACCCGGCCTCTCGCACCCCCTTCACCAGCAATCCGGCCTTCCGGGCGTCGTTGTTCTCGCCCCGGCAATCCGTGGGCCTCAAGACGCTCACCCAGGCGGTACGGCAACTCGAAGACCTGATCGGGGAAGAAGTGGATGTTGAAGAAGGGGCCATCGCCACGGCTTTCAAAAAGGTGGCTGCGGAAGAACTGGAAAAGCTCTACCCGTTGAAGGCCACCGCCGAGGCTCACCAGCTCCCTATCCTGCCGATGCTCTCCGAATACCAGCAAACCTTGGCGGGAATTCAATCGTCCGCTTCTGACGACTGCGTTCGTATTCTCACCGAGAACGGCGCAGACTTTGGGGCGACGAGGGAGAGGGTGCGCAAGCTGCGTGAAGCGCTCAATGGTGAGGCAATCACGATCCTGCGAAGGGCTCGGAGAGCGGTGGAGCAAGTTTGGCAGCGACTGGCTTCTCATAGCCCGTCGGTAGAAGTTGGCCAAGCCGTCGAAGAGTTGAAAGGCCTTCTGGCATCGGAACATTTCATCGATGCCTGGGACGCCATCGAGGCGAAGACGTCATGCATCGCCACCGCCTATAAGCAAGCGTACTTGAGCCTTTTCGACAAACGCCGATCGGCGTACTTGGTGGCGATTGAAGAGATCAAGGCCCGTCCTGAATGGACGCCCCTTGCCGCCACGGCGACAGACAAGGAAGACGAGAAGGCCAAGAAGGAGATCATGGCCAACACGATGCTGGGTTCGCTACTCGCCCGTATCGGCTCGGACGAAGATCGCACCGCTGTCGACTCAGGGGACTCGCTCGGCAAAGCAAGTCTCGCCGAGATGGAGTCCGACCTCGTCGCAGCGGACGGCCTCAAGGCATCGGTCCTCCTGAAGCTCCAAGAGCTTTCACTCAAGACGGAGCCCAAGCCGGTCAAGCGGTTAAAGATCAGCGAGTTCTTCGACAAGCCGATTCGCAATCAAGAAGAACTGGACGCCATGATCGAGCGGCTACGTGAGTCGCTTCAGAAATGCATCGACGAAGAAACCGTCATCATCCTGGAGTGAAACATGCTCAGCCCCCGCAGAATCTTTGAAGACAACATCCGGCCATCGGACTTGTTGCTGAAGGTCTTCCGACTGTTAGAGCATGATGCCCCCAACATGGAAGAGGGGATACTGCGGACACTTCGAGATCTGGTGAAAGCCGACCACGACGAAGAGTTGATGGTCATTTACAACGAGGTCTTTCTTGGACTGATTCGGGAGCGGGCCGAAGTCCCACCCGCTTCCATCAAACACAGTGCTCTTTGCAACCTGCTGCGCCAGTCGGTGGTCACGGCCAGTACCGCCTTGGAAACCTACCTGCCGATCTTGTTGCGGAACAATCTGCCGGAAGTCATCAAGCTTCGCGGGCGAGATTTTGTGCCCAAGAAAGACGAAGAGATCAAGAACCAATTCAAAAACTTGACGTTTGCCTTGGATGAAGCTGTTCGTATCCTGACAGATCCAGACCCGCTGTTCGTCGCCAATAAGATGATTAGCAGCCTCAACTTCAGCTATCTCAGCGGGAAACGAGGCATTCACGTCACTGGTGTTTTGCTGGCTCTTGACAACCCGTGGGGGCTCATCGCCGAAAAACTCGGTCGCACCGAAGACGAAATCAAAAAGACCCTCGACGCTACGGTGAAACGCCGCAACGACATCGTGCATCGAGCCGACCGTTCGCAGGATGATCCCAGCGGTTCCGCCCAAGAGATCGGCTATCCGTGGGCCAAGCAGGCGGTCGAAACGATTCGGGTCGTCTGCCTTGCTCTTGATGATCTGGTGACGGCACGACTCAGAGAACTGAAGTCGCAAGCAGCGGCGGTACAGACGCAGGGAGCGGTCTGATAATGAACCAAGACATTCGCAACAAGCTCCGCAACGTCGTCACGCAGTGCCGCAAGCTGCTCGAAGACGCCATTTCGCAGGAGCTGGAGGGGAAGTACGGCATCTTTGCCAGGAAGGATCAGGTCACCGCCGATCCGAACGCCGCCATGAGCCACCTGAGCGACGAAGATCAAGCCTCTCGCCGGGATATTCTCGACCATTTTGCCCATATCAAGGCCCGTGGCTTCAAGCCGAAGGAAACCCTCGATCAGTTAGTGCGGGAAATCGCCTTTACCCATCTCAACCGGCTCTGCGCCTACAAGATGATGGAGGCCCGTGAGGTCTACGTCGGCGGGCAGAAGTTCCGTGAAGCGGTCAGCCGGGGGGTGAACTCCAATGGCGTGAAGTTCTATCTGGCTGAGCATGAGGACGACGAGCGGCTCTTCAACACCGGCCAGCAGGACGTGGCCTATCGGCATTTCCTGGACTGGCTGGGCGGGGCGCTCTCCGAGGAGATCGGCGTACTGTTCAACCCCAACGACCCCGCCAACCGCCTCTATCCTCGGCAGAAGACGCTGGATGAAATCCTCGACCTGCTCAACGGCGGCGGGATCAAAGCTGAGGAAGCCGAGTTACGGGAGCAGTGGCCGCAGATTTGGGCGCAGGATGAAACCATCGGTTGGGTCTACCAGTATTTCACGCCCAAGGAACTGCGGGATCAGGCGCGCAAGGAAAGCCAAGCGCCTCGTAATTCCTACGAACTGGCGTTCCGCAACCAGTTCTTCACGCCCCGCTATGTGGTCGAATTCCTCACCGACAACACCCTGGGCCGCATCTGGTACGAGATGCGCAAGGGAGACACGAAGCTCAAGGACCAATGCCGGTACATGGTTCGTCGCCCGACCGAGATTTTTGAGCCACAGATAAACGCAGATGAACACAGATTGAATGAAAAAATTGAAAAAAAACAGGATTCTTCTTCTAATATCTGTGTTCATCCGTGTTCATCTGTGGCCGATTCTGATTTGTCTCAGGAAGAATTGCTCAAGCTCCCGGTCCACATTCCGCACCGCCCCAAGAAAGGCCCACGGGAACTCAAGATTCTCGACCCGGCCTGCGGTAGCGGTCACTTCCTGCTGTACTGCTTCGATTTGCTGCTGACGATCTACGAAGAAGCCTATGCTGACTCCGACCTTGGCCCGGCGCTCCAGAAGAATTACCCGAAGCTGGAGGACTTACAGCGGGATGTTCCCCGACTGATCCTCGCCCACAATCTGCACGGCATCGACATTGACCTGCGAGCCAGCCAGATTGCGGCCCTCGCTTTGTGGCTGCGCTGCCAGCGGGCCTATCAAGAAATGGGGCTAAAGAAAGACCGCCCCAAGATCACTCGCTCGAACTTCGTCTGTGCCGAGCCGATGCCCGGCGAAGATCAGATGCTCAAGGAGTTCGTCGGTCAGCTTGAACCGAAAGTCCTCGGCCAAGTGGTGGAAGTCGTCTTCGACAAGATGAAGTTGGCGGGGGAAGCTGGATCGCTCCTTAAAATCGAGGAAGAGATTCGGGATGCCGTGGCCGAAGTCAAGAAACAGTGGGTCCGGGAGACAACGCAAGCCACGGATCGTAAGGGCCAGCCATTGTTGTTTACCCAAGGAGCGCTCGATCAGCTTGACGAAAAGCCGAAACAGCCATCGCTCTTCGATTTTTCTGATCTGACTGATGCTCAATTTTTCGAGCAGGCAGAAGCAAAGGTGGTTGAAGCTCTCCGTCGCTATGTTGAGAAAGCTCATAATGGCCAGCAGCTTCAACGTCGGCTCTTTACTGACGACGCCATGCGTGGCTTCGCCTTCGTTGACCTGTGCCAGAAGCGATACGACGTAGTGCTGATGAACCCGCCGTTTGGCGACGCCAGCTTGCCATCGCAGCCTTATATTCAGGATGTCTATGGGGATACCAAAGGCGATGTTTATAAGAGTTTTGTGGAGTGTTTTCAGGATCGACTTATTCCCTCCGGCTTTTTAGGAATAATCTCAAGCCGTAGCGGCTTCTTCCTTGGTCAATCCGCCGATTGGCGAGAAAGAATTGTCCTTCGGCTTTACCGTCCTCTAGTACTCGCCGACTTTGGTCTTGGCGTCCTCGATGCTATGGTTGAGACGGCGGCCTATGTTCTTAAAAGCCTTGATGAAAATGAAGACAGGCAATTAACCCTGAGATTGCTTGATGATGTAACAGTCGTTGAGACGGACAAGGCCGGTCGCTTCAGTATTCCTAAATACCAGCAACAGCGGGGTGGCTTGAAGCGGCATCAGGTAACGAGCGAACTACGGCGTCTGCTTCAAGCAGGTTATTTACATGAAGTGCCGGGGACGTTTCGTAGATTTCAAGCCAATAAACATGCGATCACCCACGCCCCTCAACCAATCCCAGAAGCTTTACCATCGATGTTCTGTATTCGTCTTTCAACCGACAGCGAGAAAGACGAACGACTCCTTTCATCAATTGAATCGTTGAATTCAGGCCGGCTCGCCAGCAACTCATTTCTCACCCAATTGACCGATTTTCGTCAAATCCCCGGTTCTCCATTTGCGTATTGGGTCACTGAATCAATTCGCCGCATTTTTCGAGAACTGCCACACTTCGAGAGCGAAAGCCGAACGGTTCGCGTAGGTTTACAGACGAGTGACGACTTTCGTTTTCTCCGCTGTTGGTGGGAGGTGGCACCAGAGACGATTCTCGACGGTGGCAATGGCCCAAATTGGCGTGATGATCTGCCAGAGTTTCAAGCGTGGTGCCGACAGAGAACTTTTGAAGGCAAACGCTGGGTTCCCTTCGCCAAGGGCGGTGAATACAGCCCCTTCTATGCCGACCTACATCTGGTGGTGAACTGGGAACATGACGGGGAGGAGATGAAGGTTTTTGAAAGTAGCGTGATTCGCAATTCAGATTTCTACTTCCGTCCGGGGCTGACGTGGCCGCTGCGAGCTTCCGCTTTTTCACCACAATCTCTACCTTGCAGCAGCATCTTCTCGGTTCGTGGTTACGCTATCCTAGCTCCCAGGGACAAGTTATTTACAATTCTTGGCCTAACATCTTCAAAACTATTCGATTTCATTTTCAAAATTCTGCTTGGAAGATTTGGCTTCCCAGAATTTGTTGTGGGTGTTCTACAAAACTTGCCATATCCTAATGATGTAGTCGGAAATATAGGCACACTTTCTTGTCAAGCTGTAGAAAGAAAACGGTTCCCTGAACAACTCAATGAGCTGAACCACCTATTCACATCGCCTTATTTTGACATTCCCCCGGTAAACCTAGACGACTTACAAGCGCAAATTGATGAAGTGGCGTTCGATCTCTATGGCATCACAGACAAAGAACGGGCGGCGGTACAAGCAGCATACGGCGAATCAAGCAACGGCGTTCAGGATAGTGACTTTGAAGAAACGTCAGACGAACAGCCCGCTACCACCAATAACCCAGAACAACGAACCAGGAACCACCTAAGCCACGCCGTCGGCTGCATTTATGGCCGCTGGGACGTCCGCTACGCTACTAGCGAACGTCCCGCGCCGCCGTTACCTGATCCGTTCGACCCGCTGCTGGTCTGCTCGCCGGGAATGCTGCAAGGCGACGACGGTTTGCCGCTGAAGCAATCGCCCGCCGACTATCCGCTGGACATTGTTGAGAACGGTATCCTCGTCGATGACCCTGACCACTCTGATGACATTGTGCGCCGGGTGATCGAGGTCATGGAGCTGCTCTCTGCCTACTGCCTACCACCTTCTGCCGACGCCCTCCGCAACCATTTTCGCAAACCCGGCAAAGGTGGCTTCTGGGACGACCACATTTCCCGCTACTCCAAGAGCCGCCGCAAAGCCCCGATCTACTGGCTGCTCCAATCCTCGAAGAAAAATTACGCCCTCTGGTTGTACTACCACCGGCTCGATAAAGACCTGCTGTTCAAGGCGCTGGTGAACTACGTCGAGCCGAAGATTCGCTTGGAAACCAGCCGCCTCGAAACGCTCCGCAGCCAGAAGACCGCAGCGGGCGACTCCGGCAAGGAAGCCAAGCGGTTGGCCAAAGAAGCCGAACGGCAGGAAGACTTCCTTTCTGAACTGCTGGACTTTGAAGACAAGTTGCGGCGGGTGGCGAACCTGCATCTCGAACCCGACCTCAACGATGGCGTCGTCCTCAACATCGCCCCGCTCCACGAACTGGTCCCGTGGAAAGAAGCCAAAAACTACTGGGCAGAAATGCTCGCAGGAAAATACGAATGGTCTTCCATCGGCCAGCAGTTGCACGAGAAAGGACTGGTTAAATGCTGAAATCCCTCAATTTGCGTGGTATCGGCCCAGTCGGTGATTTGTCGGCGACCTTTGGTGATCGGTTGAATGTCATCACTGGCGACAACGGCTTAGGGAAATCGTTTCTCCTGGATGTCTGCTTCTGGTCGCTGACGAGCACTTGGCCCGGCGGGCGCACCGCGCTCCCGGATGTTGACAGCAAGAAGGGCGCGCCATCCATCACCTACGAAATACAAGGCACCGCCCGCCAGCCAAGGACTAAAGACAAAGGCCCGAAAACGGCGACTTTCGATTTTCACTCACAAACCTGGACCAGGCCAAAAGGGCGCCCATTCAAACCGGGGCTGGTGATCTATGCGGCGGTGGATGGCAGCTTCGCAGTCTGGGACCCGGCGCGCAATTACTGGCGCGACCCGGAAACCGGCAGGAAAGAGGGCGATGAGCAGCCCAAGGCTTACCAATTCAATTCAGAAAATATCGCCAACGGATTGAAGGAAGGCGAACGTGTCCTGTGCAATGGCCTGATTGCCGATTGGGTCGAGTGGTATTACCAACGCTCAAGCGACCCCATCAGGAGTCCGTTCAGATATTTGGAGGAGACCATCACCCTGCTGTCGCACCCGCTGGAGCCGCTTCAGTGCGAAGAACCCCGCAAGGTATTCGTCGATGACAGCCGCAAGTTCCCGACCCTGCGGATGCCCTATGGTGTGGTGCCCTATCCTCAGTGGTCGGCAGGCGTGAAACGAATCGTCAGCTTCGCTTATCTGATGGTCTGGGCGTGGATCGAGCATCGACAAGCATCCGAGTTGCGCAAAGAACCGGCGACGGATCGCATGATCCTCATGGTGGACGAAATCGAAGCCCATCTCCATCCCCGGTGGCAGCGCACCATTCTGCCAGCCCTCTTGAAGGTCGCGGACCAGTTGCAAGACAACCTGTCGGTACAAGTCCACGCAGCGACGCATTCCCCGCTGGTGCTCGCATCGGTAGAACCGTACTTTGATGAAAACCAGGATCGACTCTTTTGTTTCAATCTCCATGATGACAAGCAGGTGCGCTTCGATCCCCTGCCTTGGGCGATGCATGGGGATGTGGTGGGCTGGCTGACCTCGGATGTCTTTGGGCTTGAACAAGCCCGCTCCCGGGAAGCCGAGCGCGTCATTGAGGCCGCCGAGGCTTATATGCGCCGCGACACGCCGCAATTACCGCCAGGGCTATCGACCCGGGATGAAATCACCGATCAATTGCGCCGACTGCTTCCCAGTCTCGATCCGTTTTGGCCACGCTGGATTGTCGGGGCCAAGCCGTGATTCCCTTCACGCCGCAAGATGAGCCGCCCACCTTTGACCTGCAATGCCGGATTCTCGGCAGAAAATGGCTTGCGGAACATCCAAACTACGGGCGGCCCCAGGACTACTGGACGGCGTTTGAACCGGACCTGCGCCGTGCCTTCAATGAAATGTGCGGCTGGTGTGCAATGTTCATCATGCGGGGACAGATCGATCATTTCATCCCGATTGCGACGCTCAGGAAGACGGGACAAGACAACCTCGCATATGAATGGAAAAACTTCAGATACATCGACTCATGGATTAACCAGAAAAAGCTGGATGCCGAAGTTCTCGATCCCTTTCTCGTTCAACCTGGATGGTTCGAGATGACTCTGCCTTCGCTTCAGCTTCTGCCCACCGACAGGATACCGGAGGATTTTCGGGAGATTGCGGCATTCACGTTAAAGCGTCTTGGTTTACAGGATCACGAAGTGATGATCCGCTACCGCGAACAATGGTTCAACCTCTACAGGAGTCATCAACTGACCTTGGAGGGTCTTCGACGCATCGCGCCACTGATCGCGGAGGCCATTGAGCGGGATTTGGCAACAGGAAAAGATTGGCGACTGAATAAGGAAACAGCATGACTAACCCCGCCGGTGGCGTTATCAGCGAACATCTTGCTCAACTGATCGCCAAACAGGTCGATGACAAGGGGCTCGTCGTCTGGTACGACCCGGAGCACGCCTACGGGGCGGCGGCAGCGGAACTCACTCTGCCCAACACCACCGTGGCCCGCTACGACGGCAGCTTTCTCCAGTTGCGCAAAGAAATCGATCCCCTACTCAACGACAACCAACCGCCCCGGCTGGTGGTGTATGTCCCGGTCGAGCGGGAAAAGACCCACAGTGCCCTGATCGAACTCGATTGTGCCGGGGTCGTCATACAGCCCCGGCAGCAACCCCCCGCCTGCAACACCCGCCTGTCGGTCGTGGCCCGCAATGCGCTCAAGCCGATTTTGGGCGAGGATCAGGTGGCTGAAATCGAACGACAAGTGGAGGCGGGCAAACTGTCGCTGGCCGATCTCAATGCGCTGGCCGAACAAGGCATCGATATTTCCACCGGCGTGGTGAAGCTGATTTTCGGCACCGCCAACCCGCAAGAAGTCGCCTTGGCGTTTCTGCACAGCGACCAGCACGATGAAGAGGTCGGCAAGAAGGAATCCCAGAAGGAACTGCGGCACCTACTGCAAGTCAGCTTCGATATCGAACTTTCCCCCACCGAAGCCCTGTCGGACTGGCGGGTGAAGCTGGGGCGGCATGTTCTGTTGACCGACCTGTTCGCCGCTCTGAAGCAGCAGGCGCCATCGTCCCTTTCGTCGGTTCCCGTAGCCCACAGTACGGGCGGCATCGATGCCTGTGTGCGCTTGGCCCGAACCTGGCGCAATGACCGAGATGTGCGGGGCAGCTACGTGACCGTGGCCAACCAGGTCGAACAGGAACTTGCCCTCGGCCAGCTTGACTTGCTCGTGGAACCGCTGAAGGAGAACGAAACTTTCCTGTGCGTTGAGCAGGTCTTGCTGGTGCATGTCGAAGGCGAGCTTCTGAAAAAGGCCACCCCGGAGTTGCTGCAACTCGCTAACCATCGGCTCTCCCGCTTCTGGGCCGACGTGATTCCAGCGATTCAAGCCCGATGGGCGCTGATCTCATCCGCCGCCGAGGTTTTGCTCGAAGCCGACCGAGTGGGCGAGGCCTTGAAGAAAGCGCCGACCACGATTCCGGCCCTCGTCAAAGCGTATGCCGATGACGACGAGCCGTGGTGCCTGCTCGATACCCACCACCGGCACATGGAGAGCCGCAAGTACAACTTCGAGTTCGCCGCCAGCCACGATCATCACGGGCTGGAAAAGCTCATCATCAAGGCCGAGCAACGCTACACCGAAGTGGGCTCGGAACTGGCCAGGCACTTCATCACCCACTTCCAGAAGGCCAAGCATCCGATCAAGGGGTTGCTGCGGCAGCGGGATATTTTCGAGAAGCAGGTGAAGCCGCTGCTGGGCGAGGGCAAAGTCGCCTACGTCTGGGTGGATGCCCTGCGATTTGAGATGGCTCGTGAGTTGTGCCGGTTGCTCGCCGATGATTTCAAGCTGGAGATTCATTCGGCTATCGGCACGATGCCCACGATCACCGAGATCGGTATGGCGGCTTTGCTCCCAAAGGCTCACGAGTCGGCCAAGGTCGTGAGCGTGGGAGGCGGCAAGCTGGCGCTGGAGATTGGCGGCAAGGTCATCAAGGATCGCAAGGATCGAGTAGCGTTCCTGAAGGAACATGCCGGGGTGCCGGTCTTTGATGCCAAACTGGACGACCTGCTCCCCAAGCCCGGCAAGAAGGTCAAGGACGGCATCCAGAACGCCCAGTTGATCCTGATTACTTCGCAGGAGATTGATGAACTGGGCGAGGCCGACAACCTGTCGCAAGCCCGGTTGCAAATCGACGGCGTGCTGAGCCAGTTGCGGCGTGGTGTGCGGATACTGGCGGATCATGGCATCAAGACCATCGTGCTGGTGGCCGATCACGGACACTTGTTTGCCGACGAGATCGGAGAGGACATGAAGATCGAAAATCCCGGTGGCCAAGTGGAAGACCTGCATCGGCGGGTGTGGGTGGGCGTCGGCGGCACCTCGGAGCCGTCGTATCTGCGAACCTCGCTGGCCTCGCTGGGGGTAGACAGCGAATTCGACATGGCAACCCCGTGGACCTTCGCCGTCTTCAAGTCCAAGGGGGGCGGGCGAGCCTATTTCCACGGCGGCTTGTCCCCGCAAGAACTGATCGTGCCGGTGGTCGTATTGCATTCCACCACGGCGAGCGGGGGGCGTAAGCTCCCTGTTTCCGGCGCGATCCAATGGACGCTGACGCCCGGCACGACCAAACTGACCACAAGGTTCTTCTCGGTGCAAATCGCTGCAAACCAAAGCCAGTCGAGTCTGTTTGGATTTGAACCGCCCAAGGTGCGGATCGAACTGCGAGCCAACAAGAAGTGCGTGTCCCTGCCCGTCAGCGCCTCCTACGGCTTCGAGGATGCGACCGGTGAATTGACGCTGAAGGTGGCCGAAAATGACCACAAACGTATCGAACCGAATACCGTCACCCTGATGCTGACCGAGGAAATAGCCCAGAAGACAGTGGGCGTCTACCTGCTCGACGCCACCACGGGGCTCGAACTGGCGGCTCCCCTGACCGTGGATGTCGCTATTTCGCTGTGAGGACAAGTCATGCCTGAATTGGACCGAAAAGCGGCCTCCGTGTTTGCGGGCAAGGTGGTCCGTAAGGACTTGGTGCGCAAGGTGAAGGTGGGAGCCAACGTCCCGGTTTTCGTCCTGGAGTACCTGCTGGGGAAATACTGCGCCACCGATGATCCGGTGGCCATCACCGCCGGGCTGAAGGTGGTCAACAACACCTTGTCCGCGAACTTCGTCCGACCCGACGAGGCGAACAAAGCCCAGTCGCTGCTCAAGGACAAGGGGAAGCACACCCTCATCGACAAAGTGCAGGTCCGATACGTTTCCGACGACGACAAATACTGGGCGGAACTGAAGAACTTCGGCCACAAGCACGTTCACATCCCCGAACACTTCATGCGGGATTACGACCGCTTGTTGATGGGCGGCATCTGGGCGCAAATCGATCTGCGCCACCAGTTCGACGAAGAGCAAAAGGGGAAACGCAGTCCGTTCTGGATTGACAGCCTGAAGCCGATTCAGTTGGCCACCTTCGACCTCGAAGAATACCGGGCGTGTCGCAGTGAGTTCACCACCGACGAATGGATCGATCTGCTGCTGCGCACCATCGGCATGGAACCCGCGCATTTCGAGCGACGGGTCAAGTTGCTCTTTCTCGTTCGCCTGCTGGCGCTGTGTGAGCACAACTACAACCTGGTCGAACTTGGCCCCCGTGGAACGGGCAAGAGCTACGGCTATCAGGAACTTTCGCCGTACACGATCCTGCTCACCGGCCCGACGACCGTGGCCAACCTGTTCTACAACATCGCCAGCAACAAGATGGGACTGGTGGGCCTCTGGGATGCGGTGGCCTTCGATGAAGTCGCCGACCTGCAAAAGATGCCGAAAGAGGTCGTGACTACGCTCAAGACCTACTGCGAGTCCGGCACGTTCGCCCGTGGCAAGGATGCGCTGTCGGGCATGGCATCGATTGCGCTGTTCGGCAACACCAACCAGCCGGTCGAGGTCATGGTTCGCTCCTCCCACCTGTTCGTGCCGATGCCCGACGTGATTCGGGAAGACATGGCCTTCCTCGACCGCATCCACTTCTACATTCCCGGCTGGGAAATCCCGAAGATGCGGGTGGAGTTTTTCACGGACCATTACGGCTTCGTCGTGGACTACTTGGCCGAGGCGTTGCGCGAGCTGCGCAAGCATAACTTCACCGAGATCATCGACCGCCACTTTTCGCTCGGTTCACACCTGAATGCGCGTGACGTAAAGGCGGTTCGCAAATCGGTGGCGGGGCTGGTCAAGTTGATCTATCCGCACGGCGAAATCACCAAGGACGAGTTGGGCGAACTGCTGGAACTGGCGCTGGAAGGCCGTCGCCGAGTGAAGGAACAACTCAAGAAGATGGGGTCGTTCGAGTACCACCAGACCTCGTTCTCCTTCATCGACAACGAGACTCGTGAGGAGCGATTTGTCGGCGTGCCGGAACAGGGTGGCCGGGACATGATCGCCGCGGACCCGCTCGCCCCCGGCTCCTTGTACACCGCCTCGGTCGATGACCAAGGCAAAGTGGGTCTCTACCGCCTTGAGGTTGGTTGTTCCCCTGGCACCGGCAAGCTCAAGATCGCGGGTGGGGTGGAGGGGGCCATGAAGGAATCGCTCCAGCGGGCTTTTGCCTACCTGCAAAGCCAGAAGGTGAAGATGGGCATCGGCCAACCGTTCGCCACGACCGATTTCCACGTCGAAGCCATCGATCTGCTCAGCAACCATGTGCCCTGTGAAGCGGGCGTTGCCCTGGTCGTTGCGGTCTATTCGGCCATCAAGCGGCAATCGGTGTTGGCCGGGCTGGTGATCCTGGGCGACTTGAGCATTCAGGGCAACCTCAAAGCCGTTCGCTCGCTGGTCGAGCCGCTGCAAGTCAGTATGGACAACGGGGCACGCCGGGCGTTAGTGCCGCTGGAGAACAAGCGGAACTTTCTCGAAGTGTCTGGCGACATCGTGGAACGGGTTGACCCGGTGTTCTTCTCTGACCCGATGATGGCGGCGATGAAAGCGTTGGGGTTGAATTGATCGCGATGCACGACGCCGATACCGCCATCCGGGGGGTCTGCTTGAACCCGACGATTCCCACCGTTGGCCGCCTGGGCTGGACGCTGTATCCGCCCGGCAATCCCGAACAGTGGGATGGGCTACTACCGTGGTTCCAGCGGGTGATCGGGAAGTATCCGCCGCTGGTGGAACGGCATTCCCTGCTCCGGCGCTGGGCGCGGGCGTGGTGATTGGCCTTTGGTGCCATTTACGCGCAACCCTCACCAGGCTTTCCCCACCTTGGAAGAGAGGTGAAGTGGTGAGCCGCGAGCAGCCGTTCCACTTCAAGGCTGATGAGGTGTTTGTGGTCATCCACCGTTTTGTCTCAAATCGGGGTTTTCCAGCCCCTCACAATTCAAGGGGTTGCGAGGGGTCGCCCCGCCAACATATGACAGAATGAAGCATTTTGTCCATAGAGGGGTGTAGTAGCAAATTAGAAATGTCACCAAAGGAGCTTTGGGGCAACTTCAGAACCGCCCAATGAAGAGACTTGCATTCAAATTGATTGCGTACTATGGTACGCATCTGATACAATAATTTAGGAAATCAAGGACGTGTCGGAAGAAACAAAACCAAGGCAGGTTCTCATCTATGCCGATGAGACCGGAAAAGAACCGTTCAAGGAATGGCTCTATGGGCTTCGGGATGTGGCGGGCCGCAAGCGCATTCTGGCGCGGCTGTCCCGACTGGGGCAGGGCAATTTGGGGGATTGCGCGCCCGTCGGGGACGGGGTGAGCGAGTTACGGATGTTTTTCGGCCCTGGATACCGGACTTATTTTGGGGAGCAGGGCGGTACGGTTGTCGTGCTCTTATGTGGCGGCGACAAGTCCAGCCAGAGCCGGGACATTGAGCAGGCGAAAATCTATTGGAAGGAGTATTTAGGCCATGAGGAACTATAGAACCTTCGGCGATCTTGAAGAGGGCTATCTCCGGGACCACCCGGAAGAGGTGGACGACTACCTGGCGATCCTCTTCGATGAATATGCCCAGTCAGGAGATACAGCCGCGCTGTTGTCGTCTTTACGGATTGTCAGCCGTGTTAAGGGCGTGAGCCGGATTGCAGAAGCGGCGGGTATGAGCCGGAAGGGGTTGCAAAAGGCCCTTTCCGAAGAGGGCAACCCGGAATTTGCGCGTGTGAATGCGATTATGCACGCGATGGGCTACCGCCTTGCGCCACAGAAACTTGACTCTTCAGGGCACGGCAACCACGCTCCGTAAGAGACGATCAGAGGCTATGACGGACATGAGCACAGAAGCCATTGAGTAACGATGCAACACACGGATTTTGAAATCGGACTTGAGTTTGAATGCGGCGGGCGGCGGTGGCGCTCCACCGACCTTGGCACGCGCACGGTGATTGCCATTCCGCTTGAGTACCCCGAAGACC
Source organism: Candidatus Contendibacter sp. (assembly GCA_049290615.1). Taxonomy (GTDB): domain Bacteria; phylum Pseudomonadota; class Gammaproteobacteria; order Competibacterales; family Competibacteraceae; genus Contendibacter. The sequence goes on from JBATNZ010000105.1 coordinate 21,409, forward strand.
CGAGTTGGTACAATGGCCCGCCCTATGCCGTTGCCGAAACCGTGTTTGATGAATACGACCTGGAAGGGTGTAAGCCGATTGAGGATGATCCAGAAATCCGCCGAAATCTGAAGGCTGTTGAGAATGCCGTTGCCCAACAGCGGCTCGAAGGGCTTGAAGTACCGTCAGACGTGGTTGCAGACATGGAACGTGCCGCCCGAGGTGAAATCGGGATCGAGGAAGGCATCCAAAACACCCGCGAAAAGCTCACGCGGGGCCAGCCATGAGAAAAAGAAAGCAGTACAAGTCGGAAGCCTTTGCCGCCATCCATCTCAGTGGCAAGTAATGTGGTCTTGGAGGTACCGATAGTGGCATTTAATCAGGTCCTAAAACTGCGCTGATTGCAGTCCCAGCCCATTTCGATTGCAGTCCACTACAACTAGTGGTTCAACCGTTCTCAATTGATGGATAGAGGCGCTTGAGTTTGATGCGGGCATCGGGGGTAGTGAATCGCCAATTGACTGGCCTGGGGTCGGCATTGCGCGCCTGTTCCCAGGCGGCCACC
>JBATNZ010000106.1:0-1623 GCA_049290615.1 Candidatus Contendibacter sp.
GGGCGATGGTCGATGAAAAAGCGCTGGCCGACATTCAGCGGGAACTCAAGGCGACGAAGGCGGCTGTGGCGGGCCTGCGGCGCAAGGTGGAAGCGCCGCCGCCGGAAGCGCGGCGAGACGTTGCAACCGCCGGTCGCGGTGGGTCGAACGCGGCTTATCGGCCGGTTGACGTGGCCTTGGGCGAACTACCCGGCGGCAACGGCGAGCGGGCGGCGCGGCCGATTCCGGCTGCGATTCCGAACACGGCGCGGGAAATCCTGGTGTACGCGCAGGTGGCGACCGGTTATGTCAAGGGCGGTCCGCACCGGTTCCGGATCGCGACGCGGCTGGATGGCGACCGGGAGGCGGCGTTCTATCTGTACGCAGTGGGCCAGCCGCAGCAGAGTTGGGGCTACAATTCCGACAACGTCTGGCTGCCGATGCCGAAAAACCGGGAACTGATCCTGCAAACCGAGGGCGAGCCGTTCTTCGGCGATTGGAACAGCGAGGTGCGGATTATCGGCTATCGGTGATGGTTAGCCGTCAAGCCCGCACGCTTCCAGTTAATAACCATGAAACAGAAAATCCAGAGCGCCGGTGATAGCGATCTGATGGTCGGCCAGCGAAGCCACGGGCGCTTTCAAGAAGCGCGTGGGTACGGCGGCCAGCTTGGGCGTTTCCATCAGGCAGGCAATCCCCTCGATATCGAAAGCTGGCATCAGGCGGTCGGGAATCTGGCTGGAAGGGAAGCGATCCCGGCGGCGCAACGGTGCCACCACGCGGGTATCGAGACCCTGCAACAGGTCGCTTTGTACATCCAGCAGATAGGGCACGGTTTCGGCGTGAGGGCCGCTATTGCGGAAGACGTCGTAACGCGCCATCTCAGAAACTCCGCCAGTCTTCGAGCGGCAGACCCTCATCCGCTACGGTGCGGTTGTAAGCGGCGATGAATTCGGTGTTTTCCCGTTGCCAGCGCCGTTCCTGCTCGCGGCGGACCAAATCGCGCAGGAACTGGTCGCAGGCCTGCGAAATATTGATGCCGAGCGCCTTGGCCTCGGTCAATACGTCGGCGGAAAGGGTGATGTTGGTGGCTTTCTTGGAAGTCGCGACGGCAGTGCGCATGATCGGGTGCCTGATAGGGATTCAATATGCGCATTATAGACCACCATCAATCCTATTGCCATTCTAGCAGCGTGGGCTAAAACAACTCGCCCTGATCACCGTCTTCTTTCTCTGGACTGTCCAACAAAGCCGCCTGCTTGCCCGTGGGCTGACCGACCGCCGATTTCCCCATCAACCCTGGTTCCCGCGCCAGCATCTCCCGCAGCGGCGACAAATCCGGCAAGCCCAGCGCCACGCTCAACGCTTCGTCCATCGCCCGCCGGACCGGATCCACGTTCAGTTTGGCCAGCGCCAGCAGCTCCCGGTCGCACAGCGCGTCATACGCAGCGGCCAAACTCGAAACCTGTGCGTCGTTCAGAACGCGCACATCCAACACCGGCATCGTGGCCCAGGCTGGTTTCTTGACTTGCATCCAGGCGCTACGGGTAGCAACCCGCCGCCCGAAAAAGGCCAGCAACGATAAACTGCCATTGAGCCAGAGCAATAGCGCCTTGCGGCGTTCCGGCGATAGATCGGTCTTGA
>JBATNZ010000107.1:0-21132 GCA_049290615.1 Candidatus Contendibacter sp.
CTGAGCACCTGGACCCAAGTCCCCGGCGGCCTGGCCCAACTGCGGGTCGGCGACCTCAACGGCGATGGCCACGCCGATTTGGCCGGCCTGGCGGGCAACGGCTCCATTTGGTACACCACCAACCTGAGCACCTGGACCCAGATCCCCGGCCAGTTAAACCGGCTTGCCGGGGACGACTGACCGACCGGCGCTTGAGTGACCCACCCACTGCTTGAACAAGCCCCGCTTCGGCGGGGCTTTTTTGTGGCGGGTTTATGGAATAATGCCGCCTATCGGAACCATCGGAGACAAATAGCATGAAAAAGCTGGTCGGTGTGATCGTGGTTATCCTGGTGCTGGCGGCGGCGGGTTTCGTCGGCGCGTCGTACTGGTTGGGAATGCAGGCGGAGCGCTGGTATCAGGAGTCGCTGGCGGAGAGCGTGAAGAACCCCAATGTCAAGCTCACCACGCTTCGTTACGAGCGCGGGTTACTCTCGTCGCAGTCGGTCACCCGCGTCCAGTTCACGCTGCCGGAAGGCGGCGAAGCGAAAGAAGCCGATCCATCTTTCTCGATCCGGCAGGACATCTACCACGGCCCACTGCCCCTGGCGGGCTGGGGCGCGTCGGGCGTGCCGATGCAATGGGGCGGGGCGGTCATCCGCGCCACCCTGGATCCCGAAAGCAGCGCCTGGACTCGCGAGCTGGCCAAGTGGTACGGCAACCAGGAACCCTTGGTGGCGATTTCGCGAGTCGCGTTCGACGGTGCCAGCGACACCCAGATCACCATGCCGCCGCTGACTCTGAGCAACGTCGAGGAGTTGCAAAGCCTCGTGTTCTCGGGTCTGCAAGGCCAGTTCCAGGTCGCGCCGCACGGGGCCGCCGTGCAGGGCAAACTGACCGTCGCCAGCCTGGATCTGACCGGCAAGCCCGCCGCCAGCGAAGGTCAGCCGGCCACCGGCGGCGGCCAGGTCAAGCTCGGCGACCTCAGCCTGAATGTGAACCAGCGCAAGGGCGCCTTTGATCTGCTGTTCGGCGACTCCAGCGTCAGGATTGGCGAGTTGCGCGCCCAGGATCAAAGCACCGGCGCCCCGTTCGTCGCGACCAACCTGAGCGTCACCGGCGCGCTCAACCCGCAAGGCGCGCAACAGGTGGCCGGCGAAGTCGTGGTCAAGGCCGACAAGGTGACCGTGGACCAGCGGAGCGGCTCCGGCAGCCTGAAGCTGGCGCTGCGCAATCTGGACGGCGCCACCGTGGCGCAATTGCAGCAGTGGCAGCAGAAGCTGGCCGGCCAGCCCGACGATCCGCAAGCACTGGGCGAGTTGATGAAGCTGTTCAAGACCCTGCTGCGCGGCAAGCCGGAGTTTACGCTCGATTCCCAGGCCAAGCTGGCCCAAGGCGACTGGCAGGGCAAACTGGTGCTGAATTTCCAGGATTTCGGCGAGATCAATCTGTTGCTCGATCCGTCCGGCTTGCTGGGCGCGCTGGAAAAAGGCGCGGCGGATGTTACGGCATCCAAAACGCTGGTCGAAACGCTGCTGACCGAGACGACTCGGGAAGAGCTGCGGGCTAAGGCCAACGAGCAGGGCACACCAGTGAACGAACAGGCCATTCAAGCCATGGCGCAACAGCAGACCGTACAGCAACTCCAAGGTTTGATGGCGGCCGGCTTTATCCGGCTTGAAGGCGATCAGTACCAGTCCAGCGCGCGCTTCGAAAACGGCAAACTTTTGGTAAACGGTCAGGAAATTCCGCTGGGAGGCATGGCGGGAACAGACGATGCCAACGGCGCGGACGATGGCGCCAAGGAACCGGCGCAACGGTAATCGCCGCCACGGCCAGGGTGAAAGGTCATGACCGAATTCGCCGAGTGCCTGGATCGTCTGCCCGAGCCACTGCGCCGCGAGGTGGCCCGGCACTGGGAAGCCTTCGAGACCGCCGCGCGAACGGCGGGTGCAAGTCCTCCCGGCGGCGCGGCGCTGGAGTCCCTGGTCACGGTCTGGGCCGGCAGCGAGTTCGTTGCGCGCGCCTGCATCCGCGAACCGGCGTTGCTGGCCGATTTGCTGGCCAGCGGCGATCTGACGCACCGTTACCCACCGGACCATTACCCGATCCGGTTGGCGCGGGCGTTGGCGGAGGCTGCGGACGAGGATCGGCTCGGCATCGCGCTGCGCCGCTTCCGCCGCCGGGAGATGGTCCGTATCGCCTGGCGCGATCTGGCCGGGCTGGCCAGGCTGGAAGAGACGCTGGGCGATCTGACGGACCTGGCGGAAAGCCTGGTTGGCGCGGCGCTGGAGCGGTTGCACGGCTGGCAATCCCGGCGCTTCGGCGAATCGCGCGATGCCGAGGGCCAACCGCAACGGCTGGTGGTGCTGGGCATGGGCAAGCTCGGTGGACGCGAACTCAACTTCTCCTCGGATATCGACCTGATCTTCACCTATCCCCGGCAGGGCCAGACCGACGGTGCGCGCGCCATTAGCAACGAGGAGTTTTTCCGCCGGCTGGGCCAGCGCTTGATCAAGACGCTGGCCGAACCGACCGCCGAGGGTTTCGTGTTTCGGGTGGACATGCGCCTGCGGCCGTTCGGCGATTCCGGGCCGCTGGCGATCTCGTTCGCCGCGTTCGAGGATTACTACCAGAACCATGGCCGCGACTGGGAACGCTACGCGATGATCAAGGCGCGGGTCATCGCTGGCGACCGGGCGGCCGGGGAACGGCTGCTGGACGGGCTGCGGCCGTTCGTTTACCGGCGCTATCTGGATTACGGCGCCTTCGAGGCGCTGCGCGGCATGAAGGCGATGATCGCCCAGGAAATGGAGCGCAAGGGTCTGCGGCGCAACATCAAGCTGGGGCCAGGCGGCATCCGCGAGATCGAATTCATCGGCCAGGCGTTTCAGCTCATCTACGGCGGGCGCGATCCGGCGCTGCGCGAGCGCGGCATCCTGCGGGTGCTGGATCATCTGGCCGCCAGCGGCCGTTTGCCGGAAGCGGCGGTCGCCAGCCTCAAACAGGCGTATGACTTCCTGCGCCGGGTCGAGAACCGGCTGCAAGCCTGGGCCGATCAGCAGACCCATAATCTCCCCGAGGATGAGTTGGCGAAACTGCGGCTGGCCTTTGCCATGGGCCAACCCGGTTGGGGCGCGTTTACCTTGGAACTGGCCCGCCATGTCGAAGCCGTGAGCCAGCAGTTCGCCCAAGTGTTCGGCGGGCCGACGGCGACGCCCGACCGCGACGCGGGCGACAATGCGCTGGCGGCGCTGTGGCCGGGCGAGCCGGGCGAGGAGGCCGCGCTGCGGGTGCTGACCGAGCACGGTTTCGAGGAGCCGGCGCTGGCCTGGAACCGGCTGCGGGCGCTGCAGAACGGCTTTAGTTACCGAACGATGAGCCTGCGCGGGCGCGAGCGGCTGGACGCGCTGCTGCCGCCGGTGTTGCGGGCAGTCGTCGCCACGCCGCAGCCGACCGTAACCCTGGAGCGCGTGCTGAATCTGCTGGAAGCCGTCGCCCGCCGCTCGGTGTATCTGGCGCTGCTGGCCGACCATCCGCATACCCTGACGCATCTGGTCAAGCTGTGCGCCGCCAGCGGCTGGATCAGCGCGCACTTGGCCCGTTATCCCTTGCTGCTGGACGATCTGCTCAATCCAGCCACGCTGTACGCGCCGCTGGATCGCCGGCAACTGGCGGCGGAGCTGGAGTTGCAACTGGCGCGGGCGCCGGCCGACGATCTCGAGGAACGACTGAACGCCCTGCGCTATTTCAAGCAGACGCAGGTGCTGCGGGTCGCCGCCGCCGATGTCAGCGGTGCCATGCCGTTGATGATCGTCAGCGACCATCTGACCGGGATCGCCGAAACCTTGTTGCGCCAGGTGCTAGAGCTGGCTTGGGCCGATCTGCTGCCGAGGTTTGGCCAGCCCCGCTGCGTGGTGGATGGCGTGGAGCGGGACGCCGGGTTTGCCATTGTCGCCTATGGCAAGCTGGGCGGCATCGAACTCAACTACGGCTCCGACCTGGACCTGGTGTTTCTGCATGACAGCACGGGCGACCGGCAACTGACCGCTGGGCCGCGCCAGATTGACAACGCCACCTTTTTCGCCAGGCTGGTGCAACGCATTATCTACTGGTTGACCACCCGCACCGGGGCCGGCGACCTGTACGAAGTGGACACGCGGCTGCGGCCCAGCGGCCGCGCCGGCCTGCTGGTCAGTTCCTTCGATGCCTTCGCCGAATATCAACACCATCAGGCCTGGACTTGGGAGCATCAGGCGCTGGCGCGGGCGCGGGTGGTGGCGGGGCCGGCGGTGTTGGCCGAGCGGTTCCGGGCCATTCGCCGGGATGTGCTGGGGCGCGAACGCGATCCCGTCGTGCTGCGCCAGGAGGTCCGCGACATGCGCGAGCGGATGCGCGCCGAACTGGACGCCAGCACCGCCGCGGTCTTCGACCTCAAGCAGGGCAGGGGTGGTATCGCCGATATTGAATTTATGGTGCAATATGAAATTCTGGCGAACGCGCACCGTTATCCGGATTTGCTGATCTATCCCGACAATATCCGGCAACTCGACGGGCTGGAGCGGTTCGGCGTCCTGTCCATCGCCGATGCCGCCCGGTTGCGCAACGCCTATCGAGGGCTGCGCCGGCGCATCCATCGGCTCAAGCTGCAAGAGCAGCCGGCCCAGATTCCGGTGGATGAGACGCGGGATGAACGCGAGGGCGTGACCCGCGTCTGGCGGCGGCTGATGGAAGGCGATTGATGGCCTGTCCAAAAGAGCAAGGATTGAAATACACAGCGAGGAGATTCTGATTATGTCGATGGCCGACCGTGATGGTCTGATCTGGTACGACGGCGAGCTGGTGCCTTGGCGCGAAGCCAACACCCATGTCCTGACCCACACCTTGCACTATGGCATGGGGGTGTTCGAAGGCGTTCGCGCCTACGCCACCGACCGGGGCACCGCGATTTTCCGGCTTCAGGCCCATACCGACCGGCTGTTCCGCTCGGCGCACATCGTCGGCATGCCGATGCCTTACGGCAAGGACGAGATCAACGAAGCCTGCCGGCGGGCGGTCAGCGCCAACAATCTGGCCAGCGCCTACCTCCGGCCGATGTGTTTCTACGGTTCCGAAGGCATGGGATTGCGCGCCGATAACCTGAAAGTCCACATCATTGTCGCCGCTTGGGAATGGGGCGCCTATCTGGGCGCGGAGAACCTGGAGCGCGGCATCCGTATCCGCACTTCTTCGTTTAGCCGGCATCATGTCAACGTCACCATGTGCAAGGCCAAGGCCAACGGCAATTACATGAATTCCATGCTGGCGCTATCCGATGCCCTGCGCGACGGCTACGACGAGGCGCTGCTGTTGGATACCGAGGGTTATGTCTCCGAGGGCAGCGGCGAAAACATCTTCATCGTCCGCGACGAGGTGATCTACACGCCGGACCTGACCTCGGCGCTGGAAGGCATTACCCGCGATACCATCATTCGTTTTGCCGCCGACTTGGGGATTCCGGTCAAGGAAAAGCGCATTACCCGTGACGAGGTCTACATCGCCGACGAAGCGTTCTTCACCGGCACCGCCGCCGAGGTGACGCCGATCCGCGAGGTGGATGGCCGCGCTATCGGTGCTGGCCGGCGTGGCCCGATTACGCAACGCCTGCAAGCGCTGTATTTCGACCAGGTTCACGGCCGCCGCGAGACCTATCCCGAGTGGCTGACGCTGGTCTGAGTTTGCCGATAGCCCCCGATCGCCACAAAAACAGGAGAATCGTTCCATGGCCGCCGCTTCCGCCGCCGTTTCCGCCAGGGCCGTGCCCAACGCCCAGAAGACCTACGAAGTCAGCCGCGCCGATCTACCGGTCTCCTGCCCGCTGCCGGGCATGATGCTGTGGAATTCCCATCCCAAGGTCTATTTACCCATCGAAGCCACCGGCAAGGCCAAGTGCCCGTATTGCGGTGCTGATTTCGTGCTGGTGAACTGAGCGGCTTTCCGGGCGTGGGCGGAATTTTTGGCGATGCCGCTCGTTGTCTGGCGATTCAGCGACGGCAAGGCCGGCCATGACAACCAGACCCGGGGATTGGCCGAAGCCCTGATTCGCTTGCGGTCGGTCGAGGTCGTCACGCTGGACCCGTTGCCGCTCTTCGCCGCACTGAAGAGTCTGTTGCTGGGTCGCCAGACTGTCTGGAACGGATTGCCGGCCCCGGATTTGCTGCTGGGCGCCGGTCATCGCACCCATTGGTCGCTGTTGGCCGCCCGCCGCGCTTACGGGGGGCGGGTTATCGTATTGATGCGCCCCAGCCTGCCCTTGCGCCTGTTTGATCTCTGCCTGATCCCGGAACACGACGCGCCGCCATCTCGCCCGAACGTACTGGCCACGCGCGGGGCGCTGAACCGGATCCAACCTTCCTCCACGCTGGAGTCTGACCAGGGACTGGTGCTGATCGGTGGTCCGTCCGCGCATTTCGGCTGGGATGACGCCACGCTGTGCCAGCGTATCGCGGCAATTGTCGTCGCCGATCCCGCGATGCGATGGACTCTGACCACGTCCCGTCGTACTCCGCCCAGTTTTTTGGAAAGCGTGTCCAGCATGGCCGACGCGCGGCTGACGGTGGTTCCGGTCGCGGCCACCGACCCGGACTGGCTGCCGGCGCAACTGGCGCGGGCCGGGCAGGCGTGGGTGACCGCCGACAGCGTGTCGATGGTTTACGAGGCGTTGACCGCTGGAGCCGCAGTGGGTGTGCTGGAGGTTGCACAACAGCGCTCCAGCCGGATCAGCCGGGGACTCGATCACTTGGCCGCCGACGGTTGGGTGACCTTGTTCACGGACTGGCAACGGAGCTTGCGGTTGCGGCGCCCACCCGGAACCTTCAACGAAGCGGAGCGCTGCGCCCGCTGGATCGCCGAGCGATGGTTCGCCTGAGCGTGGCGCAATTGCTGCCGGCCCTGAACAGCGGCGGCGTGGAGCGCGGTACGCTGGAGGTGGCGCGGGAACTGGTCCGGCGCGGCCATCGGTCGGTGGTGATTTCCGCCGGCGGGCGACTGGTCCCGGACCTGGTGAGCGAAGGCAGTGAACATCTTGCCTGGCCGCTGGGCGCTAAATCGCCGCTGATCCTGCGCTGGGTTTGGCCGCTGCGGCGCTGGCTGGCCGAGCAGCGCATCGATATTTTGCACGCCCGCTCGCGGTTGCCAGCCTGGATTGGCTGGCTGGCTTGGCGAGGCATGGACTCGGTGACCAGACCGCGCTTCGTTACCACCGTCCATGGCTTGTATTCGGCTTCCCGCTACAGCGCCATTATGAGCCGTGGCGAACGGGTGATCGCGGTTTCCGAGACGGTGCGTCAGTATCTGCGACACCATTACCCCGGACTACCGGCGGAGCGGATTCAGGTCATTCAGCGCGGCGTGGACCCGGCGGCTTTCCCGTATGGCTATCAACCTTCCGCCGCGTGGCTCACGGACTGGTATCGGGGACATCCGCGGCTACCACGGGATGCACCAGTGCTGACCTTGCCGGGACGTTTGAGCCGGCTCAAGGGCCACGAGGATTTCATCGAGTTGGTTGCCCGGTTGCGGACGAGTGGCTGGCCGGTGCGCGGCTTGATCGTTGGTGGGGTCGAGCCGAGTCGCCAACGCTATGCCGATCAGATCCGGCGCATGGTCCGGATAAAGGGACTGGATGAGGTAATTTGGCTCACCGGCCATCGCAGCGACATGCGTGAGATCTACGCGGTTTCCACCCTGGTGCTGTCGCTGTCGGCCCAGCCGGAATCGTTCGGGCGCACGGTGCTGGAGGCGCTGAGCCTGGGGACGCCGGTGGTGGGTTATGATCATGGCGGCGTCGGCGAGATTTTGGCGCGAATCTATCCCGCCGGTTTGACGTCGGTCGGCGATCTGGACCGGCTGACGGCGCGGGTGAGTGAACTGCTGGCCGCCGCGCCGCCGGTTCCGCCGGAGCCGGTTTTCCCCTTGCGGCGGATGCTGGATGAAACGCTGGCGTTGTACGAATCCCTGCATCAAGCGCCCAGGAGCCTCGCATGAAACTCGCGCCCTCCGGGAGGACGCTGATCGTACAGCCGCTGCCCGGCATCGGCGACATGGTTTGGCATTTGCCGCACCTTCACGCCATCGCCGCGACGACCGCCGGGGGGCGGGTGGATATTTTGACCAAGCCGCGATCCCAGGCCGATCGGTTGTTGCGCGCCGATCCCTGCGTCGAGCGGATTCTGTGGCTGGAGCGCGAAGTCGGTCGCCACGCCGGCCCGCGCGGTCTGCTGCGGCTGGCGGCCTTGCTGCGGCGGCAACATTATCAGCGCGCGTGGTTTTTGCACGGCAGCGCCCGCTATGTGCTGGCGGCGCGGCTGGCCGGTATACCGGAGCGGATCGGCTATGGGATCGGCCTGCAATCGCTCCTGCTGAACACATCGGTACGGTTGCCCTCCAGTCTACGCCACGCTCATCCCATCCTCCGGGCCGATGCCCTGCTCGATAGGCTGGGTATTCCCCGTACCGAACCGGAGCCGCGGCTGGTGGTGGATGTCGCCGCTGAACAGGCCGTCGTTGGACAGTTTGCGGCATGGCCCGCGCCGTGGATCGCGCTGGGCATCGGCAGTAGCGAACCCTGGAAACAGTGGGGCGCGGCGCGGTTCGCGGAACTGGTGCTGGCGCTGCATGGTCGGCGGGCCGGCTCGATCTTCCTCGTCGGCGGACCGGCGGAACGGTCGCTGGCCCACGCTATTTTCGCGCGCGTCCATGCCGAGGGCGGCGCGGCGGCGGATGCGGTGGCCTTGCCGCTGGAACAGACGGCGGCGCTGCTGGCCCGTTGCCGCGCCTATATTGGTAACGATACCGGGGTACTGAACATGGCGGCCGCATTGCAAGTGCCTGCGGTCGGTCTGTTCGGTGGCTCGGCGCCGCTGACCCATTCCCGCTTCATCCATCCAATCACGCCGCCGCCCGGCGAACTGGGTATGACGGCGATCACGATTCCCCACGTTCTCGAAGCGCTCGCGCGACTGGGTCGGCCCGATGAAACTCGCCACGTTTTATAACAAACTTCGGGAAGCTTTTTTTCGGCGAGGCTGGCTGTTGCCGGCGGTGTTGCCGCTGACCCAACTCGGCGGCCGTGCTCTATTCAACAGTGTCGCCGGACTTTATGCCTTGTGGGGACTGCTCGGCCTCTGGAGTCGCCGCGACCGGTTGGATCGCACCACCACGCTGCTGTATCTGACCCTGCTGGGCGTATTCCTGCTGGGAATCCCCGGCGCGATTGATCCGGCGGAGGCGCTTCGGAGTTGGGGCGCATTCCTCATGCAAAGCCTGAGCTTGTTGCTGATGCAGGTCGCGTTGCGGGAATCTCCCGGCCACCCCGATCGCCTGCTGGACGCGATGGCGTTGTTTGGTGGAATCACCTTGGCGGGATTGGTTCTGCTGCTGCCCTATTATGGCCTCGGCTGGTCCGGTCAGCCGTTCGATCCCAGTAGCCAACTCCAGGAAGACAATTTGCCCTTTCTATTGCCGTTCATGCTGGGCTGGATCTGGCGACAAGGCGATGGGCGCTGGCGGTATGGCGCGATGGTCGGCATCACCGCGGTCGCCTTGGGTTATGTGGTGCTATCCGAGGGCAGGGCGGCGCTCCTTGGCCTGATCGCGGGTTTGGCGACGTTCTGTTGGGTGGCGCTGGGCTGGCGGCTACGCTGGAGCGCGCTGCTGGCGGCGATGGTGTTGGTGATCGGAATCATCGCCAACACCGCTCCCTTTCACAAAAGTGAACTGGATTTGAACCACCCGCTGGATGCTTTCACCGCTGGACGCACCATCCTGTGGCGGCAGGCGATTCAACATCCACCGGAACGAGCCTGGCTGGGCATGGGAATCGGCAACGGCTCTTACGCCCGCGAGGTGCTGAGTTTTGATCTGGGTGGCGACCGGGTACAGGTCAAGCATTTGCACAACTTCCTGATGGATGCCTGGTACGAAACCGGCCTTCTGGGACTCGGCGCGCTCTTGATCCTGATTGGCGCCGTGTTCGGGCGGCTGGTCCTGAGCTGGCGGCGACTGTCCGCCGAAGATCGCCAGCGCGCTGGAGTATTACTGGCGGCGACGTTGGCCATCCTCACCGCCGGGTTATTGAGCTTTGGCTACACGTCCCGGTATTTCGCGTGTTATGGCTTTGCTTGTTTGGGAGGGCTGAGCTATTTCGCTATGCTGCCAGCAACCGTTGATACAGGTCCAGATAGGCATTGACGATGTGCTGCTGGCTGTAATGGGTTTCCACTTTCTTGCGGCCCTGGGACGCCAGGCGGGCTCGCAGCGACTCATCTTCCAGGAGCAGCCGAACGCCGTCGGCCAGCGCGTGCGGTTGTTGGGGGGGGACCAGCCAGGCATCTTCACCGTGGGCGATGAGTTCCAATGCCCCGGCGGTTTGGGTGGACAGCACCGCGCGGCCATGCGCCCAGGCTTCCAGGATCACGTTGCCCAGCGTTTCATGACGCGATGGGCAGATGAAGAGGTCGGCCAGTTCGTAATAGGGATGGGGATCGAGTTGCCAGCCAGCCCAACGAATCCGTCGGCTGATGCCGAGCTGGTCCGCGTAGTCGCGGAGGGTGGCGTTCAAGGGACCGTCGCCCACGATGACCAGAACCAGCGGTCGATGGTAAAGCGTGGTTCCGAGCATGGCCAGGGCGGTCAGGAGATCCTCGAAACCCTTGACCGGGTGCAAGCGGCCAACCGCCACCAGGACGAGCGCATCCTCGGGAATATCCATCTGGCGCCGTTGTTCCGCGATTTGTTCCGGCGCGCTGGCGATTGGAATATCAACGAAATTGCCTATGTGGGCGATGCGCGCCGCTGGTAAGCCGTTGCTCACCAGGTAATCGCAAATACCCTGGGTGTTGCCGACCCAGGCATGAGCGTGGCGATAGCCCTTGAGGGCATAATAGCCGCCCAGGCGGGCGACGTGGATCGGACGCTGGACGGGGTCCAGATGGGTCAATCGCGTGGCCCGGCCCATGTAGGTCTGGACAATGTCCAGTCGATGCGCGCGGAGAATCGCCCCGATCCGCCAGCGCGACGGCCAATCCCAGATTCCCCGCATCGGTACGTGAGCTTGCGCGACATCGGCCTGCAACCGGGCCGCTATCTGACCGCACGGGAGATTGATGGCCAGTACGGGTTGCCCCCGTGCCTGCAAGGCGTTGACGAGCCGGACATAGAACAGTTCGGCCCCGCCGAGCGCCCCGCCGCCGATGATGTGGGCCGACGCGATCATGGGTTCACGATAAGCATGATAAGGTTATGTAAAGTGGGGCGCGCCGCTGACGAGCGATAGGTGCATACTCTAAATGAAAATCCTCTCGGGAACAGGCTGATTCATGACTGAGCGAACCCAGCTCTCGGTGTTTATCACCACTTACAACAATGGCCGCACTTTGACGGCTTGCCTGGAGAGCGTCAAATGGGCCGACGAAATCGTCATGCTGGATTCTTTCAGCACCGACGATACCCTGACTATCGGCCAGCGCTACGGGGCGCGCATCACCCAGCACGAGTTTATGGGATACGGTCCGCAAAAGCGGCTGGCGCTGGCGGCGACCGCTCACGACTGGGTGCTGTTGTTGGATGCCGACGAGGCGCTATCGCCCGCGCTCCAGACGGAAATTCGCCAGTTGCTGGAACGCGAACCGACCGCGAATGGCTACGAAATCCCGCGCCAGGAGCAGATGTTCTGGCGCATGTATAATCCGGCGACCCGGATGAATCATTATCTGCGCCTGTTCGACAAGCGCCGGGGCGACGTCGACGACCTGCCGATTCATGCCGCGCCCAAGGTTCGGGGCCGCATCGCCCGGCTCAAGGCGCCGCTGTATCACTATGGCGAGACCGACATTCACACCAAGGTCGAGAAGATCAACGCCTACTCGACCGGACTGGTGATGGACAAGCTCAAGAAACAGCGCTGGGGCATCCCGCTGATCATGCTGTTCTACCCACCGCTGTTCTTCATCCGCAGCTATCTGTTCAAGCGCAATTTTCTGAATGGCTGGGCCGGATTCATCAACTCGGTGGTCGCGGCGTTCTATGTCTTTCTCAAATACGCCAAGCTGTACGAATACCATCAGTTCGCCAAGTACGGAACCCGATTGTTGCCGGAAGACGCTCCACCGTTGCCGGGCGACTATCAATCCCGCCCCGCCGACAAGTCCTGAATCACGTCCGCCGCGGGCTGGCGTCTCATCGCACCGGTTCCCGCGCCGTTTCCCGCAGATGCTGCAACACCCGCGTCGGCGTCAGCATCGTCATGCAACTGTGGTGCGAGCAGGTCTTGCGATAACAGTTGACGCAGGGTAGTTCGGCTTGCAGCGTGGTTACATTGTCGCCCAGTGGCTTGACTCGGCGCGGATCGGTGGGGCCGCAGAGCACCATCATCGGGGTGAGCGTGGCGGCGGCGAGATGCGCGGTGCCGGTGTCGTTGGCGACGATGAAGCGGGCCGGTTCGCACAGCGGCGGAAGATCGAGAATCTCGGTTTGCCCGCACAGATTGACTAGCCAGGGACCGCATTGCTGGGCGATGTTCTGGCATTCGTCCACTTCATCCGGGCCGCCGATCAACACGATCCGTGTTAACCCCTCCCGATGCAACTGGTTCGCCAACGCGGCGTAGCGGGCAGCGCCCCAGCGTTTCAAATGACCGTTGGCGTTGCAGCCGGGTAGAAAGATCGCGTAATCGCCCGCTGATAATCCATGGCGGTCGATGAATGCCTGGGCGTGAGCGCGGTGGCGTTCGGGGATATGCAGAACAGGCCGTGGCGTCGTTGCCGGGATGCCGCCCGCCTGCAAGGCGGCGCGGCTGCGGGTGATGGTATGCGCTGGCTTGGGTAGTTCGTCCGGCGCGATGCTATAGGGCAGTTGGCGACGGTTGCCGAGACGGTATCGGATGCGGTGACCGCCCAGCCACAACAGGCTTAGCAGTAGACGGGAGCGGTCGTTGCACTGGAGATCAATCACCAGATCGTAATGCCCCGCCCGCACCTGCCGCAGCCAGGTTCCCATCTGGCGGAGCCGTTGCCGGCGGTTGCGCCAATCCACGGCGAGAATCCGCTGAAACCGGGGATCGTGCGCGAAGAGCGGTTGCCAGGCGGGCTGGGTGTCAAGATGGATTTCCCGGTTGGGGAAAGCCCGGACGATATCCTCGAACAGGGCGGTGGCGATGATCACATCGCCCATGGCGCTCCACTTGATCACCAGAATGCGGCGGATGCTGGGATCGGCGGGTAGATCGGCGCGGTAACGCATCGTGAGGAGTCCGGATTCAGAAGTTGTAGAGGTTCGGACTGCCCGGCGGCCGCGTCTTGAAACGGCGGTGAACCCAGAGATATTGCTCGGGCGCTTGGCGGATGTAATGCTCCAGCAGTTCATTGACGCGCCGGGTGTCGGCGGTGACATCGCCGCTCGGAAAATCCTCCAGGGCAGGCAGGATGGCGACCTCGTAACCCGCCGTTCCCGGCAAGCGCCGGGGGAAGTAAGGCACCACCGCCGCGCCGCCTAATGCCGCCAGCCGCGCCGTGGCGGTGATGGTGCAGGCGGGGATGCCGAAGAACGGTACGAAGATGCTGTTGCGGATGCCGTGATTCTGGTCGGGCGCGTACCAGACCGCCCGTCCCCGTTTAAAGGCGCGCAGCAGGCCGCGCAAATCCTCGCGCGCCAGTGGCGGCAGTCGGGATCGGCGCTGGCGTTCGCGGAACATCACGGTTTCATACAGTAGATTCTTGTGGGGCCGATACATGGCGTGGAAGGGCTGGTGCCAGGTGATAAAGCGGGCGCCCAGTTCCAGCGGGGTGAAATGCCCGGTCAGGAGGATGACGCCTCGGCCACGGTCCAGCGCCTGTTGCAGATGCTCTGCGCCTTCGACCCGCGCCAGGCCGCGCAGCTTTTCATCCGGCGCCCACCAGGCCATGGCGGTTTCAAACAGGCCAATACCCAGGGCGGCGAAATGCTCCTCCAGCAGCGTGGCCCGTTGAATTGGCGACATCTCCGGGAAACACAATTCCAGGTTGATCGCGGCGATGCGCCGGCGGCGGCGAGCAATTTTGCCGATCCAGCGGCCGGTCTGGCCGCCAATCGTCAGTTGCCAGGAAAACGGCAGCGCCGCCATGAGCTTCATCAGCCCCAGCCCCAGCCAGATTGGCCAGTAGCGCGGCGCCAGAAAATGCCAATTAAACAACCTGGTATGTGTGGTCACGGCGGTGCGATGATCCGCAAAGACACTATTGTAAGCGGCCTTGCCTTGGCAAGCATCCATCTGTTTCCAGTCGTCAGGGAATTCCTTAACTTGCAAGCAATGGTCCTATGGTTATCTGGGAAACATTGATCATCCTGCTGCTGATCGTGCTCAACGGCTTCTTCGCCATGGCCGAACTGGCGGTAGTGTCCTCGCGGCCGGCCCGGTTGCGGCAGATGGCGGAAGCTGGATGGCGCGGCGCGGCCACGGCCCTGCGGCTGGCCGAAAATCCGGGACGGTTTCTATCCACCGTGCAGATCGGCATCACCCTGATTGGCATTTTTGCCGGCGCGTTCGGTGGCGCGACGCTGGCGAACAAGCTGGATGCCTGGCTGGCGGCGACTCTTCCCGCCCTTGCCTCCCACAGCGACCAACTGGCCCTGGGCCTGGTCGTGGCGCTGATCACCTATCTGTCGCTGATCATCGGCGAGTTGGTCCCCAAACATCTGGCCCTGCGCGATCCCGAACGGCTGGCGGCGGTGGTCGCTTGGCCCATGCGGGTTATGGCCTGGATCGGCTCGCCATTGGTCTGGCTGCTCGATCTCTCCACCCGCGCCGTCCTGTGGGTATTCGGCTTGAACTCGCCCCGCCGCCAGCGCATCACCGACGAGGAAATCAAGGCGTTAATCGCCGAAGCCGCCGCGGCCGGCGTGGTGGAACGCGCCGAGCAGGAGATGATTAGCAGCGTCATGCGGCTGGCCGACCGGTCGGTCGGAGCGGTCATGACCCCGCGTACCGAAATCGTCTGGCTCGATCTGGACGACCCGCCGGAACTGTTGCTGCGCGCGATCCACGGTGGGCGTTACTCCCGCTTCCCGGCCGGACGCGGCGCCATCGACGAGGTGCAGGGCGTGGTGCGGGCCAAGGATCTGCTCGACTGTTACCTCGCTGGCCGGGAGCCGGATTTTGGCGCTCTGTTACGCGAAGTTCCGGTGGTCCATGAAACGACTCACACCTTGCAAGCGCTGGATTTACTTAAGCAGTCGTCGGCGCGGCTGGCGCTGGTCCGCGACGAGTACGGCGGACTGGAAGGGCTGGTCACGCTCACCGATCTTATGGAGGCCATCGTTGGCGATCTGGAGGAACCCCGCGCGGCGGAGGAACCGGCGGTGGTGCAAAGAGCCGACGGTTCCTGGCTGATCGACGGCAGCCTGCCGGTGGACGAGTTGTGGGAACTGCTGAAGCTGCGGGAACTCCCGGTCGAGGGCGACTATTACACCCTGGCCGGGCTGGTGCTGGCGCGGTTGGGCGAGGTGCCGGCGACCGGCCAGTGGTGCGTCTGGGGCGGCTATCGTTTCGAGGTGGTGGACATGGACGGCCAGCGGATCGACAAGGTGCTGGTCAGCCGCGAAGCGGCTCAATCCTGATTTTGTCCGCGAATTCCGCAATAATGATGGGGATTGCGTATCGCTTGCTTCTTCAGGATAGCCATCCCATGCGACCTCACCGCTCCACTCTGGCCAATTCTCCCTCCTCCGGCCAACCGATTTCCCGGATTGTTGCTGCTTGGCGGACTGCTCGGCCTGGCCACCCCGGCGGGGGCGGCCACGTTTAACGTGCCGTGCGACTCCACCGCCCTCATCGCCGCCGCCAACACCGCCAACACCAACGGCGAGGCCGACACCTGGCGGACGCGGCGGCGCGTCGGGTAACCGTTCTATCCTTTCTCGATGACCCCCGACGACTTCATCCGGCGCTGGCGACGCTCGACCCTGACCGAGCGTTCCGCCGCGCAATCGCACTTCAACGAGCTTTGCGCGCTGATCGGCCATCCCGCGCCAACGGCGGTCGATCTTCAGGGCGCCGACTTCTGTTTCGAGAAGGGCGCCCGGAAAACCGGCGGCGGGCAGGGCTGGGCCGATGTGTGGAAGCGGAACTGCTTTGCCTGGGAATACAAGGGCAAGCATAAAGACCTGGGCGCGGCCCTGCGGCAATTGCAGCAGTACGCGCTGGCGCTGGACAACCCGCCGCTGCTGATCGTCTCCGACTTCGAGACGATTGAGATTCACACCCACTTCACCAACGCCGTCCACACCGTCCGCCGGCTGACGCTGGACGACCTGGCCGATCCCGCCCAGCGGCAGGTTTTGCAGTGGGCGTTCACCGACCCGGAACGGTTGAAGCCGGGCCGCACCATCGAGGCGGTGACGGCGGAAGCGGCGGAACTGTTCGCCGGGCTGGCGCAACGGTTGCGCCAGCGGGGTCACGACCCGCAGCGGGTGGCGCATTTCATGACCCGGCTGCTGTTCTGCCTGTTCGCCGAGGACATCGGCCTGTTGCCGGGCCGGCTGTTCAACGACCTGCTGACGGCGGTCAAGACCCGGCCCGCCGCGTTCGTGGACCGCGCCCGCGAACTGTTCGCGGCGATGCGGAGCGGCGGCTGGTTCGGCCTGATCGAGGTTCCCTGGTTCAACGGCGGGCTGTTCGACGACGCCGACTGCCTGCCGCTGGAATCGGAGGATTTGGAACTGGCCTGGCGGGCGGCGCGACTGGACTGGTCGGCCATCGAGCCGGCGATCTTCGGGACGCTGTTCGAGCGCGGCCTCGACCCCGACAAGCGCAGCCAGTTGGGCGCGCATTACACCGACGCGGCATCGATTCGTCGCTTGATCGAGCCGGTGATCCGCGACCCGCTGTTGGCGGAATGGGCGACCGTGAAGGCGGAGCTGACGCGGTTTTTGCAAGCGAAGAAGCCCAAACGCGCCCCGGCGGAACAGGCGTTGCAACGCTTTCTCGAACGGTTGCAAATGTTTCGGGTGCTGGACCCGGCCTGCGGGTCGGGCAACTTCCTCTATCTGGCCTTGCGGACGCTGAAGGACCTTGAGCATCAAGTGATGCTGGAAGCCGAGGCGCTGGGCCTGCAACGGGGCTTTCCGGCGGTCGGGCCAGAAGCCGCGCTGGGTATCGAACTCAATCCCTACGCCGCCGAACTGGCCCGGCTCACGGTCTGGATCGGCGAGATTCAATGGATGCTGGGCCACGGCTACAGCCTCAACGACCGGCCGATCCTGAAGCCGCTCAATCAGATCGAGTGCCGGGATGCGCTGCTGGTGGTCGATGAATTCCCCCCCTGTCAAGGGGGGGTGTCCCGGAGGGACGGGGGGGTTTATGCACCAGACGGATCAAACCACCCCGGCGCTCCGCGCCACCCCTCCTTGTCCAAGGAGGGGAATTCGGCGCGGGAAGCCGCTTGGCCCGCCGCCGACGCCATCGTGGGCAATCCGCCGTTTCTGGGCGACAAGAAGCAGTTGGCGGAACTGGGCGATGATTACGTGGCGACGCTGCGCCGGGTCTATGCCGGCCGTGTCCCCGGCGGCGCGGATCTGGTCTGCTACTGGTTCGAGAAGGCGCGGGCGCAAATTGAAGCCGGACCGACACGGCGGGCCGGGTTGGTGGCGACCAACTCGATACGCCAAAAGCGCAACCGGCCGGTTCTGGAGCGGATTCTTTCCACTCCCTCCCCCTTGATGGGGGAGGGTTGGGGTGGGGGTGAAAAGCTAACGATCTTCCACGCCTGGTCCGACCAGGAATGGATCAACGACGGCGCGGCGGTGCGGGTTTCGCTGGTGTGCTTTGGCGCTCCACTCCCCTCGCCCTCTGGGAGAGGGGCCGGGGGTGAGGGCGCGACGCTCGACGGTCGCCCCGTCGCGGAAATTTACGCCGATCTGACCGGCCGGCCGCTCGATGCCGCCAGTGGTATGGATTTGACCCAGGCCCGCCCGTTGCCGGAAAACGCCGGTTGCTCGTTCTTCGGCTTGTGTCTGGCCGGCGCGTTCGCGGTGGACAGCGCCACGGCGCGACAGTGGTTGCGCCAGCCGAACCCGCATGGTCGGCCGAACAGTGAAGTGCTGCGCCCAATCTGGAACGGCGTGGATGTCACCCAAGGCTGGAAAGGCCGCTGGGTCATCGACTTCGGAACCGATTTGAGCGAGAGCGAAGCCGCGCTGTACGAAGCGCCGTTCGCGCGGGTGCTGGAAAAGGTGAAGCCGGTGCGGATGAGCAACAATCGCAAATCCCGCGCTGTTTACTGGTGGCGGCATGGCGAAACCCGTCCCGGTCTGCGTCGCCAACTGGCCGGCCTGACGCGCTATATCGCCACGCCGGAAACCGCCAAGCACCGGTTCTTCGTATGGTTTTCAGCCAGCGCCGCGCCCGAACACAGCCTGATCGTGATTCCCCGCGATGACGACGCGACCTTTGGCGTGCTGTCGTCGCGGTTTCATACCGTTTGGGCGCTGGCCATGGGTGGGACGCTGGAAGATCGTCCCCGCTACAACTCGACCATGACCTTCGAGACCTTCCCCTTCCCAGCGGGATTGCAACCGAACCGGAACGCCCTCACCCCCACCCCTCTCCCCGAGGGAGAGGGGCTGAAAGCCGCCATCACCGTCGCCGCTCGCCGGCTCGACGAACTGCGCGAGAACTGGCTGAATCCGCCGGAATGGGTGGAGCGGGTCCCGGAGGTCGTCCCCGGCTATCCCGACTGTCTGATTCCCAAGCCCGAACACACCGCCGACCTCAAAAAGCGGACGCTGACGAATCTCTACAACCAGCGTCCCACTTGGCTGGTCAACGCCCATCGGACCTTGGACGAAGCTGTGGCCGCCGCCTACGGCTGGCCGGCGGACCTGAGCGATGAGGACGTGTTGCGCCGGCTGCTGGCGCTGAACCGGGAGCGGGCGGGAGCGTGAAAGTTAATCTTTCAACAGTTGCCAAAACCGATCATGCCTCGCCCTGGCTTACGCCAACGCCGGATAATCCACATAACCCTTCTCGCCGCCCTGATAGAAGGTGTCCGGATTCGGCGCGTTCAGCGGAGCGCCGCGCCGGAACCGTTCCGGCAAATCCGGGTTGGCGATGAACAGCCGCCCGAACGCCACGGCATCGCACCCGTTCCCGGCCAGCCACGTTTCCGCCCTGGCTTGATCGAACCCGCCGTTAATCAGCAACGGTGCCTGGCACAGCGGACGGAAATGTCCGGCCACGTCGGGCAGTGCGCCCACCGCGCCGTCCAACTGATTCGGCATGAACGGCTCGCTGAGGTGGACATAGGCCAGGCCGTAACCGTTGGCGCGGCGGATCAGCGACTCGAACATCGGTACGGTGTCTTCATCCACCGTCATGCCGTGCATGCCGTTCATCATCGGGTTGAGCCGGATGCCGACCCGGTTGAACGGCAATTCCCGCCCCACCGCGTCCAGCACCTCGAACAAAAACCGGCCCCGGTTCTCGTGGGAACCGCCGTATTCGTCGGTGCGGGTATTGGAACAGCGGGAGAAGAACTGGTGGAACAGATAGCCGTTGGAGGAATGAATCTCGATCCCGTCGAACCCGGCGGTCACCGCGTTGCGCGCGGCGCGCTGGAAATCAGCGACGATCTCGGCGATATCCTCCCGGCTCAGCGCGCGGGGCGTGACGGTCGGTTTCAACTCCGCCCCTGAAAACATTCGCCAGTTCGGGTTGATCGCCGAGGGCGCGACCGGCAATTCGCCGCCGTGAAAGTCCGGCAGGGACAGCCGGCCGCAGTGCCAGATCTGGCAGACGATCAATCCGCCGGCCTGATGCACGGCGTCCGTGACCAGCCGCCAGCCGGCGACCTGGGCATCCGACCAGATGCCAGGCGTGTAGGGATAGCCGCGCGCCTGCGGCGACACGATGGTTCCCTCGGAGATGATTAATCCCGCGCCGGCGCGTTGTGCGTAGTAGCGCGCCATCAGATCGGTCGGCGCGGCCTCCGGGTTATCGGCCCGGCAACGGGTCAGCGGAGCCATGACGACGCGGTTTTTCAGGGAAAGAGCGCCCAGTTGAACCGGGGCGAGCAGTTTTGATTCCATGTTGTTGAAGACCTCGGGCCGAATACGGGTGATAAGGGGTTTGGATTCTATACTTGCGGGGCGCTCGGCAACCACCGTCGAAAAACGGCTTCGCTCGCCGCGACCCACCTGTTCCTGGAAACGTCCCGACCCTTGAAATTCCCGACTTCTTTCCTAACCGACCTGCGCGGCGGCCTGGTCGGCGCCGCCGTGGTGCTGCCACAGGCCGCGGCTTTCGGCGTGACCGTGTTCGCCACCTCGCTCGGGACCGCGCCCGGCGCGTTGGCGGGCCTGGTCGGCGCCATCGTCCTGCTGCTGATCTCCGGCGGCGGCGGTGGCACGGTTGGCTTGATCAGCGGCCCGACCGGCCCTAGCATGGCGCTGCTGAGCGGCACGGCTGTCGTGCTCGCCGCCGCCGGTCTCGCCCCCGCCGCCATCGCCCCGGCCCTGTTCGCCGTGACCGTCCTCGCGGGTCTGATGCAATTGCTGATCGCGCTCGCCGGCGGCGGCCGGCTGATGAAATTCATCCCCTATCCGGTCATCGCCGGCCTGACCACCGGCACCGGTCTGTTGCTGATCCAGTCCCAGTTCAAACCCCTGCTTGGCATCCATCACACCGGCCCCTGGTTCCAATGGCACTGGCTGCCCGTCACCACCGCGACCGCTGCCTTCGCTATCGCCCGTTACGCACCACGTATCCTTCCACGCCTCCCGGGTCCGATCGCCGGACTGCTGGGCGGCACGGCGCTGTTCCAGATCGGCATCCATTACGCTGGCCCGCACCCCACGCCGGAACATTGGGTTATCGGCATCCTGCCGGGGCCCGCGGAGTTTCACCTGGCCACCAACGCGCTCGCCGCTTGGCCCAATCTGCCCTGGTCGCTGATCCTTCACGCTGCCTTCGCCCTGGCGGTGCTGTGCTCCCTGAACACCCTGCTAACCTCGGTGCTGGCCGATACCACCACCGGCCTGCGCCACAACGCCCGCCGCGAACTGCTGGCGCAGAGCATAGGGCAGATCGTGACTGGTCTGGCCGGTGGCATGGCGGGTTCGGCCAGCGTGGGCGGCACCACCGCC
>JBATNZ010000108.1:0-35101 GCA_049290615.1 Candidatus Contendibacter sp.
CCGCCGCGCATCGCCCAACTCCAAATCGTGAAACTCTGCCTGTGCCCAACTCATGCCACCACTCCGCAAGGCTATGAAAGCCTATATCATACAATGAGTTGGCATTTGTGGGTAATCGGGTGCGTTAGGAGATACATTAATGAGAAAAGATTCTGAACTTTCTGAAATCATAGAAAAACAAGCTGAGACATTGACGCTCCTGCAACAAGGAATTTCGGTTATCGGAGAAAAAATAACAGCACTATATGCATCACAACAAATTATCGTCGAGCTATTAATGGCGGCTGACCCTAAAATCAAGGACTACTTCGCTGAGGCGCTTCCTCAACTCCTAGCGAAACCTGAACGGGTTCAGAATAACCGGCATCTCCTGGAAATAATGGAGATACTAGAGGAATGTTCACGCCTTCCATCGCGGACGACGCCAGAAGGCAGGCGCGGCTGGTTATATTCTGTAAACAAACCAGATTCAATTCAGCCCGATAAAGAAGATTGTTAATGTCTTTCATAAGAACCCCAATAAAAAAGAAATTCCTAACCCCGCGCTGCACCCGAACCCTTCAGGTCGGGTGAGCGTGGTTCGTTAGGCGGCATGAAAGGGCGACACGATGCGGAAGACGCCAAAGCGCAACGACATTGGATCAGCCGCCTCCGATCCTCCAAAGCCGCCGGACAGCTTTGCCTCCTGGATTCGTGAAAGGGCATGGAAACGATGGGGAGTGAAGGGGCTATTCGTGATCTGGGTGGCTACCGCGCTAGCAGGCGGAAGCGCACTTGTTTACCAAAACTGGGACAAGTCCTGGATGCAAGCTGTACGGCAGCGCTTTGAAACGCCTCGTCAGCTGGACGAACAACACAATCCGCTTTCACTTGAGCGCACCGTCGAATTGGGATTCGACCACTCCTATGGGACGGAAGACCGCTTCGAATACGCTCTACTCGTGCAAGTGACGGCGCAATTCTCCAATGAGAAATACAATGATGCTGCAACACTTCGAAGCATCTCAGATCTGAGTTTGTTTGCTCTCTCAACGAATGAGAATGACCCCAAGATCGAAGGCCGTGCCACATTGCTCACGCGAACAGAATCTAACTTTAGAAATCTAGAGTGGATAGCCGAGATCGTTCTTGAACACCAACCTACCGCCGACCTTCCGATTACGTTAGTGCTCGGCTCGCAGTCCGCGCGAATTCTAGTCGGGAAACGAAAATGGCAGGAATACAAATATGCGTATGGAGCAACTAGTCGCTCTTGGTATCGAGCCCAAGCCACGGTAGATCTTAAACTGCCACCGCCGGACTGGCCGGTCGTTCAATCCGTCAGGTTGCTTAGCGCAACGGAGCCATTGACTTCCATTGTTGAAGCTGTAGTGCATAACTACGGCACTCAGCCGCTTGCTCTTGATCAGATCGCACTACATGGTCGCCATCCGCGCAACAGTAGCGACTTGTGTTTCGATGGCGATCGACCGCAAATAGTGAAATTGGATTGGGAAAAGATTGTGAGCAACGGGGTCTCGCCGGCTTCGACAGAGCTTCGCGGCGTTAGTATTCAAGTTCCAGTAAAGTATAGGGGTGCCGGTATCTGCAGCGACTATAGTTTTGTTGCGCTCGTTCCGATTGATGCGGTTGTTCCAATAAATGGACTTACTCGGGTTCAATTACTCATAAAGGATCTACCCCCCATGCGCGGAAGCGATGGGAGGCCACACGGCTTCTTTTATCAAATGATTCCAGATCTATCAGTCGCACCAACTGGTCTAGCGGATTGGTTTCAACTTGAAGTCAGTGTCAACCCATCTGAGCGTAGTCAGATTGTGTTTCCCCGCGAGGTAAGCGTTGCCCGTGAGTAAAAGGCCTCGCGTTTCGTACGAACAACTCTGGTGCCGCCTAACCAGCCAGTGGAGCGGACGCCTCCGTGCTGCGCACTTCGGCGCCGCTCACCGGCGCGTTATGCTGCTTGAAGAAATTTCGCAACGCTATGGAGTGATCGTTAATGAACGCTAAGATCGCCAAAAAGAACTTTCCTGTCGTTTGCGTGGGCGGTTCGGCCGGTGGCCTCGATGCCTATATCCGGTTGCTCCAGAATCTGCCTGTCGATATGGGTGTAGCTATTGTCATAGTTAATCACATGAGAACTCTGGCCACCATGCTTCACGAAATTCTTCCGAACTACACAAAGATGCCGGTTGAATTAATCACGGAAAGACTGCTCATTGAGCCCAATCATGTTTTCATCATCCCTGAGCAGCGTGACCTGCACGTTCTCGACGGGGAATTCCGCCTAAAACCGATATCAAAGCCCAGGGGATGGCCTGATGTAATTACGGTGTTTCTGTGTTCCCTAACGCAGCACTGGGATGGCAAACTTGTCGCTGTCATTGTCTCTGGCTATGATGGCGATGGGGCAGCAGCCCTTTGCGGCATTAAGGAAGTGGGGGGCATTACCATCGCGCAGAAGCTCGATACGGCTGGGCAGCCAGATATGCCTGGGAGCGCAATAGCAACCGGGTGCATAGATTTTGTCCTTTCGCCTGAAAATATCGCTCAAGAAATTGTGCGGATTGCACACGCGGTTGAATAATGGCTTACGCGGCGCCGGTTCTCGCCCGTCATGTCGGCCTGTCATGTCGCTTCGCTCCGTCAGGCATCAGTCGGGCGCAAGATCTATAGCAAAATCGGGACGAAATCGGGACGAAATCGGGACGAAATCGGGGATAGACCACGGTTCCCTAATAATCGCCGTAAGCGTTCAGACCCCTCCCCTAACTGCCATTAACTTGAGTCCTTTAAGTATCCAGGGCGTTGCTCTGGGTGATCAAGGGGTGGGGGTCTGAACGCTTACAGACTCCGATTGTTTTTGTCTTGGCGTTACGTGTAGGAATCATCGCGGATACCGGGTCATTTCCAGATAACCCTGGCCGCTGACTGTCCGAGCTCCCGCCTGTCCGCTGACCGCGACCGCACCTTCCCAGTAGCGCACGGTCAGCCGCATTTCCTGATCAGCGACTTGCGGCGTGATCGTTAAATCCAGCTTCTCGGCGGGCAGGCGCAGCCGCCAGCCGGCGGGATAGCGGTCGCGAGTGTGGGGACTAACCCACTCGCCGAGCGGTTGCAATTCCACCTCGTTCCAGCGCAACCGCCGCGTCTGGCCATCGGCTTCGACCAGCGTACCGGCGCTGAACGAATCGGTGCCGCCATCCTTGCGGCGCAACCGGTAGAACATCAAATCCCGCCCATCGTCCAGTTGCAGCGCGAACCAGTCCCAGCCGCCCTGATCCGGCCCCAGCGCGCTGGTGCTCCATTCCCGATCCAGCCAGCTTGTGCCACGGACCGTGAAGTTTCGTCCAGCGACACCGACCGTGCCCTGAGTCGGCATTCGGGTGTGGGAGTAGTAGTAGGAGGCATTACCCGGTTCGGCGCTTTTCTGGCTCAGGCCCTGGTCGCCCTGCAAGACTGCGGGCTTACCGGCGGTTAGCGTCAGATCGAGGGCGATGTCGCCTTCGTGGGCGTGGATGCGCAGCGGCAAGAGGTCGGCTTCCGCACCGGTCAACGCCCAGTCCTCCAGCCAGACGTGAAACGGGGTTGCTTGCGCGCCGGCCAGACCCAGCGCGCCCCGACTGAAGCGTTCAAAGTGGTAATGACGGTTGCCCGCGACATCGGTCAGCGCGAAATGGCCCATATAAATCTGATTCGCGCGCCAGGGCGAATCCGCCGCCGCCATGGTCGGGGACAACGCGATGCGAAACAGGGTCAACTGATAGCCGAACCGCCGGCCGGTGGTATCAGCCAAATTGCCGGTCACGTACCACCATTCGTTGCGGAATTCCGGATGCGGTCCATGATCGGCGGGGAACTGGAAGGGTCGGGGAGCGTAGGCCCGTTGATAGCCGGCGTGGTCGTCCCCACCCAGGGCCGAACTCACGGCGACGTCGCGAGACGGCTGGGGCGAAGGTTGCAGCAGGCGGTAACCGATCCAGCCGATGATCAGCGCCGCCAGCAGCCCTCCAATCCACCATCCAGGGCGTCTGTTCACTATTCCGTCCGCAGTGCGTCGGCGGGTCGGGCGCGGGCCATGCGCCAGATGGGATAAAGTCCGGCCAGCAGGGCGGCGATCACCGCCAGCGCCAGCGTTTCCAGCAGCAACCACGGGTCCACCTGGAACGGCAGGCTCCAGCCGAACGCCCGCCGGTTGATCACGAAGATCAACACCGCCGCCAGCAGCAGCCCGGTCGGCAACGCCAGCAGCCCGGCGGCGGCGCCCATGAACCCGGTTTGCAACGACACCAGTCCGCCGACTTCGCCCGCCGTCATGCCGGTCGCGCGCAGCACCGCGAACTCCCGCGCCCGCTCCAGGTGCAGGGCCAGCAACGCGCTCAACACCCCGACCACCGCCACCAGAATCGCCAGCAGCCGCAGCACGTTGGTAATGGTAAAAGTCCGGTCGAAAATCTCCAGAGTGCGGCTCTGAATGTCGCGGTTGGAACGGATCAGCAGCGGCTGAATCGGTTCCAATCGATCCTGCAAGCGCTCGCGCAGGATCGCTGGATTCTCACCCGGCGCGGCGAACACCGCCATTGAACCGATGGTCGGTTCCTGCCAATAGCGCTCGTAGCCGGAACGGTGCAGCAGAATCCGCCCGTGTTCCGAACCGTAATCGAAGAAGACGCCAGCGATGGTAAACCGCCGCATTGCCCGGTCGGTGGGTAAATCCAGTGAATCGCCGACTCGCAATCCACGGCGGTAGGCCAGCGGTTCCGAGATCAGGACCGCTTCGCCGGTCTGGAACGCGGTCCAGGCGGTGGCGGGATTGCCGTCGATCAGGTGATAGCCGGTCTGAGAAGCGGGCGCGAGGTCTACCGCCATTACCTGCGCGGGGCGCCCGTCGAGATCGACCGTGATCCTTCGGTAAGTGGAAACCGCCGCCACGCCCGGCGTCTCGCGCAGGGCCGCCAGAGTTGCCGGCTGCACAGTCTCCGAACCACCGCCGTCTTCCATGGCGGGCGGCGCGAGGTACAAGTCGGCGTTCAGCAGATCGTTGATCCAGATCGCCACCCCACCCCGGAAGCTGTCCACCATCACCCCGACGCCGACCGTGGTGGCGAACGCCACCATCAGCGCCGCCACTGCAATACCGGTGCGGCTGAGGTGACGGGCGACGTCGCGGTTGGCCATCCGCGCCAGCAAGCCCAGCCGGGCGGCCAGCGGCCGGTTCAACTGAACCAGGCCGACCACGGCGGGCGGTGTCAGCAGCGCGCAGCCGAGGATCAGCAGGAACAGCCCGGCGAAGCCCGGAACCAGGGCGTGGGAAAACCAGAGCGTCAGTCCACCGCCGCCCAGCAGCGTCAGCCCGGTCAGAACCAGGCGGGGCAGGGCGGCTTGCCAGCGGGTTTCCAGATAGGCGCGGCTCAACGCCAGGCCGGGAGGAACGTCGGCGGCTTCCCGCGCCGGCAGCCAGGCCGCCGCCAGGGTCGCCAGCAGGCCCAGCGCCGTGCCCTTGGCCAGCGACCAGGGATCGATGAAAAACTCGCGGACGCTAAGGACGTAGTACAGATCGTTGATGGTGCGGGTGACCAGATGCACCAGCCCGGAGCCGATCCACAGGCCCAGCAGTCCGCCGAGCAGGGTGCCCGCCAGCCCGAGCAACAGCGCCTCGCCCAGGACGCCGAGGAACAGTTCCCGGCGGCTGACGCCCAGCGCCCGCAACATTCCCAACAGGGCGCGGCGTTGCACCACCGAAAAGCTGATGGCGTTGTAGATCAGGAACATCCCCACCACCAGCGCCAACAGGCTCATGGCGGTGAGATTGAGCGAAAAGGCGGCGCTGAGGTCCGCCGTCGCCTGATTGCGTTCCGCCGCGCGTTCCAGCCGCAGGTCCGGCGGTAGCCAGGCGCGCAGTTCCGAAATCATGACGGCGCCGGCGGTTCCTTCCGGCAGGATCAGGTCGACGTGGCTCAACCGGCCGGTGCGATCCAGCAGGGTTTGCGCGGTACTGATATCGGTGATGATCAGACCGTCCAGCTCCGGCCCGTTCAGCGTGCCGGCGCGTCGGAGGGTGAAGCGCCGCTCGCCGCGCCGCAGGGTGACCTGGTCGCCCAGGGACGCCGGCAGCAGGGCGGCGTCTGGATTCAGCAGCAGCGCACGCAGGTCGAACGCGCCGCCGGTGACATCGGCGGCGGGATCGCGAAACGGCGCTTCGGCGAAGGGATCAACGCCGAGGATTTGCAGCAGTTGTCCGGGCCGGTCGACGCGCGGCAGAGTGCCGGTCACCACCGGAGCCGCCTGGCGGAGGCCGCGTTCCAGCCGCAACTGGGCATAGACGGTTTCGGGAACGCCCTGTGGCCCGCCCACCAGGCGATGGGTGGCATGGCCGGTCAGGCGATTCATGGCCAGATCGAAACTTCGCCGGGCGCTGGCGTTGGCCAGATCCACCGCCAGCACCACCGCGACGCCGAGCGCGATGCCGAGAATCGCCAGCCCCAGTTGCCAGGGATGGCGCAGCGGATGGCGCAACAGTGCTCGCCAGAGTAGCGGCGTCACCGGGTCAATTCCCGAATTTGCCCGGCTTCCAGCACCAGGATGCGGTCAGCGCGGGCGGCGACGGCCTGGCTGTGGGTGACCATGACCATGGTGGTTTCCGCCTGACGGTGCAGGGTCAGCAGCAGTTCCAGGATGCGTTCGCCGGTGACGGCGTCGAGATTGCCGGTCGGTTCGTCGGCCAGCAGCAGCCAGGGACCGTGGACCAGCGCCCGGGCGAGGGCCAGCCGCTGCTGCTCGCCGCCGGACAACCGTTCCGGGAAACTGTGACGGCGGTTGCCCAGCCCGACGTGATCCAGCAGCTCCAGCGCTCGGTCGCGCTGGTCCGGCGTCGCGAGGCCGTTCAATTCCAGCGGCAGCAGCAGATTTTCCTCGACGGTCAGGGTCGGGATCAGGTTGAAAAACTGGAATACGAAGCCGATGTGTCGGCGGCGAAAGCGGGTGCGCTCGACCTCGGGCAAGGCGGTCAGCATCCGGTCGCTGATACGGATCTGGCCGGCATCCGGCAGGTCGATGCCGCCCAGCAGATTGAGCAGGGTGGATTTGCCGGAACCGGACTGGCCGAGCAGGGCGACGAACTCGCCACGGCCGATATCCAGGTTCAGGTCGGCGAAGATGATTCGCTGGCGGTCGCCCTCGGTGTAGTGCTTGCGCAGCTTGCGGAGCGCGATGAAGGAGGGCGGCGCCGCCATCAGGACCGCCACACGCCGGCCAGCGCCGCCGGTGGGTCGGCCAGCGACTGAAACCGCGCCAGCCGAACCGTATTGCGCTGGCGATGGCCGAGCAGCGGCATCGGCCCGCGCGCCAGGATATCCAGCATGGCCCGTTCGCCCAGCAAGACCTCGGTGGCGGGTTGCATGGCCCGTTCGCCGGCTGCTTCGTACACATGGGCGGGACACTCGTCGAGTTCCAGCACGTCGCCGGGGTTGAAATCCCAACCGTTCTCCGCAAACGCCGCCGCGATCAACCGGGCGCAGGCGAAAGCCGAATTGCCCCAGAGATACGCATCGGGGTCGCGGCCGCCCGGCATCTCCTCGAACGCGAACGCTTCGACCGGCTCGGTCTTTTTCCCATAGGGGAGGCGTAGCAGGACGCGCGGCAGAGCCAGACCGAGCCAGGGCGCAATTTCGCATCGGCGCAGCGCCAGCCAGTTTTGCCCGGCCTCAGTCGATGGCGGCGACCAGCGCGTGGGGTCAGCCAGCGTCGCCGCCGAGTCGCAGCCCAGCAGCTCCGGTTTGGCCGCCGCCAGAAACGGGCCGCCCGCTTCGGCGGCCAGCGAACCCAGGGCCGCCAGCAGCGCGATGTCCTCGGGCGCGGCGCCAAAGGCGTAGTCGCCGACCAGCAGCGTCCAGGGCTCGCCGTCGGGCATTCGCACCCCGCGCTCGATCAGCAGGGTATGCAGGCCGGTCGCTTGCGGTTTGCCGCCGGCCGCGCGCAAGTCGAGCAGCAGCTCTTGTTGGGTGATATCGAGCAGGAAAACGCGCGCTCCGTCATCGTCAAGATCGGCGACCAGGCCATGCACGCCGCGCCAGGTGGCCTCCAGCGCCTGGAAAGCCGGCTGATGCAGGATCGCCCGCATCTGGTCGCCAATCGCGGCATCCACGGCCGCCACCCAGGCGGATTGGCGCGGATCGGTACGCACGATGTGCGGTTGCACGATGGTTCGCAACCAGGTCTGAAGCGTATTCGCTCCCGCATCGGTGGACTGGGCGGTGGGCGGAGCGGCCGGCGCGCGTCCCAGCAGGCGTTCGAGCAAGGCCGCTTCGCCTTCGCTGGGGGCGGGCGGTTCGGGATGGACCGGTTCCGGCGCGGCCAGGGGGGCCAATTCGGCCGCCGCCTGGGCAAAACTGGCCGGGTCGAGCAGGCGGGCGCGGGTGCGACGCAGGGCCTGAAACAGATCCAGCCGCTGGTAGAGCGCGTCGGGATGAAAATCGTCGAGTTGGGCAAAGCCGACCGTCAGGTCCGCGCCGCTTGCCATCGCTAGTGGCAGCCGCGGCTTCGGTTCCAGCTTGGCCATGACCGCGTCCAGACGGTCCACGTCCACCGCCAGCAGTGGCCGGCTGGCGAGATCCAGCCCGGCGGCGGGCGGTTCGCGCTGACCGCGCCCGCTGAAGTCGGCCATGATCAGGATACGCGGTGGCGTGTTGGGATCCCGACGGGTTGGGGTTGCGGCGGACTGGGGCAGCGTGAATTGAAATTCCATTCGGCCGGGCATGGCGTGGGTTCTCCGGGAGAGCGGGCGATGCTTGAAGTCTAGTGCGAATCCGGCGGAGTGGATGAGCGATGGCCGGTTTTTCGCATAGGGTTGCGCTACACTGAGTCAAATGGCAGCGGGCATGGAGAGACGAGGACATGGCCACCATCACGCAAAAGCACCGGGTATTCGCGGTTAACAGCAGTTTGGGCGAAGACGTGCTGGTTTTCTGGCGCATGACGGCCAGCGAGCAACTGGGCCGGTTGTTCGAATTCGACCTGGAGCTATTCAGCGAGAAACCCGACATCAAACTCGCCGACGTTCTGGGCACCAACATGACGATCCGCATGGAATTGCCCCACGAGCAGGGCACCCGCTACTTCAATGGCTTCGTTACCCAGTTCGGCTTTCTGGGGGTGCATAGTGTGCGCTACGCGGTCTACCGGGCCAGGCTCAGCCCTTGGCTGTGGTTTTTGACCCGCACCTCCGATTGTCGGATCTTTCAGAACAAGAAAGCCCCCGACATCGTCAAGGAGGTCTTCCGGAAACGGAACTTCACCAATTTCGAGGACAAACTGGGCGGCGATTATCGCGAATGGGAATACTGCGTGCAGTACCGGGAGACGGACTTCAATTTCGTCAGCCGGCTGATGGAACAGGAGGGCATGTACTACTACTTCACCCATGAGAACGGCAAGCACATGCTGGTGCTCGCCGATGGCTACAACTCCCACGGCAAGTTTCCGCGCTACGGCGAGGTGCCCTATTTCCCGCCGGATGTCCATGACCATCGCCGGCGCGATCATCTGTTCGAATGGTTCGTGTCTCAGCAGGTGCAGCCCGGCACCTACGCACTGAACGATTACGACTTCAAGGCGCCGCGCAAGAACCTGCGCGCGATGTTGAAGCAGCCCAAGAAACACGCCCAGGCCGAGTTCGAGATGTACGACTATCCGGGCGAGTACGTCGAACCGGGCGATGGCAACAACTATTCCAAGATTCGCTTGCAGGAGCTGCTGGCTCAGCATGAAATCGCGCGGGGCCAGGGGAATGCCGCCGGGCTGGCGGTGGGTTATCTGTTCAATCTAAGCCAATGCCCGCGCGAGGAGCAGAACCGGGAATATCTGATCACGTCCGCCGTCCACCGTTTGGAATCGGACGACTACGAAAGCGTCTCTGGGGTGGCGGGCGCCGGCAAGATTTATCAGGGCGAGATCACCGCGATCGAGGCCAAACAACCCTACCGGGCGCCGCGGATCACCCCCAAGCCGGTGGTGCAAGGGCCGCAGACCGCCATTGTCGTCGGTCCCAAGGGTGAGGAGATTTATACCGATCAATACGGCCGGGTGAAGTGCCATTTTCACTGGGACCGGCACGACA
Organism: Candidatus Contendibacter sp.; assembly: GCA_049290615.1. GTDB lineage: Bacteria > Pseudomonadota > Gammaproteobacteria > Competibacterales > Competibacteraceae > Contendibacter. Next base: position 10,112 of record JBATNZ010000108.1, read on the forward strand.
AGGCGGATGAGAACAGTTCCTGCTGGATTCGGGTCGCGCAAGGCTGGGCGGGTAAGAAATGGGGCATCCTGTACCTGCCCCGCATCGGCCACGAGGTGATCGTGGATTTTCTGGAAGGCGACCCGGATCAGCCGATCATCACCGGCCGGGTCTACAACGACATCAACATGCCGCCCTACACCTTGCCCGACCACAAGACCATGTCCACCCTCAAGAGCCTGTCGAGCAAGGGCGGCGGCGGTTTCAACGAGTTCCGGTTCGAGGACAAGAAGGGCGAGGAGCAGGTTTTCCTTCATGCCGAGCGCAATGAGGACATTCGGGTCAAGAAGGACGCCTTCGAGTGGATCGGCAGCGAACGGCATATGATCGTCAAGAAAAAACAGTTCGAGCAGGTCGAGGGTGAAAAGCACCTGATCGTCAAATCCGGCGATGGCGGCAAGGGTGACCAGTTTGAGAAGGTGGAGGGTGAAAAGCATCAGGAAGTCAAAAAGGATCACAACCAGAAGGTCGGCGGTACGCTGTCGCTGAAGGTCGAGCAGGATTTGCAGGAGAAAGTAGGAAAGAATCACGCCCTCGACGCCGGGATGGAAATTCACCTCAAGGCCGGCATGAAGGTGGTGATCGAGGCGGGCACCCAACTGACCATCAAGGTGGGTGGCAATTTCGTGACGCTCGATCCGTCCGGAGTCACCATTCAGGGCACGATGGTCAAGATCAATAGCGGTGGCGCGGCCGGTTCCGGTTCCGGCAGCTCGCCGGCCAACCCGACCGCGCCCAAGGTGGCCAGGGAGGCGGCGACCGACAAGCCGGGTGAAGTAACCGACGCCCAGGCGACGCCGATTCAGGATAAAAGCTACAAACTGGATTCCGTGACCGTTGGCGCATTTTCGTCGCAGGCGCGGGCGCTGGCCAGCGCCGCCCAGTCAGGCACTCCGTTTTGCGCAATTTGCGAAGTAGCGAGAAGAGAAAGAGGCGAAGCGTAATCCATGGCCGCCAAAGTTCCGCCGCAAGCCATTGTTCAGCATCTTTTCGCCGTTCCCGAAACGACGGTCTACGCCATTCTCGACGGCGCCTCGGTTCCCGAACTGCCCCAGACCCTAACGCGGTTCGAGGTCGAATCGGAGTGTCTGTTCCGGGGCGATCTGGAACCCGATCTGGCGCTGGTCGCGCCGTATCTGGCGGTCGCGCAACCCAGTCATCCGTTTACAGAGTGGCTGCTTCAGGAAGGCTGGGGCAAGCACTGGGGCGTTTTCGCTATCAGCAAGGCCGATTTTCGGGATCTGCGGATGCACTTGCGCACCTTTCTCAAGGTGTACGGGCCGGACCTGACCCCGCTCTATTTCCGCTATTACGATCCCCGTGTGTTGCGCAGCTATCTGCCCACCTGCAACGAACAAGAGTTGCGGACGGTGTTCGGGCCGGTGCTGCGCTATATTGTCGAGGATGAGAATCCCATCGCCCTGCTGAAGTTCTGGCTTGAAGGCGACGAGTGTCGCAAAGAGCGGGTGGTGCTGACCCCGCCGATTCCAGTTCGGGATGCTTGATGCAGTAGCAGGAGGACATTGACATGGCTGGTAAACCCGCGGCGCGCGTGACCGATTCCGTGGTTCATCCCTTGCCGCCGGTGTTGACGCCGGGTCCCGGCAGCCTGACGGTGTTGATCGGATTCCTGCCGGCTTGGCGAGGGGTCATGGCCGCCGCCGCCGCCGCGTTGCAGGCGGCCAAGCAGGTGTCCGACGCCGCCATCAAAACCGCTGAAGCAGCGACGCTCGCCGCCGCCGGAACGCCCGGCCTGCCGGCGGCCAAGGCGGCCGAGGAAACCGTGAAAGCATCGGCCGCCGCCAGCATGGGCAGCATGATCACCAGCGCGGCGGCGGGCGCGGATATTCACTTGTGCGCCACGCCGCTGCCGATCCCGCCGCATGGTCCCGGTGTGGTCATCGACGGCAGTCAGACCGTGCTGATCAACAATCTGCCCGCTTGCCGCATGGGCGATACGATCCTGGAGGCGGTGGGGCCGCCTAATAAAATCGTCAAGGGTGAGATGACGGTGCTGATTGGCGGATGAGGTTGGCGGACGACGGAGTGGAATGACCCATGCTAGTTATGCGCGAGACTCAGATGGCTACCTTCAAGCAGGCGGCCATTCACAATTTCGAGAACCGGCTACTTGAACACCTCAAGAAATTTTTCTCCAAACACTGTGAGATTCTGGGGGAGGAGCAGGTACGCAAGGTGATTTGCCTGGGGATCGAGCGGGCGGGGCAATACGAGTTGGTTTCCGAACGCGATCTGTATCTCTACGTGGACCTGATGTTCATGCTGGGCAGTTATTTCGACCAGGATCCGCAATTGCCTTGGGCGGCCAAGATTCTCAAGGACGAAAATATTGTTTATCCAAATGATCGCATCGACCGCTTACACGACCGGGCGATGGCTTTTCTCAATGAAGCGGCGGGCCAGGAAAGTCAGTACGAGGAACGCGCCCTGCGCAAGGTTTGCGAACTGCCCGCCAGCGCCCTGTCACGGACAGGTGAGGATAAGGAGCTTAGCTTTGGAGACTACATGTTGAAATTGCTCTACGCCTTGTTTCCCGAAAAATATCAAGCAGTAGGTGATGTTGCCATTCGGCAACTGGTTCGGCAGGGTTATCAGTCCGCTAGAGGCTATCATCTAACCGATGAGAAAGGTATTGCTACCTACATCAGCTTGATGTTTATACTGGGCGGCGGTTTTGACAATGATCCTCTGTATCCATGGGTGTCCACTTTATTGCATGGTCAATCGCAACCGGATCCGCTTAGGAGAGAAGAAGCTCTTTACAAGGAGGCAATAGTTAATTTACGGAAATTGCTAACTTGAATGATTGGGAATTTGAATTATGCCAATTACGTCAAACTTAAGAAAAAGACAGGCTGAAGAATCCAGGAGTCAGCCTGATGTAGCGATCGGTAGTACTGTCACCGAGTGTCCAGGTAAGAAGCCAAAAAAAGGTCCTTATTCGCATTTGGAGGATCCACCCGATGTAGGGCCTTATCAAGATTTTACTGCCGACCAAAAAAGAGCGATACTTGATGAAAATCGTAAGCGCAACGGAGGCGTTCTCAGGGACGATGATACTGATGAAGAATTGGTGCCTTCCCAAAAAAGCCGGAAGGGAGTGACTCCGCCTGAAAATGAAGCTCAGGTGGACCATGTTTATCCAAAATCGAAAGGTGGAACCAATAGCTATAAGAATGCCAAGGTGATTTCTCGCAAGAGAAATAGAGAAAAATCAAACAAGGTTTAGATTTGGGGATATTGCTACCATGAAGCTACCCTGGATACACTCAAGCAACTTGGAACTCAAGCGGCTTACCCAAAGTCTTGCTGTCCTTGACGCCATACTGATGCCCGAATGGGAGTTTCGGTATTACTCTTTCAATAGCATGTGGTCTGAGGGAGAAGAAATGGCGTCGATGCGGAATGGAAGTGGCGATCACTACTTTATCCTTTACTTGAAGGACGACCTTATCGCCAAGGGTTTTGCAAAGGAATCGAAGTCGGGCATTTATTGCCTTCAGAATAATGAACCATGGCCAATGATGTTATCGGGAGTTCCTGATGTTTTCCAAGAGTCTTTTTTGAAGGAACCCGCTTTTTCGATGGACGAAACGTCTTTCCTTTATTGGCGACTTAGTACTGACAAGGAATGGCAAACATCCGTTGATGATCTTGCCGAGGGTGATAATGGCGCACGGGAATTGCTTCAAATACTGGATGGGAATCCAAAAACGTATTGGCAGTGGGCGAAATCCTATTACGAGAGAGAAATTCCGCTGGAAACAATTGCGACGGTTTATTCTGGTAAACCATTAACTAACCAAACAATTAAATTATTAAATCCCAGCTTGGAGATGAACGACCTTAAAGCTGATCTTGATGAGATTGGATATGGTGTTCCAGACTGATTTATGAAAACTATTGTTCTACGAACCCTGACCCAATTGGTTCAATGGAGCCAAAGCCGTCCGAATATTTTCCTACTGTAAATTTTCCTGTGATCCGAGCTGCGGTTCGGGTAATCGTAGGGTACGCCCATCAGCAGGATTAATAGGTTGAGCGGTGAGTTTACGGTCTAGCCCACGCTCGAACCCTCGCCATCACAGGAAAATTTACAGTAGGAATTTTTGACTTTTGACTTTTGACTTTTTGATATTTGGGAGGCGTTATGTTTAAAAAAGTTGTTACTTTGCTCCTGATCGTCGGCATCGGCGCATGTGCATCCGCAGGGCGCCGAGTCGATAGGACTCATATCAACGATATTGAAAACGGAGTTCAGAGCAAAGAACAAATTATTGCCTGGTTTGGCAAACCTTATACCGTGAAAACAGGACTTACTGACCATCCTCTTGGGTGTACGGAGCGATGGACCTTTGAGTATGCGAAAGCCAGGGGGTTTGGTGTAGTTACTCATTCCGAGATACTGATTGTTGATTTCGATAAACGCGGAAAGGTATGTGATCATGCCTTTTCCAAAATGGGAAGTGAATAGGACGTAACCCTTCAAGCAGAGCAATCGCGCTATGTGGGGAGTTGACGGCAGGCGGCTCGCCCGGGTAGCGAGAAGGGGTTAATCGTGTGAAAAGATCCTGGTGTACCCCAAGCTCAACCCGCACCCGTGTTAGGCCAACCTGCCCGATCCCCGCCGGGAGACGCGCAACAAGCTTGTGAACTTCACACCACCACCTCTACACAGACCGGATGGCTGAGAAATGCCACCGGGCTGGCAGTCGGGCCGTAAGCGCCGGACTGGAATACCACGATCAGATCGCCAACCTCGGCTTTCGCCAGTTCCATCCGGGCGGCCAGGGTTACAGCAGTGGCGACAGCAACCGGGCGGTGGCTTCCACCAGCCGCTGGCCGAGAGGGGCGTGCCGACCCGGTTTGCGGTAACGGTTGGCCTGGCGCAGATCGGTGGCGAAGCCGTGGGCCAGCCGCGCGGCGAGTCCGGCATCGTAAATCGCCACCAGCACCTCGAAATTCAGCGTCAGGCTGCGGTTGTCGAAATTGGCGCTGCCGACTGCCGCGACCCGTTCGTCCACCACCAGCAGCTTGGCGTGCAGCATCGCCGGCCCGTACTCGTGAATCGCCACGCCGGCGTTGGCCAGTTCGTCGTAATAGCTGCGCGCGGCGGCGCTGACCAGCCACGAGTCGCTGCGTTTGGGCGCCAGTACGTTCACCTCCACCCCGCGCAATGCCGTGCTCATCAGAGCGGCGTTCAGCGCCTCGTTCGGCACGAAATAGGGCGTAGCCAGCAACACTTGCCGCTGGGCGCCGGCAATGGCGGCGAAGAAAAATTGAGCAATGGCGTGGCGGTTGTTGTCGGGGCCGGATTCGATGACCTGCAGCCAGGGACCGGCTGAAGGCGTGGAAAAATGTGGGAAAAATTCCGGCTCGAACGGCGCCTGGTCGGTGGCGAAGTACCAGTCTTCCAAAAAGATAAACTGTAGCCGGTGAACCGGTTCGCCTTCGATGCGCAGATGGGTATCGCGCCAAGCGGCCGGGCCGCTGTATGCCGCGCTATGGTTGTCGCTGACGTTGATGCCACCGGTGAAGCCGATCCGGCCATCACAAACCACGATCTTGCGATGGGTGCGGAAATTGACATGGTTCGGCCGCAACCGGCGCAGGCGGAGCGGATTGAACCAGGCGGTCATTCCGCCTGCGTCTAGCAGCGGTTGCAGGAAACGGCGGGTGATCCGGTCGGAGCCGATGGGGTCCAGCAGCAGTCGCACCGCAATCCCGGCGCGGGCTTTTTCCACCAGCAGATCGCGCAACCGGGTTCCGCCCCGATCTGGCTGCCACAGGTAGTATTCGAGATGGATGTGATGATGGGCGGCGGCGATGGCGGCTTCGAGCGCCTGGAAGCAGGCGTCGCCGGTTTCCAGCGGGGTGACGTCCGTTGCCGGGCTGGGGGCGCCTTGACCGAGCCGTTCCAGCAGCCGCGCCAGTTGTCGTTCCAGACTGGTAGCTGGAAAACCCGACGGGGTGTGGCCGGGAGGCAGGTGGTGGGTAGACTGGATCAGGCGGTCGCGGGCGCGTCCGTAGCGCCGCCGCCGCCGGTGCAGCCGCCGTGGCCCGAACAGCAGGTACACCAGGAAGCCGAAGTAGGGCATGAACAGCAGCGCCAATAGCCAGGCCAGCGTCGCCGCCGGCGAACGACGCTCCAGAATCAACCCGATCCCGACCAGTGCGACCCACAGTAGCCAGGCCAGCGGCAGTAGCGCAGTCAGGTGTTCGGCCATCGGTTAAAGCCGGTCGGAAGCGAATTCGGCCAGCCGCGACCGTTCGCCGCGTCGCAGGGTGACATGCCCGCCGTGCGGCCAGTCCTTGAAGCGATCCACTACATAGGTCAGGCCGGAGGTGGTTTCGGACAGATAGGGCGTATCGATCTGGGCGATGTTGCCCAGACAGATGACCTTGGTGCCAGGACCGGCGCGGGTGATCAGGGTTTTCATCTGCTTGGCGGTCAGGTTCTGCGCCTCGTCGATGATCAGGTACTTGCTCTGGAAGGTGCGCCCGCGCATGAAGTTCAGCGAGCGAATCTTGATCTTGCTGCTGAGCAGATCGGCGGTGGCGGCGCGGCCCCATTCGCCGCCTTCCTTTGGGGCGAGTACTTCCAGATTGTCCATCAGCGCGCCCATCCACGGCGTCATCTTTTCCTCCTCGGTGCCGGGCAGGAAGCCGATGTCCTCGCCGACCGGCACGGTGACCCGGGTCATGATGATTTCCCGGAACAGCTTGGCGTCCAGGGTCTGCGCCAGGCCGGCGGCCAGTGCCAGCAGGGTCTTGCCGGTGCCCGCCGCGCCCAGCAGGGAGACGAAGTCGATCTCGGGGTCCAGCAGCAGGTTGAGGGCGAAATTCTGTTCGCGGTTGCGGGCGGTGATGCCCCAGACCGCGTGGTTGGGCGCGGCGTGGTCCTTGAGAATTTCGATCACGGCCTCTCCGTCGCGCAGTTGGCGGACAATGAAAGCCGCGTTATCGCCGGCCGGGAACAGCCCCTGGTTTGGATACCAGTTCGCCACGTCCGGGCCGCGGACCCGGTAAAAGGTGCGCCCGCTCTCTTTCCAGGAATCCAGCGCCTTGCCGTGGCTGTCCCAGAAATCGGTCCCCAGGTCGCGGGCGCCACCGTACAGCAGATTGACGTCGTCGAGCGTCTGATCGTTGTAGTAGTCTTCGGCGTGAATGCCCAGGATGGCGGCCTTGATCCGCAGATTGATGTCCTTGGAGACCAGAGTGACCCGGCGGCGCGGATGGTCCTGCTGCAAGGTCAGAGCCATGCTCAGGATGTCGTTGTCGGGTGTGTTGCCAGGCAGGCTGGCCGGTGGGGCGATCCGGTTGGGGCGGATTTGAAAGAACAGCCGACCACTGGCCGGCTCGCCGTGTTGATCGAGCAGGCCGGGCAGGGACAGACCCTGGTCGATCTCTTCCTTGCTGGCCCCGGCGATTACATCGTCCAGGAACCGGCTAACCTGGCGGACGTTGCGGGCAACCTCGGAAACGCCCTTTTTGGCGCGATCCAGTTCCTCCAGCACCATCATCGGCAGGTAAATGTCGTGTTCCTTGAAGCGGAACAGGGCGGTCGGATCGTGCATCAGCACGTTGGTGTCGAGCACGAACAGGCGGCGGTCGGACACGGGATGCGGGGGATTCTCGGCGGGGGATTCGGAGTCGAGATGATGGGTCATGGTCTGTCGCTGGTTGCGCGGAAATCGGTCACTTAATGCTCGACTTTGGCCATTTTGGGTTCTGACGCGAGGAGGAGGTCGGCAGAGGTACCGCTGGAGTATCCTACGCGGGCGACCAAACCCATGAGGAGGGTACCCCGATGAGGATGCCTCTGCCGGACGCCATTATAGCGATCTGGGCGCCGTTTGCCGTGCTCTTTACCCAGCCGGTGTGGCCGCGGCTTCAGCCAACTCTGGCCACCCTGGCGCTCTTGGTGGCGGTGCCGCCGTTCATGGCGCGAGCCCTTGCGCTGCCAAAGTGATGGCGAATGATCGAGCGAAACCCCCAAATCCGCTTCCGAGCGTTTATGGTTATACCGACAACGCTCAACTTCGGAGGGAAAAACCCGATGAACCAAACCCGATGGCTGTATCCGCTCGGCGCCCTGCTGCTGCTCGGCGCCGCACCACTGGATACGCTGGCTCGCATCAAGCTCACCACCCTGCCGGTGCGCGAGCGGGTGGAAATCCAGCTCGATCATCCTCAAATCGCCCTGGTCGAGGAGGAACGCATCGTTCCCCTGGTCAAGGGCATCAATCAAGTGGACTTTTCCTGGGCCAACACCCGCATCGATCCCGATTCGCTGGTGCTGCGCATCCTCGCGCCGCCCGCCGATCAACCTCTGGAAGCCAGGGTGCTGTCGGTCAGCTATCCGCCCAACGAAACCGCGTTGGTGTGGTCGGTTTCGGCCAGCGCGTCCGGCGCGGCGCGGGTGCGGATCAGCTATGTGCTAGGCGGGCTGGGTAAGGATTTTCACTACCGCGCCGTAGCCGACCGCGATGAGAAAACCCTGAATCTGGCGCAATTTCTGCGGGTGAACAACAACGCCAACGAAGCCTACGACGCCGCCGAGTTCTGGGCCGGGGTCGGCGGGCGGTTTGGCAAGCCGCTGGGCCTGAACGAAACCAAGGAAGTGCAACTCGGCCGCTTCGCCGCCGTGCCGGTGAGCAAGACCTACACCAGCAATCCGGTGGAGTTCGGCTATCTCGACCGCGCCCAGGACAAGCTCAACGTGCCGATGCACTACGTGATCAAGAACGCCGGCGGCGCGCTCGGCAAGGAACCGCTGCCGGAAGGCAAGGCGCGCATTTTCCAGGACGACGGCAAGGGCGGTACGGCGTTTCTTGGCGAGGATCGCGGCAAGTTCACCCCGCCCGACGACGAACTCAAGCTGTATCTGGGCCTGGCCCGCGACATCGCGGTGCGCCGCACCGTGGACCGCAACGAACGCCAGCGCATCGCCGGCAATCTGTACCGCTACGACGTGACGCTGAAGTACGAGATCGAGAACTTCAAGGATTCACCGGTCACGCTCGATATCGCCGAGAGCGTCCGCCAGATTCGCGACCAGATTCGCGGCGACAGCGGCCGCGACCCGGAATGGCAATTGGGCGACGGTACCTTGCGCACCCCTGATTCCGGGAAGAGCGACGCCGACAAGCTGTTGTTTCACGTCGATTTGCCGGCCCGAACCGCCGACGGCCCGGCGCAAAAGCAGATCCATACCCTGCGGCTGACCCTGAACAACGAATGGTGAGCGCCATGACCAGAAACTGGATTGCCCGTTTGCTCTGTCTGTTCGGGTTGCTGCTACCGCTGGCGGTGATGGCTCGCAATGTCGATCTCGCTACCGTGCCCGCCCGGAGCACGGTGCAACTGACCATCTACAACTCCGAGGATTTGACCCTGGTGCGGGAAACCCGGGTGGTGACCTTCAAGCAGGGCGTCAATCCCCTGCAATTCTCCTGGGCCAACACCCTGATCGACCCAACGTCGGTGGAACTGAAATTCAGTGGACCGAAAACCGGGCTGGAAGTCCTCGACGCCACGTTCCCGCACGACAAACCACAGATGCTGTACTGGAACGTGCAAAGCGACGCCAACCGCGAGGCGACCATCGAAATCAGCTACTTCACTTCCGGCATCTCGTGGGCGGCGGACTATTTGGCCATCGCCGATCCCGAGGAGAACACGCTGCGATTGGAAAGCTTCGTGCGGGTGAAGAACGACTCCGGTGAGGATTACGAAACCGCCCAAGTGCGCTTGGTGGTGGGGACGATTAACCTGGTGGAGAAGATCGCCGAGTTGGCGAAAGTGCCGGTCGGGAGGCTGGAGGAACTCAAGAAGGAGGATTACCGTGATTTGCGGCAGAAGGCCGCCCGCAAGATGATGGCGCCCGCCGCGCCCGCGCCAATGATGGCCATGGATATGGCGGCGGGTGCGATAGCGGAGATGGATGCGCCCAAGGAAATCATCAAGGAAGGCTTGAGCGAGTACTTCATTTACACCATCGAAGGGACTGAAACCGTGCCGAACGGCTGGGCCAAGCGCTTGCGCAGCTTCGAAGCGTCCGGCGTGCCGATGACCGTCCAGTATCGCTACCGGCCCCGCGAGTACGGCGAGCAACTGACCCGGCTGTATCTGCTGAAAAACGACACGGCCTCCAAACTGGGGAGTACGCCGTTGCCGGATGGGATGATTCGAGTCTTTCGCGCCAACGGCCGCGATGGGCTGAGCTATTTGACGGCTCAGAATCTGAAATACGTCCCCATCGGCGACAAGATTGAACTGAATCTCGGTCCCGACCCGGCGGTGGTGTTCGAGCTACTCAAGCAAAAGGTTTACCGCGACAACCTGTGGTTCCAGATCAAGGGTGGCAACCTCTACCGCAAGCTGGGCGAGGAGGGGTTCAAACTGGAACTGGACAGTCAGGTGGCCGGCTGGGACGAACATACGGTCTACCGGCAGCGTATCCGCAACTACACCCGCAAACCCATCAACGTGCAAATCCGCCGCGAATATGCGGGCGACATCGTGTTTCGTAGCCGGCTCGCGCCGACCTCGCACGATTTTCAGACCGTACAGTTCGAAACCGGGATTTCCGCCGGCGGTAAGGCGGAGCTGGATTACGAGGTCATCGCCCGGATGGGCTACAACCAGAAACAGAACCGGGTCGAGTTGCAGACGGGGGACGCGAACCGTTGAGGCGGGGCCTGTAAAGCGGGTTGGCGAAGCGTAGCCCGCCGCTCGCGAGATTGGCGGGTTACGGCGCAAGCGCCTGGTCCGCCCTACGCTGCTTCCGTCAGAATCTTGAGGAGAACCTTCATGCCGATGTCGGCGAAAACCTTTCTGGCGCTGGGCAGTGTCGGGATGCTACTGGCGGTGGCGCTGGGCGCATTCGGCGCGCACGCCCTGAAAAAGACGCTGACGCCCGAGATGATGGCGGTGTACGAAACCGCTATCCACTATCATGTTTATCATGCCCTGGGACTGCTGGCGATCGGATTGCTGGCGTTGCATCTCCCCGATTCGGGAGCGCTGCGCTGGGCGGGTATCCTGATGGCCGTCGGTCTGCTGCTGTTCTCGGGCAGCCTGTACGCCCTGAGTCTGAGCGGTCTCCGCTGGCTGGGAGCTATCACTCCCGGGGGCGGCGCGGCCTTTCTGGCAGCTTGGTTGCTGCTGGCGGTCGCGGTCGTCCGAGCGGATTAAGCCGGGTATCGGGCGGGAAATCAGCTTTGGACAAAGGGGAAATCGTGGAAAAGACTTACGCCTTGGGATTCGATGTCTACGGCACGCTGGTGGATCCGCTGGCGATGGCCGAGCCGCTACGGGCGCTGGTCGGCGAGCAGGCCGACCGGTTCGCCGAACTATGGCGGAGCAAGCAACTGGAATATTCGTTCCGGCGTGGCCTGATGCGGCGCTACGCCGACTTCGACGCCTGTACCCGGCAGGCGCTGCGCTACACCCAGCGAGCCTTGCGCTGCGAACTGCCGGAATCCGACCAGGACCGGTTGTTGGAAGCCTATCTGTACCTGCCGCTGTTCCCGGAGGTTGCCGCCAGCCTGACCGCTCTCAAGGCTCAGGGCCATCGGATTGTGGCGTTCACTAACGGGGTGGAATCCAGCATTCGGGCGCTGCTGGCCAATGCGGGCGTGTTGCCGCAACTGGAGGATGTGGTCAGCGTGGACGACCTGCGCACTTTCAAACCAGATCCGGTGGTCTACGCCTATCTGGCGCGACGGGCTGGGTGCGCGCCGGCCGAGACCTGGCTGGTGTCCAGCAACGCCTGGGACGTGATCGGCGCCAAGGCCGCCGGCCTGCGCGCTGCCTGGGTCAAACGCCAGCCGGAGGCTGTGTTCGATCCCTGGGAAGTCGAGCCGGACATGGTGGTGAGTGGTTTGGATGAACTGGCGGCCGGGTTTGCCATCCGGCCGGAATGAGATTTGGAACGTGGGACCAACCCCATCTCAGAGGCTGTACAAAAACACATCTTAGGTGAAGGGTTGACTGGCGCGTTTTGGCTTGTTTAATACTCGTTACGTTCCTCTTCGCTCTTATTGAGCCTTGTGGGTCGCCTGGGTCCGTCGCTCATCGCGCCATGTCCAGACCAGCAACAGCACCACAACGGCGTGCAGCGCAACGGCCGGCCACAACAGGACCCCGACGAACGCGCCACCAAGACCGAGGCCGGCGAGGTACAGAGTCAGCACCACGCCGTAGGTCAACATGCCGGCGAACGCGGTGCTGCCCGGCCAGCAGCTCACGCCCAACCCGATCAAGGCGATTCCGGTCACGCGGGCGATCACCAACCCGGCACCGGCCAGTTGGCCGATGCCCAACAACAGCTTGGCGACGATGGGCGGATCGATCAGCAAGGCGAGGCCCACGGCCGCCTCCCCGACGGCGGCCAGGGCGAGGAGCTTCTTCGTCACGTCTGTCACTCGACGACTCCTTCGGGGTGCAACCCGGTTTGCGTTGCCGGCGGCGGCTAGGGTTTCGCTTCGGCCTGCTGCTCCGGTTCGAGCTTGAAGGTCACCTTGTCGATCGTGCCGGTGAACTTGAACGGGGAATCGTAGCGATACTCGATCATCGCGACGCCGGTGCGCGTGTCCTGGCCGATGTCGAAGGTCTCGTCCTCGGCGAAGGTGATCGGGGTCGAGTGCTCCATCGAGTTCCTCGCTACTTCCTTGCCGTCAACATACAGCACACCGGTCCCGCCCTTGCCCAGGCCCGGCGCGGCGGACTTGAAGTTGAAGACGATGGTGTGCTTGCCGGCCTGAAGTTCGGGCCCTTCCCAGACGGTGCGCTTCAGGTCGAGCAGGTTGTAGAGGAAGACCACCTTGCCCCGCCCGATCCCGAGCTCGCCCTTGCTCAGGAACAGCCCGTAGCCGCCGAATCGGCCACCCTCGGTAACGATCATCCCTTCTGCGCCGCCCTCGGGGATCGTGACCTCGGCGGTGATCGTGTAGGACTTGTTCAGGATGTGCGGCGCCGTGCTCCCCGGCACGTTGGCCAGCGTGCCCGAGTAGGTGAACTCGGTACGCCCGGCCGTCAGGCTCGGCTTAGGCGCGTTCCAGCGCGCCAGTGTCGTATTGTCGAGCGGCAGCACGTTGTACTTCGCCGCCTCCAGATAGAAGATGTTCTGCATCTGCTTGAGCTTGTCAGGCATCTTCGCCGCGAGGTCGTTGTTCTGCGTCGGGTCCTCCATCACGTTGTAGAGCTCCCACCTGTAGCCGGTGATCACGTCCGGCGCCGGCTTGCTGCTCAGCTCCCAGGGCAGCGTTACCGGCGTCGTCGCCGCGACCCAGCCGTCGTGGTAGATCGCGCGGTTGCCGAGCATCTCAAAGTACTGCGTGGTGTGCTTGGTTGGCGCGTTGGCGTTGGCCTTGTCCCAGGTGTAGGCCAGGCTCGTGCCTTCGATGGGGTGCTGCTTGATGCCGTTGATCGTCTGCGGCGCCGGGATGCCGGTCGCTTCGAGGATCGTCGGCACGATGTCGATGACGTGGTGGAACTGGCGGCGGATGCCGCCCGGGTCGCCGACGTGACCGGGCCACGAGATCGCCATGCCCTGCGCCGTGCCGCCGAAGTGCGACGGCACCTGCTTCATCCACTTGAACGGCGTGTCGAACGCCCAGGCCCACGCCGCCGAATAGTGCGGGAAGGTACGCTCGGAGCCCCAGAACTCGTACCAGAGGAACTGGTCCTTGACCGGCACCGGGATGCCGTTGAAGGTCGTAAACTCGTTGGGAGTACCGTTGACCATGCCTTCGGCACTCGCCCCGTTGTCGCCGCTGATGTAGATGATCAGCGTGTTGTCGAGCTGACCGATGTCCTCGATGGCCTGGATGACACGACCGATCTCGTTGTCGGCGTAAGCCTGATAGGCGGCATAGACATCCGCTTGCTTGATGAACAGCTTTTTCTCTTCCCAACTCAGCGAATCCCAGCGCGGCAGCTTGGCGCCGTTGTAGATCTCCTGTCCGTCCGGCCACGGGGTCAGTTCCGCGTTGGCGGGCATGATGCCGAGCCGCTTCTGGTTGGCAAAGATCGTCTCGCGCAGCTTCTCCCAGCCCCCGTCGAACAGGTGCATCGCGCTGATCTTGTCGATCCACTCCGGCGTCGGATGATGCGGCGCATGCACGGCGCCGGGCACGTAGTAGACGAAGAAGGGCTTCTCCGGCGCCAGCGCCTTGAGCTGCCTCATGTACTGGATCGCCTCGTCGGCCATCGCCGTTTGCATGTTCCAGCCCGGATTGCCCTGGAACGGGAAGATCGGCGTCGTGTTGCGGAACAGGTTCGGCTGCCACTGGCTGGCGTCGCCGCCGACGAAGCCGTAGAAGTACTCGAAGCCCATGCCGTTCGGCCATTGCTCGAACGGCCCGGCCTGGCTGTTCGCGAAGAACGGCGTGTTATGGTCCTTGCCGAACCACGAGGTGGCGTAGCCGTTTTGCTTGAGGACGGTGCCGATGGTGCCCTTCTCGATCGGGATGATCGAGTCGTAGCCGGGGAAGCCGGTCGCGATCTCGCCGACCACGCCGAAGCCCACCGAGTGGTGGTTGCGCCCGGTAATCAGCGCCGCGCGCGTCGGCGAGCAGAGCGACGTGGAATGGAAGTTCGTGTAGCGCAGGCCGCTCTTCGCGATGCGGTCCAGCGTCGGTGTCGGGATGACGCCGCCGAAGGTGCTGGGCGAGCCGAAGCCGTCGTCATCGGTCATGATCAGCAGCACGTTGGGGGCATCCTTCGGCGGCACGACGCGCGGCGGCCACCAGGCTTTCGACTCCGTGGCCTTTTCCTTGATCACCCCGCCGAACTTCGGATCGGGCGGCGGAAGCTGGTTGCCGGGAATGGTGGTGGTGGCGCTGGGCGAGCCCAGAACACCGGTGATCTGAACGACGCCGGCCGGGGCGTCGGTGGCAATCACCAGCTTCTGGCCCACCTTGACCTGGTCCGATGTCAGCTTGTTCTGCGCTTTTAGCGACTCCACCGGAACCTCGAGGCGCTCGCCAATGGCGATCAGTTCGTCGCCCTCGACTGCCGTGTAGGTGGCGGTGACGGTGTCGTACTGGCCCCGCGCGTGGTGGCGCGGCCCCTGGTCGGCGGCCTGAATGCCGCTGGCGGCAAGACAGGCCACGATCACCAGAGCTGGGCGGATTCCCCGCCCTACCTTGGGATGATGCTCCCGGTGAAAGCTGATCAATGAAAATATCTGCATGTGTAGCTCCTTCTAAGGTGTGCTTTTTTCCCGGTGGAACCGGGAGCCGAACTGCCTTTCCCAGCGGGGGGAGTTTCCGAACACCGCCGCATTTTTTGATGCTTTTTGTCCGATAAGAGTAGTCGGTTTTTCTGGCTGTTTCACGACAGTTGCGGCTGCGAACCGGCTCGGCGTCCATGGACGCCTTGCTCACGACATGAAAAACCCGCCATGCGGCGGGTTTCGAAAACGCAACACCCGGAAATCCGGGGCTGACTCGCGCGGGATTATGGGGTTGCGCCCATTTAATAGCGGTAAGCCCGGCGCGCGGCCCCGGCGTAGGACATCGGCGTCAACGGCATGCCGATCACGTCGATGAACAGCGAAGCCGCCCCCCCGGTGGCGGGCATCTCTCCTTCCAATACGCGAATGTTGTAGCTCAACTCGTCGCCTTTCAGCTCCGGATCCCGTAGCACGACCACCACGTCCTTGACTTTGTCCCCTTCGAGGATCGACAGGTTGGCGTTGGGCGGATCGGACAGGAAGCTGTCCTTGCCCTTCGACCAGAACGGCACGAATCGCGCGGTCGCCATGTGGTCGGCGATTCGCACGGGACGGTCGGAGAACATGATCGTGGTCGGGCTGACGCCCTTCAGGGTCAGCTTGCCGTCCGCGTAGTGGATGCTCCGGGCGCTTTGCACGAACAGGAAATCGGCTTTCTTGGCGGCTTCCTCAGTCTTCACGGCTTCCTTCTTGGCGGGCTCTTCGGCAGCCCGCGCCAGGCCGGGAGCCACGATCAGCGATACCAGCAGCGCCGTAGCGGTCATCAGGGAACGTCGGTTCATCATGTGCGAATCCTCGGGTGGTTCATTGGGGAAAGGTGACTGGCACGTTTTAGGTTGTTTAACACTCGTTACGTTCCTCTTCGCTGTTATTGAGCCTTGTGGGTTGCCTGGGTCCGTCGCTCGTCGCGCCATGTCCAGATCAGCAACAGCGCCACGATGGCGTGCAGCGCCACGCCCGGCCACAACAGCACGCCCCCCAGGCGCCCGACCGTGCCCAGGTCAGCGAGGTACAGCGCAATCAGCCCGTTGTAGGTCAACATCGCCCAGAAGGCCGGCGCGCCGCTCTCGGCGCGCGACTGTCCCGGCCAGCACGCCAACCCAAGCGCGAGCAACGCGATGCCGAAACATCGGCCGAGCAACATCCCTACACCGGAAACCTCCGCGCCCAGCAGCAAGGTGACGACGATGGCGGGATCGATCATCAGAACCAGTCCGGTGCCGACTTCCACGACTGCGGCGAAGGCGAGGATCTTTCCCAGGGTGTTGAGGTTCGTTTCGTTCACGGGTGGGGGTCCGACTGTTTTTTCTGCCACAGGGGATACTTTCGGCGCCGCGCGGGGTCACCGGCAGCGCTGCACGCGGGGCGGCGCTGCCGATCCAACTGCTGCTTTTCCGTCCTAGTCGCTCGCTTTGGCGACCGCTTCTCCCACCTTCTTCTTTTCCTCTGCGGACAGTTGTGACGGGCCGAGTTTGAAGGTCAACTTGTCGATCGTGCCGGTGAAGCGGAATGGCAACTCGTAGCTGTCGTCCACCCCCGTGCGGGTATCCACGCCCACGTCGAAGGTCTCGTCGATGGTCATCATGAGCGGAATCGTATGCTCGAGGGTCTTGCGGGCCAATTCCTTGCCATCCACCGTGAACACACCGGCGCCACCCTTGCCGGGGCCGGGGCCGTCGTATTTGAAGTCGAACACGAGCGTGTGCTTGCCCGGCTTGAGCGCCCGGCCCAACAAGTCCTCGCCGATTACTCCACCGACGCCGCCCTCCCAGCGGAATCGCTCCAGATCGAGGAGGTTGTAAACGAAGACCGGCTTGCCTTTTTGGAGGAACATCCCGTAACCGCCGAAGCGTCCGCCCAGCGTCACGATCATGCCCTCCGCGCCGCCTTCGGGAACGGTGATCTCGGCGGTGATGGTGTAATCCTTGTTCATCAGTTCGGGCGCATTGCCGAGGGGGATGCCGGCATTCTCACCCGTGTAGGTGAAAACCGTTTTCCCGGCGACCGCGCTCGGTCGCGGCGTCAGCAAGCGCGAAAAAGCGGTGTTATCCAAGGGCAAGACGTTGTATTTCGCCGCCTCCTTCAGGAACAGCGCCTGCAACTCCTTTAGCTTTTCGGGATTCTTGGCGGCGAGGTCGTTATTCTGCGAGAAATCTTCAGTGATGTTGTAGAGTTCCCACTTGTAGCCGTCGACGACGCTGGGCAGCTTGCCCGTTGCCAAGTCCCAGGGCGGGGCGAAAGGCGTCGTGTTGGCCATCCACCCGTCGTGATAAATCCCACGGTTGGCGACCATCTCGAAATATTGCGTGTCGCGCTTTGATGGCGCCTTGGCATTGGCCTGGTCAAAGGTGTAAGCCATGCTCACGCCTTCAATGGGCCTTTGCGTAATACCGTTGACCGTAACTGGCGCCTGAATGCCTGTGGCTTCAAGGATCGTCGGCACGATGTCGATGACATGATGAAACTGGCTGCGGATGGCGCCGACATCCTTGATGTGACCGGGCCACGCAATGGCCAAACCCTGCCGGGTTCCGCCGAAATGCGACGCCACCTGCTTGGTCCATTTGAACGGTGTATCAAACGCCCACGACCAGCCCACCGCCATGTGTGGATAGGTTTTGTCCGTGCCCCAATCTTCATAATGCAACATCTGAAGCGCTTCAGGAGCTTTCAGAATGCCGTTGTAGGCGGTGAGCTGATTAAAGGCGCCGTACAGGGTGCCTTCAGGGCTGGCGCCATTGTCGCCGCAGATGTAGATGATCAGCGTATTGTCGAGTTTGCCCATGTCCTCGACCTCCTGGATCACGCGGTTAATCTCATAGTCGGTATAGGCCGCGTAGCCGGCAAAGACTTCCGCCTGGCGCGCGTAGAGTTTCTTTTCCAACAAGGAAAGCGACTCCCACTTCGGTATCTCATCCGGCCACGGAGTGAGCTGGGTGTTTTCATGGATCGCGCCGAGCCGCTTCTGGTTGGCGAAGATCTGCTCGCGCAACTTTTCATAGCCCATGTCGAACTTGCCTTTGAACTTCTCGACCCACTCCGCCTTCGGCTGGTGCGGCGAGTGGGTGCCGCCGGGCACGTAATACAGGAAGAACGGCTTGTCCGGCGCCGCCGCGTTCAGATCGCGCATGTGCTTGATCGCTTCATCGGCCAGATCGGTGGTCAGGTTGTAATCCTTCCTGCCAATCCACGGGAATATCTGGGAATGATCACGGAACAGGTAGGGCGTCCACTGGTCGGTCTCGCCGCCCATGAAGCCATAGAAGTACTCGAAGCCCATCCCCGACGGCCATTGATCGAAGGGACCCGCCGCGCTGTATTGATAGGTGGGCGTGTTGTGATTCTTGCCAAACCACGATGTCGCATAGCCATTATCCTTGAGGACGTTTCCGATGGTGGCGTTCTCGATCCCGATGATCGAGTTATAGCCCGGATAACCCGTGGACAGTTCGCCGATCACGCCGGAGCCGACTGAGTGATGGTTGCGCCCGGTGATCAGCGCCGCCCGCGTGGGCGAGCACAGCGCCGTGGAGTGGAAGTGAGTGTAGCGCAGTCCCGCCTTGGCGACGCGGTCCAACGCGGGCGTCGGGATGACGCCGCCGAAGGTGCCCGAAACGCCGTAGCCCTGGTCGTCGGTCATGATGAGGAGGATGTTGGGCGCGCCTTTGGGCGGCACCACGCGCGGCGGCCACCATTGCTTGGAATCCAGGGCGCTTTCCTTGATCACGCCGCCAAACTTCATCGGTGGCGGCGGGATTTGCTTCCCGCCAATCGTGACTGTGGCGCTGGGCGAGCCGGGCGTGCCGGTGATCTGTGGGGCATCGGACGTCTTTCCCGCAGCCGCGCCGGCGCTTTCGGCAACGACCAGTTTCTGACCCGCCTTAACCGTGTTCGATGGCAGCTTGTTCTGCACTTTCAGCGCGTCCGCAGGGATCTCGAAGCGCTCGCCGATTGCGACCAGCTCGTCGCCCTCGACCACCCCGTAGGTCAAGGTGACGGTGTCGTACTGGCCCCGCGCGTGGTGGCGCGGCCCTTGGTCGGCGGCCTGGACGCCGGCGGCGGCGAGACCGGCCATGATTATCAGGGCCGGGCAGAGTCCCCGCCCTATCCTGGGATGATGTCCCCGGTGAAGGCCGTTCAGTGAAAGCATTGGCATGTGTAGCTCCTCATTGATGTGTGTTTTTTTCCCGGTGGAACCGGGAGCCGAACTGCCTTTCCCAACGGAGGCATCCCCAAACGCCGTTGCGCTTTTTGATGCTCCTACATTTCCGATAATAATAGTCAGTTTTTCTTGCTGCTTCACGACAGTTGCGACCGCGAACCAGCCCGGTGTCCATGGATCCCTTGCTTACCACATGAAAAACCCGCCTCGCGGCGGGTTTCGAAAAGCGCAAGGCCCGGAAATCTGGGCCTGACCAGCGTGGACTATTGGGTTACGCCCATTTTTTGTAACAACGCCCGCACCTCGGGATTATCCGGTTCCAGTTCCGCCAGACGCCGAGCGTAGACACGCGCCGCGTCGAGGTGGCCGGCATCGCGCTGGAACGCCACCAGCGCCAGCAGGCTGTCGCGGTCGTTGGGATGGCGTTGCAGCACGGTTTCCAGCTCCTGAATCGCTTTCGGCCCCTGACCGGCGCTGT
This sequence comes from Candidatus Contendibacter sp., assembly GCA_049290615.1. Taxonomy (GTDB): domain Bacteria; phylum Pseudomonadota; class Gammaproteobacteria; order Competibacterales; family Competibacteraceae; genus Contendibacter. Next base: position 30,056 of record JBATNZ010000108.1, read on the forward strand.
TCAACGCTACCGCGTACACATAGCCATAGCGGGGATTGTCGCCGCCCAGCCGGGCGGCTTCCGCCAGGGCGGTGATGGCCTCGGGCAATCGTTTCTGGCGGATCAGCAACAGCCCCAGCGCATGGTATGCAGTGGCGTTTTGTGGATCGAGGTCTAGCGCCTGGCGCAAGGTCTTTTCGCCTTCCGCGTCCCGTCCTTGCAGCCGGTAGAGGTCGGCGAGATTGACCGCCGCCTGGGTGAAGGTCGGTTGCAGGTCCAGGGCGGCGTGGTAAGCGGCTTCCGCTTTTTCAAACTGGCGCTGGTCGGTATAGATCAACCCGATGTTGAGAAACGACTCGGGGCGGTCGGCGTTAGTCATTTCCGCGGCGGTGTATTCCGCCACGCCGCGCTGGATCGCCAAGCGTTGGGTTTCACTGAGCTTTTCCCTTGGCACGGTCGCCAGCACCCGCGCCGCTTCGATCCGCACTAATCGCACCGGGTCGTTGAGCAACGGCAACATGTGGCGCAATTTCAACTCGGGCGGTATGGCCTCCAGCGCCCGCGCCGCCGTACTCCGCAACAGCGGGTCGGGATCGGTCAACAGTGGGCGGATGGCCTCGAACGCGGCTGGATTGAGGCGGTCGCCTAATCGGGAAACCGCGCTGGCGCGAGCGATGTTGGGCTGGTCCGGGTTCTTCAATAACGCCCGCAGTAACTCCTGCGCGCCAGCGGCCTCGGTGTTGCCGGCGTGCAGCGCCTCGGCGAATTGCTGGTGGCCGACGGGAATCTTGCCGTACCACTTCTTCACCTGCTCCGCTGCCCACGATGCCGATTGGTCGCCATGACATTGGGTGCAGGCGTTGGGGACGCCCAGCGTCACCGATAGATCGGGGCGGGGAATACGGAAGCTGTGATCGTGGCGCGGGTCGACGACCATATAGTTTGTCGTGGGCGCGTGGCAGGCGATGCAGTCCGTGCCCTTGGAATCGGCGGGGTGGAAGTGGTGTTGCGGCGTGTCGTATTTCGCGGGCAGGTGGCATTGCAGGCAGACCTTGCCGCCGGAGGCGCGCAACTGGCCGCTGTGGGGATCGTGGCAGTCGCTGCAACTCACTCCCTTCGTCTGCATCTTGCTTTGCAGAAAGGAACCGTGATTGAACACCTCGTCCTTCATCTGCCCGTCGGGATAGTAGAGATCAGGCGTTAGCAGCGCCAGGCGATGAGTATCCAGCAGCGGGTTGCCGAAGACGTAGTCGTCCCAGAATTGCCCGCGCCGGGAATGGCAGCGGGCGCACAGTTCCAGTTCGCGGCTGGCGGCTCGCGGCGTGCTGGGCGGAACGCTGCTCGTTGCCGGATTGGCCGTCCACAGCACGCTTGGTCGCTGGTTTAGGGCAGTGGTCGCCAGATTCAGACCTTTCATGGCCAGCACCCGAAACTGAAAACGCAGGCCGTGCCGCTCGTCGAGGGCGATAGCCAGCCCTTTCGTGCCGTCCAGCTTTTGCCAGTCCCCTTCTTTTTTCGCCCAGGCGACGTGGTTCGCACCGGGACCGTGGCAGGCTTCGCAGGACACATTGATTTCGGACCAGGTGGTGTTAAAGCGCTTGAGCTTGGGATCGTAATTCTTGCGCAGATTCGTGGAATGACACTCGGCGCACATGTAGTTCCAGTTCTGTTGCGCGCCGGTCCAATGCAATGGATCTCGATGGGTGATGTTCTGATCGGGGTAGAGGTGAAACCAGCGTTGCCCGCCCTGATCCTGGGACCGGCTGTCCCAGGCGATACCCAGCGCCTGATAACGTCCGTCGGGAAAACCGATCAGGTACTGCTGCAAGGGGTACACGCCGAAGGTGTAGGCGATTTCGTAGTCCTGCAACTTCCCGTCCGGTCCGTCGGTGCGCGCCATGAATTTCCCGTCGCGGCGGAAGAAGGTGGAGGTGACGCCGCCGTAAGTGAAGGAGACGTCCTTGAAATCGCCGAGCACGGTCTGCTCGGTAGCGGGTTGCATCGCTTGGGCGTGCTGCGAGCCTTGCCAGCGCTGATGTTCGGCTTGATGGCACTGGGCGCAGCTTTGCGCGCCGACGTAGCCGCCGGTTGGCGCGACCGGCGGATGGTTAGCCGGCAATACCACTGGCAAGGGTTCCACCGGCTCGCTGCCGGAGTGCGCCCAGGGGGCGAGCAAGGCCACGCCACCGAGCAGGATGATAAAAAACAGCAACACAAGCGGGGGGAGTCGCCGGGGAGAAGAGGTCATGGGTTCGGATTACCGGAAGATAGTAAAGGGTTGCCTAATGTTATCCCGTTCAATCCACGCCAAGTCGCCTTGGTTAGTGGATCTTCAACACTTCGGGAACAATCGAATGGATAATCACATTCGATAAACCGGTGATGATGAATTGCATACCAATCGAGGCGACAAGCAACCCGAGAATCCGGGTAAAGATGCTCAGGCCGACATCGCCCAGCAGCCGTTGGAGCACTCTGCCTGACGAAAGAATAATGAAGCACAGCAAGGAGATTGCGACGGTCACGCCGATCAAACCCAAAAGCATGGCATCGTTCTTCGCGGCCTCGGCTTCGCTGGCGTAAAGAATCAAATTGGCAATGACGCCCGGCCCGACCAGTAAGGGCATTGCAAAAGGAACCACGATTTGCCGGTAAACCAACTTCGCCTCGCTAAGGGCACTGACCTGCGCCTGGCTGGCCAGTTCTTTCACCGCTTTCGTGGAGTCATCGAGGACGATATGAATGCCGATCAACAGCAGTAGAATGCCGCCCGCCATTCGAAAGGAGTCCAGCGTAATCCCGAAAAATTTGAGGATGGTTTCCCCGGTGATGAGGAAAACGATCATCAATGCCAATACGGTCATCGAGACAAACAGCGCCAGCCAGCGCTGGACTCCTTTGCTCTTGTCCGCTGTGTAGCCGATAAAAACCGGCAGCATACCCAAAGGGTTAAGCAGCGCGAATAACGTGGCCGCGAAGGTGCTGAGGAATGAACTCATCAGGCATGCTCCAAGCATTAGGGGGCGTTTTATACCGCCTCTGACTGGGGTCAATCTCCAACTGGTCACTCAGGTAGCGGTAGGGGTGGGGGTAATCATTCAGTCCCATCTCCCGCAAACGGGCGATGGGATTGAACACCCGCCACTGCGTCCGGTACGTGGGTAGATCAGGTCATTTACCCGCGCCGGCGATAGAAGCAAAACCGGGTGGCGTCTTCTGCCACGGATAGCCCTTGGCCGCCATGTCGTACCCCACGGCGAAGAGTTTGCGCATGAACTCGGTGTCGAAATCTTCCTTGTGCGGCGCGTTGAAACTGTCCGGGATGTACGCCAGGTTGAAATCGACGCCGTCGCGTTGGGTGGTGAGATAAATCCGATAGAGATCGCCGATGCCCTGGGTATGGATCAGCGAGGAGATCGCCCGCCCCGCAATGGTCATGGTGCTGCGTTCCACCTGCGCCCACTCGGGGTCCAGCCGGCTGTTGCGGATCACGTACACCCGCCGCTCGCGTTGGTTCCCGGTCTTGCGCTCCATCGCCTTGATGTCCAGCGAGGGGGGGTAGACGAAGACCTGCGCCGTTGCGCCGCCGTCCACATGCATCTCCTGATACGGCTGACCGCTGACTTCGACGTCGATCATGGTCGGGGGAAACGCGCCGGGAATCGCGGCGGAGGCCACCATCAGGGTTCGGAACAGCTCCAGCGCCCTGGGATCGCGGCTGGCCGCAATCTTAGTCAGGTTCCAGATGATGCCCCGGCGCGCATCGAGGTCGGTGGTTCCCACCAGGAGCAAGCGCCCCTTGGCATATTCGGTGGCGATGGTATCCAGCAGCGCCTGATCCACATACTTGGCGATCAGCTTCCACAAAGGATGATTGTCGGCCATCGCGTCGCTGGTCAGGGCCGCCAGCAGGCTGCGCGACTCCAAAATGTCCTTGGCGGAAATGGTGGTGTAAACCTCCCTCAGCGTGGCGTCGTAAGCCGGCCCGGCAAAGGCGAACGGCGCGGTCAGCGCTCCGGTGCTGACGCCAGTCACCAGTTTGAAGGTCGGCCGGGTGCCGGCGGCGGTCCAGCCGTTGAGCAGCCCGGCGCCGAACGCGCCGTTGTCGCCGCCGCCGGAAATGGCGAGAAAGACCGCCGGGGGTAGTGGCCCCGGCTGGCCGTTGGCCGCTAGATAGGCTTGTTCACGTTTAACTGACTCCAAACCTTCGCGGGCCATCTCGGCCAAGTCATCGGGGTTGCCGATGCGGTATCGAATCTTTTCCAGTCCCGGAATTTGCGCCTGGTTCTGCAACTTGTCGGGAACCGCCGGTTGGCGCGGCGGCGTGGCGCAACCCGGTGCAAGCAACAGGACCATCAGCCCGATCAGAAGGGTGATCGTCGGGCGTGTACTTGGTGCTCTCAGTCTCATGGTTCTTTCCCCCATTGGCTATTGAAATTTATGACAGATTGAATGAATTTCATGACAATTTAGACGATACCATCAGTGCTCGCCCCCCGCAGAGACGGTATCTATAGCGCTCCTACACAGGTTGTGGAATTTCCCCTCCTTGGATAAGGAGGGGTGGCGCGTAGCGCCGGGGTGGTTCGAAGCGGCGATTCCACCAATCAAATAGGAGCGCTATATATTGCCAGTCGTCGGTCGAAGCCGGGGTTGCCGCCTAGGCAATGGCCCCGTAGGCGAGAGCCGCCGCGAGGATCGCGCCACGAAGAAGGTATGGGCTCATAAGCATGTCGTTCCAGTTTTGTCGGTCGCTATTTGGGGAACATCAACTGCACCTGCGCGCGGATCTGCCAGTCGGCGCCGTCATCGGGCGTAGCCACGTTGTAGTAGGCCGACAACTGCGTATTCACCGGCAACTTGCCGAAGTGGAAGATCTTGCCGATGCCGCCGCCCAAGGGCACGGTCCATTGCTGGCCGCTGTCGGCCTTCCAGTCGATGGTGAGAATCGGCGCGCTGGTGAGATAGAAGCCGCCCTCGAAGTTGTAGTTGACGAACGGCTGGATCAGGCCGTTGTTGTAGGAGCCGCCCTGCTGGTCGCTGGTGAGCGACCAGACATTGTTGACC
>JBATNZ010000109.1:0-14691 GCA_049290615.1 Candidatus Contendibacter sp.
CCTCGAAGTTGAACCGGGCCTTGTCGCCGTAGAGACGCCGGGCCAGGATCTCGTTGCCGAAGTACGACGCGCCGGAGGCCACGATCATCATCACGCGCATCGCGAACAGCCACACCAGCAGCTGCACCTGCACCGCGGCTTCGGGCACCGCCAGCATCACGAAGCTGATCAGCGCGACGCCCGTCACACCATAGGTTTCGAAGCCGTCGGCCGTCGGGCCGACCGAGTCGCCGGCGTTGTCGCCCGCGCAGTCGGCGATCACGCCGGGGTTGCGCGCATCGTCTTCCTGGATGCCGAACTCGATCTTCATCAGGTCCGACCCGATGTCGGCGATCTTGGTGAAGATGCCGCCGGCGATGCGCAGGGCGGCGGCGCCGAGCGATTCGCCGATGGCGAAACCGATGAAGCATTTGCCGGCCAGCGCCGGCGAGACGAACAGCAGGATCGCCAGCATGATCAGCAATTCGGTTGAAATCAGCAGCATGCCGATGGAAATGCCGGATTGCAGCGGAATCGCGTAGACCGGATAGGCTTTACCCTGGAGCGCGGCAAACGCGGTCCGACTGTTCGCCAGCGTGTTGATGCGGATGCCGAACCACGCGACCCCCAGGGAACCGGCGATGCCGACCAGCGAGAACGCCAGGATCAACAGCACCTCGGAGACGTTCATGTGCTGGACCCCGCCGAAGTAGGCGACCATGATCACCGCGATGAACGCCTCCAGGATCAGCAGGAACTTGCCCTGCGTGATCATGTAGGTTTTGCAGGTTTCGTAGATCAGTTCGCTGACTTCGGCCATCGAGTGGTGCGTCGGCAGGCGGCGGACCCGACCGTAGATGACCGCGCCGAAGATCAGCCCGCCGACGCAGACCAGCACACCCCAAGACAGCAGGGTCCAGCCCGAAACACCGCCGAAAAACGTGGCAAGCGAAGTATCGCCGAGGCTGGGCAGCACCAGATTGGCCTCGCTGACATGGGCCGTTCCAGCGAATGCTGGAAATGTGCTCGACCCGAGCGCGAGTAGCATTAACAACAACAGGTGGCGTGCCATGCCCTGGCGCCATGCGCGCGCCAGCGCCGAGCTTGCGAATGTCATGAGTTTTACTCCAAAGGTGGTCCGAGAGTCGTCAAGGGCAAGTCTTGACCCGCCACCGCCTGGGAACGGGCGGCATACGGTCGCTAGCAATCGCCATGCCTGATGGAATTATTTTATAACTTATTGTAAAATGATGTTTTTTATCGGATAAAGACGGTCCTCTGTAACTTCCGCCACAGCGCGAGGTGGATTATTGTCGCCAATGAAACAAGAAGTGAGGAAGGCAACAATCTCTCGAAATATCCGCGCTTGGCCACAAAACACTTGGCGAACTTGCTTCATGATCGATAAGTTTTTCTCTATCGCTGCCCGACCACTCACTGAAGTGATCATTCGCCTGCCTTGTAGACTTTTCCCTTAATTCGCATACGCTTATTGCCTGGTGGAATCCAATGACATGGTTTGAAATATTGACCGGATTTAGTGAGGTGTCGCCAAGTCAGGTTCGCAAGAATATTGCTATTGATAGCGATACGCTGACATCTCTTGTGAACGGGAAGACATTCATTTACGGCCGATTGGAAACTCCATCCTTGATGGAATTGCGTGACCGTGTCAATTCTTGCGAACGCGCGATTGGAAGAATATCGGTACGCGAAGTAGTCGCCAATGTCCAGGAGTTACATGCGAATGAACCCAATGCGGGTTCATTGTTTCAGGTAGCCTCCCAGTTTAATTTGCTTGAGATGGTATCTCCGAGAGTAACGCCCGAGCATGGCATTGGAATTTATGAAAATGATCACACTCAAGGACCAGCATGCGCTATTGCGGCCGGCGCGGGAACGATTTATCGCAACTACTTTGCAATTGTTAATGGCCACACTGGTCAATCAGAAGGAAATCAGATCGATTGCTCGGCTGATATCGGAATAGCGTTAGGCAACTCCAAGAATCGATTTTGGGAAATGAAAAACGGTTACCTGTTGGCATCGCATAGCGGCCTCATCAAGATTTTGAATCGACTTCGGGCTTCGAGCGAAAATGAACTTGATCAATTGCGACAATTACTACGAATCGGCATACAGTGGAATACGCAGGTTACAATCAAGGACTCCAAGCATACAGTCACGCAAGTCTATTGCTCCGCCTTGCCAGTCTCCTATTCCAGTCACTCCCCGGAGCTTTGGGAGGACTTTGCAAGACTCATTCTCGATGCTTCCTACGAAGCGACAATTTGTACCGCGATCTTGAATGCGCTAAGTACCGGAAACAATCGTGTATTTCTCACGCTTCTCGGTGGAGGAGCATTTGGCAATGACACCGATTGGATCATAGGAGGAATCAAACGCGCGTTGAAGCTCTACGAGCGTTATGATCTTGATGTGGTGATCGTAAGCCATGGTGCGTCAAAGCAATGTATTCAACAACTGGTCGATCAATTTCCATGATAAGCGCGATTTTTGACGGTCCAGTTGATTTCCAGGTTAGCCATGATATTGATTTACTGGGGTTTGGCGCTTTTTTTGCGCCTATGTCCACGCGCCTTCACTCGACGACCACCCGCACCGGATGCGACCGCTCCTCGCGGTAAGGCAAGCGCGCCTGAAATTGGTGAGCGCCTTTCCGCAACGGCCAATACAGCGGTTGATCGACTTGCGCAACGCCAAACGGCTCATCGTCCACATACCAGACGATTTGTGAAACGGACCCTTTCGCGACCGCCTTCAATGCGATGCGGTCGAGCGCGGGCGGCGCTTCGGGATTGCGCCAGAGTCGGGCGTTGTGCTCGGGCGCGACGATAGTGATCTCAACGGGCGTTTCCTGGGGCAAAGCCAGCATGGGTGATTCACCCTTAGCCGGTTCGGCGGACGCTGGGCGCTCGGCAGGTTTGCCGTCGCTCAGCATTCCCGACGGCAACCATTCGCGCAGGGTTTGCGCGCACCGGTCCCGTCGTTGGTCGGAATGAAGGCAAATCTCGACTGGCAGGTAGCCTTCCGGCGATGGGAATTCCCTATCTTGAAGAACGCCCGGTTCGTTCCGGTGCAGGCGCAGCAGGATAGCGCGGGCCAGCGTCGCCGGGGCGCGGCCGCCGGTGAGTCCGCGCATCGGGTTGACATCGCTGCGACCCAGCCAGACTCCGACCAGATAATCGGACGAATACGCCACGATCCAGGCATCCCGATACCCTTGCGACGTGCCAGTCTTGAGCGCGACCGCGAAGGGATAATCCGTCGGCCCATGGCGCGGGAAACTGGGCAGGCGCGCCAAGGGTTCAGCCAGAAACAAAGTGACTTGCCGCGCCACGGTAGCCGATAGCAACGGGCGATCCGCCGGCAGGGGTTGCCCCTCGTACCACTGGAGCGCGGGCAAGCGACCGTCATTGGCCAGCGTTCCATACGCCCGCACCAACCGCTCCAGTGTCGTCGGCAGACCGCCGAGCGCCAACGTCAACCCGAACTGGCCAGGATCGCGGTCGTGCGGTCCGGGCAACAGATCCAATTCGCTTAGAAAAGCGAAAAACGATTGCAGGCCAACCCGGCGCAGCAAATGAACCGCCGGTACGTTGCGGGAATTGGCCAGCGCTTGCCGGGGCAGCAATAGCCCCAGAAACCGCCCGTCGGCGTTGCCGATGCCCGCCGCGCCTTCCGGCCCGTCGGGCAACCAGGTCGCGGGCGTCAACAAATCCCGCTCCAGGGCCAGCGCATAGAGAAAAGGCTTCAAGGTACTACCCGGCGAACGCGGCGTGTGAATGAAATCCAGCGCTCCGGCGGGTGAGTGAAAATAATCGAGCGAACCCAGAGCGGCCCGCACCGCGAACCCGGCGCGTTCCACCACCAGCACCGCCGCCTGTTCCGCGCCCGCTTCCCGCCATTCCGGCCAGGCGTTCTCGATTAGGCGAGCAATTTCCCGTTGCAGCGCCAGATCGAGCGTGGCGCGCAGGATCGGTTCCCGGGCCGGTGGCGGACCGTTCCGATCCAGCAGGCGTTCGATATGCAGGAGGGCGTGCAGATACGGCGGTCGCCTGCCGTGCTCCAAAGGCCGTAGCGACTGAATCTGTATCTCCGCCAACCGCCGCTGTTCGGTGGTAATGACGCCGCGTTCCCCCAGCAACCCCAACAAGCGCACGCCACGCTGGACGATGGCCTGGCGCCCTGCGGCCCGGTAGGGATTCATGCGGCCCGGCGCTTGAGGAATGGCGGTCAGAAAGGCGATTTCGGCCCAACCGAGATCGTGGACCGGTTTATCGAAATACCAGCGGGCGGCATGAGCGATGCCGTGGCTGCTGTTGCCGTAGGGCGCGATTTGCAAATAGTGACGCAGTACGGCGTCCTGTCCATAGCGCTGGGTTAGCGCGATGGCCGCCCCCGCCTCGACGCACTTGTTCCACAGCGTGCGCGGCGCGGGATGTTGCATCCGCACCACCTGCATGGCGAGGGTGGACGCCCCCGAACGCACGCGACCGTTGCGGGCGGCCTGCCAACCGGCGCGCAGCACCGCCAGCGCATCCACGCCGGGGTGATTCCAGAAGCGCTGATCTTCCAGCGCCACAGCGGCCGTCGCCACTCGCTCCGGCAGCGCATCCAGCGGCCAATAACCGTATTCAGTCCGACGAATACCGTCCGCGCCAGTCACTCTCGCGCCAAACTGGGCCAGAAAATAGCCTTGACGGTCCAGCAGGATCGGCGTGGGCGGCGGCGCTTCCAGGCTCGCCCGTTGCGCGACGGCAAAACCATACAACGCCAAGAACGCGAGCAGGAATACGCCGGTTACGCCTCGAAGCCATCCGGAGCAGGAGGGATAACGCGCCGCGAAACCCATCAATATCCCCTTCAGCGGCTGATGACGATCCGTGCCCCGGCGCTGTTCCCATTGACTGCGCGCCGGTACATCATCTCGGCGGTGCTGGGCGGCTGGGTGAAACTCCCCGGAATCGTCGCCCGGCTGCGGAAATAAAAGCGATAATTTCCCGCCGGCAGTTCATCGAACACGTAAACCATGCGGTCATCCAGTCGCGCCTGATAACTCGCCGCCATCGTATCGGGCTGGCTCGGCTTGGCCTCGGCGGCGGCATTGGCGAGCCGGGCATTGAGCGGTTCCATCCCCGCCGCCAGGGGCGCTTCAATGACGACGTGATGGCGGAGTTCAGGATTGACCGCTTCGACGCGATCTTCAATAACCTGACCCACGCCTAATTCAATGGCTTGCCCTTCGCCTGCCGGCGCGAGCCGTTCCAATGGCAGGTCCGGCTTGGCCGGGACGCGGAAACTGTCGCGGCTGACGACAAATCCCGCCACTTCCGCCTTGGCCGCGCTGCCCGTCGTCGCCGGCAAGTAACTCACGTTCTCGTTCACCACCAACGGCGCTGAAGTCGAGTCCGCCACGATAGACCAGGGCGTCGCCGCGCTGCTGCTCCGGCGAATAAACCGATCCACGGCAACGACTTCCGGTTTCCCATCCGGACCGGCGCGCACGGTGAAGCGCCCGGCTGCGGGAGAGGGCTTCGTCTGGTAAGCAACCAAGGCCCGGATCGCCTGTTGGTCGGCCTGAGTGGAACCCCAACCATCCTGTTGGCCCAAACGAATCAGCGCGTCGGTGAGTAGATTCAGACGCGGCTCGTTCGGGTCGGCCAAGGCCACGGCGTGGATCATCGTCGCCAGGGTCCGTGCTTCCGAAGGCAGAATGAGCGGGCTGCCCCCGTTCCCCTCCCGCAATCCGGCATACACATCGCGGCCCTGGAAACTGCGTGTTTCCACTGCTTCCCATAATTGGCCGACCAGTCGGGTCAAGGCGGGTCGGTCGGCGGAGGGAGATTGCGCCAGGGCGACGGCGACCCGCGCCGCCGCTTCCGGAGTGAGAAATTCGGCTTGGCGCAGCAGTTCGGTCAGATAAGCCTCGTCGGCTACACCCGCGCTGGACAGCGCTTCCAGCGCCGTGGTCCGCTCCAGATATTCCGAACCGCTCAACAGGCGGGGATAGTCGGAACGCAGCGCCTGCCGCAGCACCCGCGTCAACCGCTCCAACAGCTTGTCATCCACCGGCTCGCCCTGCTTTTTGGCTTCCGTCAGGAATTCCAGCGACCATGCGGTCAGGGCGACATAACCCCGGCTCTTGGGCCAGAACGCCACCAAACCCTGATCGTCAATAGATTCCGCGATGATTTGAGCGACCGCCTGCACCGCCGCGCTCGCCCGTTGCGCCACGCTGTCACCTTCGGGCAGCAATCCGCTCCAATTACGCAAGGCCAGCAGTACCCACGCCTGGCTCAAGCGCTGCTCGGTGCAGCCGTAGGGGAAAGCCAGCAGGGTATCCAGACCGGCGATGAGTCGCGCAAGTCCGGGATCGGTGCTGACGGTCAATACGCGGCGGAAGGTGCCGGGCCGGATCGGTTCCGACGGCAACGGCAATTCCAGGGTCGCCCCCGGCGCTAAATCTTTTAGTTGCGCCCGTCGAACGGGCCGCCGATCCGGTTGCACCGGCAAACTGATTTCCACCGCATCGCGGGCGTGATCGGCGAGCCGCTCCAAGGTGAAGAGCAATCGTACCCGCTCGCGTTGCAGTCCGCCGTCCATGCGCAGGCCAGGATCGGGAACGGTGACCGTGAAATCGAGGTTTTGCGGCTTCTTGTCGGCCCAGGCAAAGCGTTGCTCGTTCGCGCCTTCCCACTGCAAGCCATCGAGTTTCAGCGCAGCTTTCCCCTCTCCGCCCGGTCCTTCCACCACGCGCCCGATGAGTCCGGCATTGAAGCGGTCGCCGGGTCGCACAAAGCGGGGCAAGGCTGGTTGCGCCAGAATCGGTTGCCGCACCTGAATAACGCCCGTGGCGTAACCGAAGCGGTCGGGACCGCTGATCGCCTTGGCCCGCAATTTGAACACGGTCAGCGAGTCGGGCAGCTTGACCTTGATCCGGGCGAGGCCGTCCGCTCCTACGCTGACTTTGGGCAGGAACACCGGCGCCGGGGTGAAATTCTTGCGCACCGACATGTTGTCCAGCCCCCACTCCTCCCCCGCCGCTTCGCCGTCGCCGCCCGGCATTTCCTTGAGCGGCAGAACGCCGAAGGCCAGGCTGCGGCTATCGTGCGCGACCAGCCGGCTGCGACGCGGCACGATAAAGTGCGGCAGCGGGTCCAGCGGTTGTTCCTTGGCCAAGGCAAAGATGGCCTGATCCACCATCCAGAAAGTCGCTTCCCCCGCGACCGGTTTGCTTTCATCGTCAGCCAGGCGCAGCGCCACCTCGATGTCATCGCCGGGGCGGGCCTTGGCCGGCGCTTCCAGCTTGACCGTCAGCGTGTTCTTGACCGGATTGACCGTGATCCAGCGGGTTGCCGCCAGAGTCACCGGCTTGCCCAGATCGAACGGCGCGGTCGGGGCCAGCGACGCATCGGGCAACCGGCCACGCATCAGCAGGAAATGCACCGGCGCTTTAGGCAGGTGTTGTTTGCGCACCGCGAGCCGGAACTGGCCGTAACCGTTAGCGATGTCGATCCATTGGTAACGGAACGGACCTTCCGGCTCTTCCACCACCGCCAGGGCGCGCGCGGTCTGGAAAGGGCTTTGCACCACCAACGTGGCCGTCTCTCCGGGGTTGTAGGCGTCTTTGTCCGCCGTGACCGTAACGGTCTGCGCCGGCGGTTGCGACCAGGTGACCGGCGTTTTGCCTTCTACAAAGAAGTCGACGCTGAGCTGCTGGCGGCGTCCCAGCCGGTCGGCGGCTTCGAGTTGCAGCAGGTACACGCCGGCATCCCGCAGCGGCAAGTGGAGTTTCTGGATGTCGCTGGCGCTGGTCAGGACGGTTTCGCTGAGGGTTTCGTCGATGACTTCGGTCACGTATTTGGCTGCGCCCTGCGAAAAGTCGCTGGCTTGCAGGATCGAATTCCAGTTGCGTTTAATCAGCCGCACGGTCACCGCCCGATCCGGCAGCGGCTTGCCGTCCGGGTCGGCGACCAGAATTTCAGGTTCCACGGCGTCGGCGTCGGTGAAATAGCGGGGCACTTTCACCCCCAGCACGAACGGCGGCAGCGCCACTACCGGCAGGGTCATCCGCGCCTGCATCTCATCGGGACCGGTGACCGTGGCCTCGATCAGATAGCGGCGCGGCTGGGCGGTCGCTTCGACGGCAGGATCAAGGGTCAGGGTCGCGCCGCCTTCTCCGTCGGTTTGGCCTTGCCGCTGCAAGGTCGGAGTCGCGCGAAAGTCCTTGTCGGCTGAGAAGCGGGCATCGCTGGAAAAGAAAAAGCCCTCGCGCTTGGGCGGAGTCCAGACATAGGGGAATTGCGCGACCCGCCATTGCAAGGGTCGGTCGGCGACCAGACCCCCGGCGAAGTAGCGCGCCGTCAACTGGACGGTAAATTCATTTTCCAGGCTGACCCGTTGCGGCGCGTTCAGCAGCACTTCGAAGGTCGGTAGGCGGTAAGCTTCCTTCTTGAAAGTCACTTCGCCGCAAGAGGTGTTATTGACCGCCTCGTCGCTTTCTTCCTCATCGGCGTCAGCGCTCTCTTCCGCGTCGCCGGTGGTTTCTTCGGCGCTATCATCGTTTGCTGCCTCCGCATGGGCGGCGGTGGGAGGGGCGGCGCTCGAACCCCCTCCGATCTCAAAATGAATGCGGTAATCGCCCGTCGCCGGCGTTTCCTCGCCGAAGCGGTGATAGAAACCGCCGTACTCGTCCAGCTTGATCGGGTAGCGCCATTCCTGATCATTGGGTCCGCGCACGACCAATGCGCCGCCGCCCCGGCCAAAGCGCAGTTGCCCCTTCAGATAATCGCGCACCATGCCCTTGATCTGCACCGGCTCCTCGGGGCGGTAGATCGGCCGTTCGGTGAACAGATGGCACAGCAGCCGTGGCGACTCCCGCCGCTGGCTCAAATCCGCCGTCGTCCAGTTCAACCCGTTACCCTCTTCCTGGTTGCTCGGCGCGCTCCATCGTTCCTTGGCATAGCGCGGCAGGGGCCGGTTTGGATCGAGGACCAGCACATCCTCGCCCTTCTGGACGCTCACCCGCCGCAGGCTGCACCGGGAGTTGCCCGGCGCTTGCCAATCAAAGTGGCCCTGCTGATCGGTGACGCCGCGTTGGGTTTTGCACCAGCGCCCTTCAACGTCAACGCCATCAAGCTGGATTTCCGCGCCGGGTACCGGATGGGTCGTAGCCAGCGAGGTGACGAAAAAGTGAACGTGCTCCCGCTCTTCCACCGCGGTCAGAACCAGGTCGGTGACCTGAATGCGAATCCAGGCGCGCTGGCTGGAACTGTCCAAGGGGCGCAGACCCACCAGGTAAGTCCCCGGTCGCTCCGGACCGGCGATGCGGGTGAGCGGAGGTTTCAAGTCCAGGCCGAATTTAGCCAGAGCGCCGCCTTTCAGCAGCGGCAACGAAACCACTTCTGAAAAGGCGGGCGAACCTAGCGTTTTCAGGCGCTTGGCGATTTCCTCCACGGCGATGTCCCCGCCCTGCTGATGTGGTTGCGGTTCGGCGCCGGGCAGCGGGGGTTCCTGATTGTCGTCCACTTTTACCGGTTCGTCGGGGAACGGCCAGAAGTCGCGGCTGAACGGATCGATGGCGTGAATGCGCAGATCGACCCGGGAAAAGCCTCGTCCGCGTAAGGGCGCCATTTGTGGCCCCAACCGTTCGACTACGCCCTGCGCGGCGTCCCATTGCAGGGAAGGTTGTTCCGGGGCGAAGGCAAAACGAAAGGTCTCATCGCCCTTCAGCGATAAGGAACGGTCGTTGCGGTCGCGCAGATCGGCCGGCGTCAGCCGCAGGGTATAGATTTGATCGCTGGCGAAACGGCCGCTGACGATCAGGTAGGAGCCCGATACGGTCGCCTTGAGCGCTTCCACCGCCGGCGTGAAATGCAGCAGGTTGCGGGCGACCAGCGGCGATAGAACGCGGTCTTCGCCGTCCGGCTTCGCCAGATCGTGATTGAACCCCAGCACTAAAGCCGGCGAGGCTTTTTGGGCTTCCTCGTAGCCGGAGTCCCGCTTGCAGTAGATGAAATCCTTGATCTGCTTATCGGTGACATAAATATCGCGATGCCGATAATCCGACTCGCCCACCTGTCCGCATTCAAGGCGACTCAGGCGGAAAGGCTCGGCGGTGCGAAACGACAGGGTTTTCAACTCGTCGTTCAGGCTGGGTTCGTCCGACAGGCGGAGTTTGAGATCGATCTGGTGATTGCCGGGAACCGGATCGCGGAGCACGACGACATAATCGGCCTCCGCCGAGCGGTCGGCGCGTTCTCCCGCCTTGATCTCGAAATCCTTGGCGTTCAGCGCCCGCATTCCTTCCGGTCCCACCGCCGGCAAGGGGCGCGCTTCCAGGGTCAGCAGTCGGGCCAGCGCCGCCGGGTCCACCGGCGTTGGAAAGGTGAGCGTCACCCGGTCGAATTGCGGCAGGTTTTCCGTATTGTGAGCGGGCGAGCTGCGGATCGGCGCCGGCAACAGCGCCAGCAGTTGTTTGCGTTGACCGTTGATGTCCACCGTCATCCGCGCCAGCGGCGGCCACGGTTCGGCGGGTCGAAATTGCAGGGTGCGGCGGTTCAGCCAGCGCCACTCGCCAGCCCAGGCCGGTTCCATGCGCACCACCCGTTGCGGTTCGTCTTCCACGCCCCCCGCCGCCGGTCCCTGATCCTGATCGAAGAAGAAGGTCACTGCGTCCCAGGGTCGCAAGAACCGCTCCGGCGCCATGATTGCGCCCGCCGGCCGCTCCAGTTTGTCGAACTGAGGCGCCGCCGCCCACGCGGTCATCGGGGTAGTCAGAAACCCCAGGCAGACGAGCAACAGGCTTGGAATGAAGCGGATCATGACGTGGCGGCTCTAAATTTATGGTTGATATTTATAAGTTTATCGCAGCGGCTTACTGCTTGCAGAGTGTTTCCAATACTATGGAGATGAGAGGGCAACTACCATGATATTCGAAATTATAATTTTCGATTTTCATGGTATCCGCCACGCACAACGGGGCTGAAATCGACCTGGTTCTGCTGAAAGACGGGCATCTGTTGGGGGGTGGAGTGCAAGCGCATGGACGCGCCGCGCCTGACCGGTTGGGTTTGTGGTACTCCACCTCACCCAGAAAAGCCGCCTGCTGCATGAGAGGCGTTTTTTCATTGACGCTCGGGGATATTTTGGTTGAAACTGGTTGCTATAAGTGCAACTTTTTTGCGGGGGGATGACATGAGCAGCACGACAACGGGCGTCAAGCTCGATGAACAGACCCGCGAGCGGCTAAAAGCACTTGGCGAGGCCCGCCGCCGGTCCGCGCACTGGCTGATGCGCGAGGCTATCCGCGAGTATCTCGACCGGGAGGAAGCGGCCGAACGGCGCAATCTGGAGGCGGACGAGGCATGGGCGGAGTATCAGCGCACCGGCCAGTTTGTCGGCGACGAAGCGATGACCGCGTGGCTCGACACTTGGGGTACAGATAAGGAAGGCCCATGCCCGAATCTCGAACAACCGCGCTGATCTGGACTGCCGCCGCCAGAGCCGACCTGATCCGATTGCGGAGCTTTATCGAACCGCACAACCCCGAGGCGGCCCGAAGGCTGGGCTCGGACATGACGCTTTGATTCCGCCCTTCTCCGATTACGTGCCCGGATGCGCTACAGCAGCTTTCCCTGCTTCAAATCCTGCTGAACCTCTTGAAGAATGTCCGTTATGTCCTCAAGCGCTTCCATGATCTCCTCCGGCGCTTGGCCTTGCACCGCCAGATTGCGGATCAACAGCAGCAGCGGTTCCATCCGTTCCAGATGCCGCACGGTTTCCCAGCTCATCGCCTCGTCGATGTGGAACAGCAACCGGTCCCAGTTCGGGAACCCGGCGTGTTCGACTACGTCATCGCGCAGACAACTCCACGCTCCTTGCAGATCGGACAGGATGGTTTTTTCGTAGTGGTCAGGTTCGGTAAAGAAAATCATCGGGTTTGCGCGAGGGGCTATCTGTAGCGGCCCACAAACGTCCGAGGCTCGACCCACAAACATCGCGATTTCTAGCCCAGATTAAGTGCAAATAACGGGGATCCCGGACCCAGATTATTTGCAAATGAGCCCCCATTAACTGCAAGCAGCCCACCAACATCCGCGTCGGCCCAGATTATCTGCAAACGGCTGCACGGGCCGCCCCCTCACACCGGCAACCCCGCCGCCAGCAACTGGCCATGCAGTTCCTGGGTCCGTCCCGGTGCCAACTGGCCGTGCAGGAAGGAGCGGATCTCCACCGGACGAATGTTGAGTAGATCCGCGAGCGCCCGGGTGTTGTAGCCGTAGCGGGTCAGGGTCGCCTCCAGGGCATCGATATCGGCCGCCAAGACGGCCTCGATGACCTCCAGCGTCACCGGCTTCTGGCCGACCTGATAGGCCGCCTCCAGCGCGAGCGTCAGGTACTGCTCGATCTGCAACGGGGTGGACAGCGCCGCGGCCAGGCGCTCGCGGGCCTCCGGGGTCAGCAGGTCGGCCGCGTCGGCCGGAGCGCATTGCTCCAGGAACCAGTCCAGATAGGCCCGCTCCTGCCCCTTGATGCCGTCCAGCCAGAACAGGGTGGTGCGCGCGCCGATCTCCTCCAGGGCCGGCCGGCGCAGGTCGTTCCTGAGCTTGGGGTGACCGACCAGGACCACGGACAGGGTGCCGCCGTTGTTCTGGACCAGCTCGACCAGGCGCTTGAGCCCCACCAGGGTCTTGGGGTGCAGGTCGTGGGCCTCGTCGACGAACAAGGCAACCGGCTTCTTGCGCTTGGCGATGACCTCGATGAGCTTGCGCTCGCGCTTCTCCGGCTGGGTGGGGACCTTGAAGTCCTTCTCGGTCACCAGGTCATAGAACAGGGCCAGCATCAGGGTACCCAGGTTGATCCGGTGCTTGTCCACCGCGAGCGACTGGGACACCAGGATCTCACGCTCGTCCTTGAGGGCCTCGGTCAGGCGGTGCAGCGTGGTGGTCTTGCCACAGCCGACCAATCCGACCAAGGCCAAGAGCTGGCCGCCGCGGATGGCGATCTTGATGTCCTCAAAGGCCCGGCGTTGCTGCGCGGTCTCGAAATAGCCGGCGCGCGGCAAGCCGCGGATCAGCCCAAAGTGCTTCATCACCTCGCTCTGCATACCGGTCAGCCTCCGCGCAGGGGTTTCAGGTGGGTGCGCGCGTAGGCCATGACGTCGGCCTTGCGCAGGGAGGCGGCCAGGGCGGTATCGAGCGCGGCCAGCGCCTCCGCCGGCAACTTGGCCAAGGGGATGCCCAGGTCATTGGCGATGGCGCGTTTGGCCGCGACCGCGGTGGGGAAGGCGATGTCCTGGAACGGGTCCGGATCGACGAAGGGCGTCTGCGCGACGGCGACCCCTGGTGCCGGTCCTGCCGAGGCGGCTGGTCCGCCCCACACGGACCCGGGCAGGGCCAGTTGTTCGGCTAAGGTCGCGATGCGCTCGGCGCGTTGCTGGGTCTTGGTCTTCTTGAACGAGCGGTAGCGATGCAGGGGGATGGGGCCGCCGACCGGCTCGTAGGGGCCGAAGCGCCGCTCGCCGTGCTCGACATAGAGGGCGTTGTCGAACAGCCCCCACCACAGGATCACGTCCTCGCCGGCCAAGTCTGGGTCGACCTGGTAGAGGGTCCCGTCCAAGGAGACCCGGGCGTCGACTCCGACCTTGCGCCGCTCGGGCTCGCGGGCGAAGGTACCGAAGCGCTCCCAACTGCACATGGCGCGCACCCCCTCCGGGGGCAGGTTGGCCAGCCAGTCGTCGATCCGCGCATGGGGCTCGCGGCGGTGGGGCATGCGGTTGTAGTGGATCAGGAAGCGTAGCAGCCAGGCGTTCGCCTCGGCCTCGGTCTCGGGCGCGTGCAGGTGGTAGAGGGTCTCGTGCATCTCCTTGACGCTGCGAAAGGGCCGCTCGACCTTGCCCTTGGCCCGGGCCGTCGGACGCAGGCCGTCGCTGTCCTTGGGCATGTGGGTGCGCACCTCGATCCCGAGGTAGTCCATCACGCGGCGGAAGATCAAGCTCTTGCCGATCGGCCCGGAGTCCATGTAGAGCATGCCCGGGCGCCCCTGGAACGGCAGGTCGGGGTCGGACTTCGGGGCCATGGCGTTGAACAGGAAGCGCAACGCCGCCTCCACATCCTCGCCGTAGACCCCGTGGTACTCCTGGTAGGCAACCCCGCTACGGTCATCGACCACGCTGTAGAGCATCAAGAGCGGATGCCCCCGGCCCTCCTCGAACCAGGCCGGTCGCGCGACCTGCTTCAGATCCGAGGGGCTCAGATCGAACTGCCAGCACTCGTTGCTGTGGCGGGCCTCGAAGCGCACCGCCGGCGGGACCCGGGTCAGGGTGCGGTAGTCGAAGCCCCAGCGCTTGAGGTAGCGGTTGACCGTGGTGCGGGTCAGCACCGCGGCCGGCGCGCGCAGCAGGCCGGCGGGAGTCTCCACGCCATGCTCTTCGAGCAGGCGAATGGCCTGGACGGTGGAGAGGTGGCGCCCCTTCTTGTTGCTCGTGCGGATCTTCAGCGCCGCGATGACCTCGCAGTAGTGCTCGAGCTCCGCCGGGGGCAGGACCCGCGGCACCCCGCGGTCGGCGCGGTTCAGGGCCTTGGGTCGGGCGCGTTCGCGCAGTGCCCGGTACAGCGCGTCTTCCGAGACCCCGTACAGGGCGGCCGTCTGCTGCATCAGCGCCCGGCGCTCCGGACTGCGCGGCGC